>CAMBAD010000051.1 GCA_945864085.1 uncultured Streptococcus sp.
AGTACTGCCTGCAGCTCGTTGCCTAGTACTAAAAGTAAACTAAAAGACTATAACTAATGAGTTAAACGTAAGCATACTGATTTCAACGGTCTGAGAGACTGTTGAAATTAAATATTGAAAAGTCAAAAAGTGGAAGCGAGAAAGCACTCGACAGGCAGAAAAAGAGTTCTCCTCACTTCCAACCATGTAAGTTCGGGCTTACGGGGTCACTTTTTTATTTCTAGGTGACCAACTGAGGCGCTGGGCTCAAGCCCAGCGCCTCAGTCAGCACATTAATCTTAAGCAGTTCCTACCATGAATGTGCTAGAATCACAAAGATTAATTTCTAAAATATCCCTTTTTGGTGAAGAATTTGAGCATCTAGTTCTGAGGCTGGTTTCCAACCCTTTTCCATCAACTCTTTGGCATAAATGCCATTGTAGAAGATTCCTCCAAGAATACCAACAATAATTGCTCCGAAATTAATACCTAATTTATTAGCAATCCAGTTCAAAACTAATGCAGAAACAAAGAAGATAGTAGCCCATTTCCAATCTTTGCGAAAAAGTGGCACAAAGAAGCCGAATAAAAAAGTTGTCCAAGAAAAGCCAAGAGGAACTTCCTTTACCATGCCCATAGAATCTTCTAATCTTACTTTATACATAAACTAACCTCCCAAATGAATTTTATCAATCTCATTATAATATAAAAGTAATTATTAAATTGCTCGCGTAGAAAAACTGCGACTTTCTAATACTGCCAACATGGCAGCTGCTGTATCCAGTGCTGTAAAGAGGGGAATGCCTGCTTCAATCGCAGAGCTACGGATAACTTGACCATCTGTATCTGCAACCCGTTTCTTCCCGACGGTATTGATGATGGCTTGAATCTTCCCTGAGCGTACAAGGCTAGGAATATCTAGTCCTTCAGCGTCACCCACCTTGCCGACAGCAGTAACTGGTAAATGGTGTTCCGCTAGATAAGTCGCTGTACCGCTCGTTGCAAATATACCATAGCCCAAGTCGTGGAAACGACGAGCCAGAGCAAGTGTTTCTTCCTTATCCTCATCAGCGATGGTGAAGACCACATTACCGAACTCTTCCAAGTGTTGGTAGCTAGCTTCAAATGCCTTATAGAGGGCTTTTTCAAGTGTTATATCCGAACCCATGATTTCACCTGTCGATTTCATCTCAGGACCGAGTAGACTATCTACCTTAGCTAGTTTCGTAAAGGAGAAGACTGGTGCCTTGACATGAACCTGTGAACTTTCAGGATAAAGGCCGTCTTGGTAACCGAGCTCAGCAAGACTTTGTCCCAAAATCAGCTTGGTGGCCACCTGTGCCATTGGAATATCAGTTACTTTTGATAAGAATGGTACTGTACGACTGGCACGAGGGTTGACCTCGATAACATAGACTGTTTCATCCTTGATGACAAACTGGATATTCATCATACCAATACAGTTCAGTCCAATCGCCAAGCGTTTGGTATAGTCTGCGATAGTTTCCTGAACCTTTTTAGACAGGGTTTGTGGAGGATAGACAGCCATAGAGTCTCCAGAGTGGACACCCGCTCGCTCAATATGCTCCATAATTCCAGGAATAAGGACATCTTTACCGTCCGAAATAGCGTCTACTTCACATTCTTGACCGATAATATAGGAGTCAACTAGGACAGGATGTTCTGGCGAAGCCTTAACAGCTGTTCTCATGTAAGAACGTAAATCGTCTTCATTTTCAACAATCTCCATTGCCCGTCCTCCTAGAACATAAGAGGGACGAACAAGCACTGGGAAACCGATTTTGCGGGCCGCTTCTACAGCCTCATCCTCATTGGTTGCGGTTTGGCCTGGTGGCTGAGGAATACCTAGGTCTTTCAGGGCTTTTTCAAACAAATCCCTATCCTCTGCTCGGTCCAAATCAGCTACCTGTGTACCCAAGATTGGGATGCCAGCTTTTGCCAATGGCTCAGCCAAATTGATAGCTGTCTGCCCTCCAAACTGGACGATAACTCCTTTTGGCTGCTCCAAGTCGATGACATTGAGGACATCTTCCAAGGTCAAGGGTTCAAAATACAGTTTGTCAGAAACAGAGAAATCGGTTGACACTGTTTCTGGGTTAGAGTTCATAATGATGGCTTCATAGCCCGCCGCCTGAATGGCTTTTACCGAATGCACGGTTGCGTAGTCAAACTCAACCCCTTGTCCAATACGAATCGGGCCGGAACCCAGAACAAGTACAGACTCCTTGCTAGATTTGATGGATTCATTTTCCCACTCATAGGTTGAGTAGAAATATGGCGTCGAACTTTCAAACTCGGCTGCGCAGGTATCAACCATCTTGTAGACTGGAATGACGTTGTGCTCTGTCCGCATTTGGCGAATATAGTTTTCTGTTCTGCACCACAACTCTGCAATCTTTCTATCCGCAAATCCGTATTTTTTGGCTTTTTTCAGCAAGTCAAGATTATCAAAATTAGTTGCCAATTCTTGTTCAATCTCTAGGATATGGAGGAGTTTGTCTAGGAAGAAAACATCAATTTTGGTTAGCTGGGCTAGTTCTTCAACTGTGTAGCCACGACGGAGGGCTTCTGAAAGATAGAAAAGACGGTCGTCTTGTGCTTTAACAATCTTTTCCGTCAGCTGGTCATCCGTAACATGAGCCAGTTCAGGCATTTCATTGTGATAAACGCCAATTTCCAACGAACGACAGGCCTTGAGCAAACTTTCTTCGATATTGCGACCGATAGCCATGACTTCCCCTGTCGCCTTCATCTGCGTACCCAGGCGACGCTCGCCTTTTTCAAATTTGTCAAATGGGAAACGTGGAATTTTTGACACAACGTAGTCCAAAGCAGGTTCAAACATGGCATAGGTCGTGCCTGTTACAGGATTGACCATTTCATCAAGTGTCAGTCCAACTGCAATTTTAGCAGCCAACTTGGCAATCGGATAACCTGTTGCCTTGGAGGCGAGAGCAGATGAGCGAGATACACGCGGATTCACTTCAATGACATAGTATTTGAAGCTATGTGGATCAAGGGCCAGCTGGACATTGCAACCACCCTCAATTTTCAGGGCACGAATGATACTGAGACTGGCATCGCGAAGAAGCTGATTTTCAATATCTGATAGCGTCTGAGTTGGAGCAAATACGATAGAATCGCCTGTGTGAATACCTACTGGGTCAAAGTTCTCCATGTTGCAGACAACCAAAGCATTGTCCGCCGCGTCCCTCATTACTTCGTACTCAATCTCCTTAAATCCTGCGATGGAGCGCTCAATCAAGCACTGGGTAACAGGAGATAGTTTGAGACCATTTGCAGCAATCTCGCGCAATTCCTCCTCGTTGGCACACATGCCGCCGCCAGTTCCACCCAAGGTAAAGGCTGGGCGGACAATGACTGGATAGCCGATTGATTTGGCAAAATTCAAGGCTTCTTCAACTGTCGTCACGATTTCAGACTCAGGGATTGGTTGATGAAGATCTTCCATGAGTTGCTTAAATAAATCACGGTCCTCAGCCTGGTCAATAGCAGACAATTTAGTCCCCAGCAATTCGACACCAAGTTCTTCCAAAATACCTGTCTTGGACAATTCCATGGCCATATTGAGACCTGTTTGCCCTCCCAAGGTAGGCAAGAGGGCATCAGGGCGCTCCTTGCGCAGGATACGGGATACAAATTCGAGTGTGATCGGCTCAATATAAACCTTATCAGCAATTTCTTTATCTGTCATGATGGTCGCAGGGTTTGAATTGACCAAGACAACACTGTAACCTTCTTCTTTCAAGGCCAAGCAAGCCTGAGTTCCTGCATAGTCAAACTCCGCAGCCTGTCCAATAATGATGGGACCGGACCCGATGACCATAATCTTTTTTATATCTGTACGTTTTGGCATAATTTATGATACAAAGCCCGTTAAGAGGACAAAGCGAAAATAGGAAACGCGACACTGATGCACCAAGCATCAAGGAGCCGTTTATCTTTTTCGCACAGTCCTTAGGGCGTGTTCGAGTATGAAAATCAAATCTTACTCGAACCTGTATCTACTCCTTTCTATTCGTCGCCTCACAGGGCGACATTAAATAAGTTTCCTCCGACATTTGAAAGCCCAGATTGATGATAGATGAGCTTTCAAACTAGGATATGAGCCAGCAAAGTTCCCTAGGACTTTGCGTACTAGGACAAATGCCTCAGCAGTTAGACCTAGTTGCTCTGACCGACGTGAGAAAATGAGTTTGAACAGAACTCATTTTCGAGCTAGTGCAAGGGATAGACTGCCCTCACTGGAGGCAGACCTAGGGAAATGAGTTGCGGCAACCATTGACCTGTTCCTTGCAATTCTATTTTTTCATAGTATTCTCAAACCACAACTGGTCCTAATAGGCAACTATTTTTTGTACTTGAAGGAATCCATCAAATCCATAAATTCATCAAATAGATAGCTGGCATCATGTGGACCTGGAGCCGCGTCTGGGTGGAATTGGACAGAGAATCCTGGATAGTATTTGTGGCGAACACCTTCGACAGACTTATCATTAATCTCTTCATGCGTAATCATCAGACAATCAGGCAAATCTTCACGCGCCACTGCATAACCATGGTTTTGACTGGTGAAATCGACACGACCTGTGGCAATTTCACGTACTGCATGGTTAAAACCACGGTGACCAAATTTCATTTTATAGGTCTTGGCACCATTGGCCTTGGCGAAAAGTTGGTGCCCCATACAGATACCAAAAATAGGAACCTTCCCTAAAATACCTCGAATCATCTCAAGAGCTTCAGGGACATCATCTGGGTTACCAGGGCCATTTGATAACATCACTCCATCTGGAGCCAGAGCCAAAATTTCTTCAGCTGTCACATCGAAAGGAACAACTGTCACATTGCAATCGCGCTTAGCCAACTCTCTCAAAATTGAATGTTTAAGCCCAAAATCGACCAAAACAACACTGCGTCCAATACCAGGAGCAGGGTAGGCTGTTTTTGTAGAAACCTGCTGGATATTATTGGTCGGCAAAACAGTTGCCCGCAGCTGATCAGTCAAATGTTCGACTGAATCTCCTACATTGGCCAAGGTTGCCTTCATAGTCCCGTGTTGACGAATGATTTTTGTAAGCGCTCGTGTATCAATCCCTGAAATCCCTGGAATTTTCTTGGATTTCAAAAATTCATCCAGCGTCATCTGGTTGCGCCAGTTACTCGCCCGACGGGCCCACTCGCTGACCACAACTCCCTTACAAGTCGGCTTAATAGACTCATGATCATCACGATTGATTCCATAATTTCCTACCAAAGGATAGGTGAACGTTAAGATTTGACCATTGTAGGACTGGTCTGTGATAGATTCTTGGTAACCAGTCATCCCTGTTGAAAAGACCAGTTCTCCTGTCACATCAATATTAGCACCGAAGGCTTCCCCTTCAAAAATTGTTCCATCTTCTAAAATTAAACGTCTTTTTGACATAATCTATGATACAAAGCCCGTTAAAAGGACAAAGTGAAAATAGGAAATTCGGCGCCGACGCTAAAAGCGTCAAGACGATGTTTATCTTTTTCACACGGTCCTTAGGGCGTGTTCGAATATAAAATCGAACCTGTACCTTCTCCTTTCTATTCGTCGCCTCTCTGAGCGACATTAAATAAGATAAGTCCGACGCTTAGCAGTTCAGCTCGACAATAGTTGAACTGTTAAGCTAGTGCAAGGGATAGCCTTAAAGAATATCACCATTTCTAAGAGCTGGTGTCGACATCTCAGCGCAGTGGTTGATTGATAAATTTATTCGTATTCTATACTCCAAATTTAACCTCTACAACTGGTGCAAACGAGTTCGCCATATCTCCAACCTCCAAAGGTTCCCCGAACCTTTTTGTAACGAACCTTGTTCGCTCTATTTCCAACTTCCAACCGTCTCCCAGACAGTTGGAACTATGCGGGGGTGGGAGTGAAACAGTCTGGGGATAGACTGTTTCAGCTCAATAACTTAAAATAAAGACTTGTTGACGAACTCTTTTTTACTTTTCAAGTTCTCTCCCACTCCCAGGCGTAGGGAAATGAGTTGTCTGCAACCATTGACCTGTCCCTTGCCTTTCTATCTCTCAGGATAGAATTAAATAATCCTCCGATATTGAAACCTCAATTCCATAGCAAGTGAGGTTTCAATATCTTGTCAGAGTTAGCAAAGGTCCTCATCAGACGGGCAAATGCTTTCGCATTCAGACCTAGTTACTCTGTCGGCCGCCTGCACACTAACAGACCAACCGTCAAACTAGAGTTTTCCTAAGCCTTGCCATTCACAATAGCTTCCAAAATAGCCATCCGCACAAATACACCATTTTGCATTTGCCGAACAATACGCGATTTTGGCGCTTCTACCAAGTGGTCATCAATTTCTACATCACGATTGACTGGAGCTGGGTGCATAACAATCGCTGTTTCTTTCAATCGTTTATAGCGTTCTTCTGTCAGACCATGCAAGCGATTGTAGGTTTCTTTAGAGAAGCCACCGTCCCCATCATGACGCTCATGTTGGACACGGAGCAGCATAAGCACATCCACTTCTTCCACTATGTCATCAATGGTTACATGCCGACCATAGACATCAAATTCCTCTGAGTACCATTCACTTGGACCTGCAAAAAAGATTTCTGCTCCCAGCCGCTTAAGAATCTGCATATTGGACTTCGCTACGCGCGAATGGGTAATGTCTCCTGCAATGGCAATTTTTAAACCTTCAAATGTTTTAAATTCTTCATAAATGGTCATCAGGTCCAGCAAAGACTGGCTTGGGTGTTGCCCAGAACCGTCCCCGCCATTGACAATGGAAGTCTGAATTGTCGGACTATCAATCAACTGCTTATAGTAATCCACCTCAGAATGGCGGATAACACAAATATCAACGCCCAAGGCTGACATGGTCAAAATCGTATCGTACAAGGTCTCCCCTTTATTGACCGAACTGGTACGGGCATCAAAATCAATCATGCCCATCTCCAAACGCAGCTCTGCCATTTCAAAAGACTTATGCGTCCGTGTCGAATCTTCAAAGAATAAGTTTGACGCGTAATACTTCCGTCCTAAGTCAACACGCTCGCCCCGCTTGAAATCCAATCCGCGTTGGATGAGACCGAGAACTTCCTCGTTTGAGAGAGTTTCCATTGTTACCAAGTGTTTGAGTGAAACCTTACCATTTGTGATTGTCATGATGAAACCTGCCTTTATGAATTAGATGTAGAAGAATGATGTGTGATTGAATGACTATACTTGTTCGACCAGGAGAACACTGTCCTGACCATCAATTTCAGCCATGTGGACGATGATTTCCTCCGAACGACTGGTCGGAATATTCTTGCCCACATAATCTGCTCGAATAGGCAACTCCCTGTGGCCCCTGTCCACTAGAACAGCCAAACTAACACGAGCAGGGCGACCGAGCGATACCACATTGTCAATAGCTGCACGAATAGTCCGCCCTGTATAGAGCACATCGTCTACCAAAATAAGGTCTCGGTCATTTACATCTGCGACCATGCTGGTCGTATCTTCTTCTACCTTCATATCGTCACGGAAGGGCTTGGTATCTAACTCACCCAGCGGAACATCAATTCCCTCCAGCTGTTTCAGCCTTTCCTGAATCCGCTTGGCGATGAAAACACCACGCGTCTTGATACCAGCCAGGACAATATTATCCAAATTCTTGTTGCGCTCGATAATCTCGTAAGTGATACGAGTGATGGCCCGTTTCATGGTCATATCGTCAACGATTTCCTTAGTCTTCATAAGACCTCCTAAAAATAATAATGCATCGGGATGTCGTTCCCACAGCTGTGCGAACTGCCTCAACTCCTCCAAGTCCCTGTAATCGCTGAGAGAAAGAGAAAACTCTCCCTTTCAGGAGAGTTCAGAAAATACAGGCAGGATAAACCGACCTTCTTTACATGATTCTCCTTGCCTGCCTCTCTGGACAGCACTTAAAGGATTATTGGAATCAGTATAGCACACTTTTTCTATTTCTACAAATTCTTTCTGTAAAAAATCCGCAAACCTTCGGATTTTACTGAGAATCAAGCTTGAATCGCAGCCGATTTCCTCAGGTTCAGGGATTTGACCCCCGCCAATAAGAAACCAAAGAGCAGATAAGCAGCGAAAATAATGCCTGCATAGGTCAAAACGTAAGCCCAACCATATTTGGGAACATTGAGGAAGAAGTAAGCAAAGGGACTATCCTTGGCATCTGGGATAGGAATTTTCAGGAAAAATCCATTGATCAGCCCAAAGACCATGTAAGCTAGCGGCAAACTCGTCCACCAAATCGGATCAAACCATTTGTACTGCTTTTGGCGATCCACTACTAGAGTGTCCAGGAGGAAATAGACAGGCACAATGTAGTGGCATAGCATATTTTCGACCCGCCAAAAATCATCGGCCAACGGTGCCAGCATGACATGATAGACCACGCAGGTAATCATAATGGACATGGTAACTGCGGCCTTAATTCGTAAGAAACCTTGACTCTGCAACTCCTTCCCCTTGCTCATGGCATAGACCATATAGACTGCAAAGAGAGAGACCAGCAGATTAGACTGGACCGTATAATACATCAGCATGCCGATACCATACTTAATGATTTCTAAGGCAGTTCCTGTAATCGCCAAAATAGCCAATAAGCACCGACTATACCATAAAATACTTTGATTCTTCATAATATCCTTTCACATACGACAAAAGACTGGATTGACCAGTCCTTTTATCCATTAGATTTTTTTCACAAACTCAGATTTCAATTTCATCGCACCGAAGCCATCAATTTTGCAATCAATGTTATGATCTCCTTCAACGATACGAATCCCTTTGACACGCGTGCCTTGCTTGAGATCCTTTGGCGCACCCTTAACTTTCAAATCCTTAATCAGCGTCACCGTATCTCCATCAGCCAAACGATTTCCGTTGGCGTCGATAGCGACAGGACCACTCTCTTCTTCCACACTATCAGCTGGATTCCACTCATAGGCACACTCAGGGCAGACCAAGAGCGCCCCATCTTCGTAGACATATTCCGATTGACATTTTGGACAATTTGGTAAAGTTTCCATGTTAGCTCCTTTAATTTTATTCCGCTATCTAGTATAGCATCTTGGTGGAAATTGGGCAAGATGATAAGGTTTTCAGCCTAAAAGCCAAAGAACTTAGAAAAGAGGGTTGTCAGGCCCATGCTGTAAATCAGGATAGAAGCTGGTTTCCCCAATAAGATAATCCAGATAAATTGTTTGTAAGTCATGGAGGTTGTTCCCGCTAGGTAGCATAGAAAATCATCTGGAGCGAAAGGAAAGAAGATGGCTAGGGCAAAGTACCTAGAAAACTGCGTACTGGAGCCAGTCTTTTTCTCATAGGTCGCGATGGTTTTAGGACTAAAAAGCAACCGCAATACTGGCCGACCGTAGCTTTTAGCAATATGAAAGGCCAAAATTGAACCCAGACAAATACTGAGATAGTTCCAAACGAAACCCCAGAAAGGGCCGAAGATAACAACACCTGCTAAGGTTGTCACACCTCCTGGAAGAACCGGCAAGATGATTTGAATCACTTGCACAAGCATAAACAAGAGAGGCCCCCACACACCAGCCCTTCCGACCAGCAGCCGCAATTTAGGCATATCAGTCAAATAGCCTTGCTTATACAGATAAAACCCCAGCGCCCCCATGGCAATGATACCTAACCAAGTAAGCAACTGTAGCAGGATATGAATATACCGAAGTCTTTTTTCTGACTCTATTACTCTTAACTTTTTCATACACCAAGTATAGCATGTCTCTTTTGGCAATCCGTCCGTCCATAGATGTAGACTGTCTACTTTTTTTCTATTTTCTCAACTCTTCCAAGGTCTCTTGAAAAATAGCTGGCGCTTCTGCCGTAAATTCCACAACCTCCCCAGTTCGCGGATGGGTAAATCCAAGCGTTCTAGCATGAAGAAATTGACCGTGACCTTTCAAAGTCTTACGCGGTCCGTAGGCCTCATCACCAGCAACAGGATGACCAATATAAGCCATGTGAACACGAATTTGATGGGTCCGTCCTGTCTCCAAGGTTAATTCAAGCAAACTATAGTCACCAAAACGCTCCAAAACCTGAAACCGCGTCACAGCTTCCTTCCCTTTAGCAGTCACCGCCTGTTTTTTCCGATCCTTCTCAGAACGCCCAATCGGTGCCTCAATCTTGCCACGGTCATTAGGTAAATTCCCATGGACGATAGCCCAATACTTCCGAAGCGATTTTTTAGACTTCAATTCTTCAGCCAACTTGGTATGTGCCTCATCATTTTTAGCAATCATCAGCAGGCCAGAAGTATCCTTATCAATCCGATGGACAATTCCTGGACGAAGAACACCGTTGATACCTGACAAATCCTTGACATGATACAGTAAAGCATTGACCAGTGTTCCAGAAGTATGACCAACTGATGGATGGACAACCATGCCCTGCGGCTTATTGACCACTGCCACATCCTCATCTTGGTAGACAATCTCAAGGGGAATATTTTCTGCCACATAAGAGACCTCTTCCACTTCTGGCAGGTCATAAGTGAGGACATCGCCTGCCTGCACCGTGTACTTGGCCTTCTTGACCTGACCATTGACCAAGACTTGACCAGCCTTGATTTGGTCATTGGCTACCGAACGAGACAATTCCGTCAAGTCCGCCAAAGCCTTATCCAGACGCAGACCGCCTACTTCAACTCTTACTTCCATCATTCTCTTCTTTCATAATACAAATAAACAAGCAACCGACACCGACAGTCAGACACATATCAGCCACATTAAAGACAGGAAAACTGATAAAATCCAAATGGAACATATCCACTACATAGCCCAACCGAACTCTGTCAATAAAATTCCCCAAACCACCAGCCATTATCAAAGACAGGCTAAAAAGGGTAAACAAACTCCCCTTGATATGTTTGATAAAATACCAAACAAGACCAGCCATCACTACAATGGTCACAATGGTAAAGAACCATTGCTGGTTTTGCAGCATGGAATAAGCCGCCCCATAGTTACGGAGATAGGCCAAACTCATAAAGCCAGGAATAAAATCCCGAACCGTATCTAATTCAATATTGGCCACTGTCCAAGCTTTGACAAGCTGATCCAGACCAATCAGCGCTGCAATCAGCAGCGGAAACACAATCTTACGCATTCTCTTCCTTCTTTTTATCAAAATAAGCCTGCATGGTAGCCACAAAATCCTGTGCACACTGACTCAGCTCATCAGCAGCACGCTTCACATAAACCATGCGATTGTCAACCTTCCCCTTAAACGGAATCACCGTGATTCCATTGACAGATTCATCATCTAAAAAGCCCGAACCAGTTGCATAGGCATCGGTCCGCTCTAAAATTCCATTCAAGGTAGCTCGGTCAGTCACATCAAAAACCACCGATGAATCCGATGTATCGATTAGATTCTCAGAATAATAGAGATAGGCTTCCTTCTCCTGTGTAAAACGCACAGTAGGCAAGCCGACCAAATCCGCTGGCTCAATTTCTGCCTTGGCTGTCAAAGGATGGTCTTTCCGTAGATAAATATGGGTCTGAAAGGTTGATAAATCAACAGCCTGCAAATGAAGCTTGTCCAATTTCTGCATAATCCCTTTGGTATTTCTTTCGTTGAGATAAATAATACCAAGTTCACTATACCCCTGTGCAACTTCATCCAAAATCTGCACAGTGGTCGACTCAAAAATCCGAAAATGTGGGTACTGAGGATGTTGACGGGAAAATTCCGTGATCAGGGGCGGCAAGAAATCATAGTGCTGGCTGGAAATGGAAAACGTCTTCTCTCCCTCCTCCGACTGCAAATAGAGATGCTCAAACTGATCAAATCCCTTGACCAAAGCCTGCGCTTTTTCATAAAATTCCATGCCTTTTTGTGTCAAAAATGTCCCTGAGCTGGTCCGACTAAAAATCTGAAAGCCCAACTCCTTTTCCAAGTCACGAATAGAAATGGATAAACTAGGCTGTGAAACGTACATCTTCTCAGCGGCTTCTCGAAAGGTACCACTGTTAGCAATGGCTACAACGTATCGTAATTGTTGAATATTCATGGTCCAAACCTCATAAAACTGCTTTTTCCATTATATCAAAAAAAATAGGAAATTACTGAAAAAGTCCGCCATAGCAAAGTTTATTCACAGTATTTTTTGAATTTTTGAGGACAAACTCCTTGCCTAATTCCTACTCTTTTTGCAAATAGACAAGTTGAGTCTGTTCTTCAAATCCCAGTTTCCTGTATAACTTCCAAGCTCCCCCATTCTCCTCTTCAACAGCTATTTGAAACTCTTTCGTATTGCGTTTAATCAAATCGTTAATAATCAATTTTACCAATGCTGTACCGATACCTCTCCCTCTGGTATTTTCATCAACTGCCAAACCATAGAGATAGTTGTAGTTTGTAGAAAGGTCAACAGTACAGGAAGCCATAGCTTGACCGCTATTTTTTAAGATATACAACAGGCTATTCTTATCTTGAATTGCCTCTCTTGCATACTGCTCACTGATTTCTAAAGGTATATCAAAAGCTTTGGACTGAAAACCAGCAATAGATGGGACATCACTTTCGGCAGCCAATGTAAAGGACAAATCTGTAAGAATTATCTCCTCAAAAGGCTGACGAGGCCTACTCAACCAAGTCTCCTTCTCCTCTTCTGCTACCAGATTCATATTTTCTAAGAAATCGGGATTGTTATTCAAGAATACTTGCTCTGTCACAAAGAGCGGTCCAAGAAGGTTATACTTTTTCTGGATAGATTCAAAGTGTGTCAACAGTTGACTTCCGATCCCTTTTCTTCTTACATCTGGTCGCACAATTAGGCTCACCTCAGCAGCCTCTTCTCTATCATCCGCATAGATAGCAAGCAATCCAAGCAAGGTATCTTCCTGATAAGCAAGTAAAAAAGCTGGCATCGTCTTATCGAAATGTAACATATTTGATAAATAGGGTTGTCGATGACTACCATCAACAATTTGACACTCTCTAATTAACTGTTGGCAAGCTACCAACTCTCTTTCAGATAATAGATTTCTACTAACAATTTTAAAATTTTTCATTTCAGAAATCTCCCTT
>CAMBAD010000052.1 GCA_945864085.1 uncultured Streptococcus sp.
CACAAGAAAGTCAGCTCAACAGCGGCGACTACCTGTTAACGACAGTCAAATAAAATATCAGCTATGTGATAAGCCATTAAAAAGGGGCTAGGGAATCACTCCCCAGCTCCTTTTTGCCTTTTTGGCAGAATCTAGCTCCCCTCTCAATCTGCGAATTTTCGATCTCTTTCAGGCATTCCCTCCTGATCGGACAGGTAACGTTCAGCACGCACCACAAGGCCATACTTTTCTCGCAGGTTCAGAATGTCCTGCATCATAGGTGAAGAGTGGTGGAAGTCAAGGGCCTCTTGGTCTGCCCAAGCGTCTACCAGGAGGACGGTCTCAGGGTCCGACAGGGAACGGTAGTAGTTGTAGGCCATATTGCCCGGCTCTTGACGAATCTTTTCGGCGATGCCTGTTTCTTCCATTTCCTTGACAAAAAGCAGAGCGGAACCATTGGTTCCAGTGTAGTACAGTTGCATGGTAATCATGAGTTGGTTTTCCTTTCTAGTTTGTGAGGCCGCGCAGCAACATAATTCTTCTCCTTGCGAAATTGTTTGCGGTAGCGGCTGGGGGTGACTTTGTAGTAGCGTTTGAACTGGCGGTTAAAATTGGATAAGTTGTTAAAACCAACCTGATTGGAGATGTCAAGAATGGGCTTCATGCTGGTCGTCAGAAGCGTACAGGCCTCGCGCAGTCGGACTTGGATGACAAATTCCATGCAGGAAGTGCCCGTGTGCTGTTTGAAAACAGACATAAAGTGGGTCTTGCTATACCCCATATAATCAGCCATCGCCTCAATCGTCAGATTGTCCTGATAATGGTGGTGGATGTGATCAATCAGCCCGCGCAGCTTTTCATTTTTCCGATAAAGGTCATCGGTATTTTTCCTGAGAATATAGCCATAGCGGTAAAGTAGATGGAGCAACTCAAACAGCTGGCTTTTGAGCGACAGTTCATAATAGGGCTCGGGAGCTTGAACTAGCGAAAAAATCCGGAAAAGACACTCCTTGACAGGGGCATAGCCCTCCTGATGAGGCTGGATGCGTGGAACGAACTTAAAACCATCGTTTTGCAGGGGCTGGAGGTAGAGCATGGAGGTCTGATCCAAGATAGAAGCCCCCAGCAAATCCAGATGCCAGACAAAGGTGTCGGTCACATGTTCCTCGTTTTCAATCGGGTGAATAGAGTGCATGGCATTAGGCCGCATGAGGATGATGTCGCCAGCCTGACTGTCAAAGTAATCATAGTCGATATGGTAACGAGCGGTTCCTTCATAGACGTAGTTGATTTCAATTTCGTTGTGCCAATGAAAGAGGACATCGGGAATCCCCTGCTTGACATGGGTGTAGTAGTACTTAAAAGGCAGCAGCTGGTTGTCATAGTCAATCTGGTGCTGGAAAAATTGATCGGTGAGATGTTTCTTCATAAAAACCTCTGAATCAGATGATAGTATCATTATACCATATTATTGGACAAGAAAAGGGCTTTCAATCCATTTATACTATATTTATAAGAAAAATAAGTGAAGGAAAAGAGAAGATGAAGATTGAACATGTTGCCCTATACGTCAGGGATTTAGAAGGGGCAAGGACCTTCTTTGAAACCTATTTTGAGGCTCAATCCAATAGCCGTTACCACAATCCTAAAACGGGCTTTTCTTCCTATTTCTTGACCTTTACAGATGGGGCACGCTTGGAAATTATGAACAAGCCCAGCGTGAATCCAGAACCCTTACCTCTTGAACGGCTGGGCTTTATCCATCTGGCCTTTTCCTTGGGAAGTAAGGAAAAAGTGGATCAGCTGACCCAGCGCTTGCAAGCAGATGGGTTTGAGCTGGTTTCTGGCCCTCGCACGACTGGGGATGGCTACTATGAATCCTGTTTCCTAGGCTTTGAGGGCAATACTATTGAATTGACAGTTTAGGTCTATTCTTCTCAATTTGTAAAAAATATTAAAAAAGGAGGGCAGTTATGCCTAGATTTCCAAAAAATTTCCTCTGGGGAGGAGCTATTGCAGCCAACCAAGCAGAAGGTGCTTACAATGTAGACGGACGCGGTTTGGTCCAGACAGATGTGACAACAGGAGGTTCTGTCGATAAGCCACGCTACACGACCTATATCGATAAGGATGGCAATCCAGGCAAGTACGCCTCTATGGGGCATGCAGGCGGTCATCTGCCTGAAGGAGCGACCTATGCAGTCCTAGAAGACCACTATTATCCAAACCACAAGGCTGTGGATTTCTATCACCGCTACAAAGAAGACATCAAGCTTTTCGCAGAAATGGGTTACTCTGTTTTCCGCTTGTCGATTTCCTGGGCACGGATTTTCCCCAATGGAGATGATGCAGAGCCTAACCAAGCTGGTCTTGATTTCTACCGTTCTGTCTTTGAGGAATGCCGCAAGTATAATATCGAGCCACTGGTTTCCATCTGGCATTTTGATACACCGCTTAGCTTAGAACAACGGTATGGCGGTTGGAAAAACCGTAAGCTTGTTGATTTCTATGTCAAGTATGCGGAAACTATTTTCAAGGAATACAAGGGCCTAGTTAAATACTGGCTGACCTTCAATGAAATCAACGGTGGTATCATGTTCTTGGATCTTTTTGGTGATGAAATGACTGACCAGGATTACCAAGATGCCTACCAAAGCCTCCACCACCAATTTGTTGCCTCTGCCAAGGCTGTTCAAATCGGGCATGAGATTGACCCAGACTACAAGATTGGTAACATGATTTGTGGTATTACCTTCTACCCAGGCACCTGCGATCCAGCAGATATTCTAGCTAATCAACATGCCTGGGAGCAAAATATCTACTACTGCGGAGATGTACAGGCCAAAGGAAAATACGGCACCTATGCCAAACGCCTCTGGGCAGAACACAATGTAGTTCTTGAAATGGCTGAGGATGACCTAAAAGTCTTAGCTAAGGGCAAGGTAGACATGTACACCTTCTCCTACTATATGTCAACGGTCGTAACGACTCATCAGTCAGATGATACCGTTTCAGGAAACTTCTCAGCAGGTGCGAAAAACCCTTACTTGACTTACTCAGACTGGGGTTGGGCACATGACCCGTCAGGCCTCCAATACTACCTTGAAAAAATGTATGACCGCTATGAAATTCCACTCATGGTTGTTGAAAATGGTTTGGGAGCCTTTGATACAGTTGAAGAAGATGGATCGATTCATGATGATTACCGCATCGACTACCACCGTGCCCATGTCAATGCTATGGCGGCAGCTATTGCCAATGGCGTAGACTTGATTGCCTACACTACTTGGGGCTGTATTGACCTAGTGTCAGCAGGGACAGGCGAAATGCGCAAACGCTATGGCTTTATCTACGTTGATATGGATGACGCTGGAAATGGAACACTTGACCGAACCCCAAAAGATTCTTTCTACTGGTATAAGAAAGTTATCGCAAGCAATGGTGAAGACCTAGACTAAGAAAGGCGGCAAATGCCGTTTTTCTTGCAGATATGGAACAAACATAACAAGGTACAAAGGAGAAGAGCAATGACAGAAAAACGATTTCCAGATGGCTTCCTCTGGGGTGGGGCAACCGCCGCCAACCAGTTTGAAGGAGGCTTTGGCGAGGGAGGCCGCGGCTTTGCGACCTCTGACACAGCTAGGGCTGTCAGTCCAGAAGAGCGCAAAACCATGGGTGGAGAATTTACAACACCTATGAATCGTGAAAAACTGGATTTTGCCCTCCAAGATACAGAAGGCCTCTATCCAAAACGCCTCTATCCAAAACGCTGGGGTTCGGATTTTTACCACCGCTACAAGGAAGACATCGCCCTCTATGCCGAAATGGGCTTTAAGACCTTCCGTCTGTCCATCGCCTGGCCACGGATTTTTCCAAAGGGAGATGAGTTGGAGCCCAATGAAGAAGGACTGGCTTTCTACGATAAGGTCTTTGATGAGCTCAATAAGTACGGTATCGAGCCCTTGGTGACCCTGTCCCACTACGAATTTCCCATCCATCTGGTGACCGAGTACGGCGGCTGGAAGAACCGCAAGGTCATTGATTTCTTTGTTCGCTATGCGGAAACGGTCTTCAAGCGCTACAAGGGCAAGGTTAAGTACTGGCTGACCTTCAATGAAATCAATATTCTCGGTCTGACAGGCTACTTGTCAGGCGGCCTCCTCTTTGAAGATGGCAAACTCCATTTGGATGAAATGTATCAAGCAGTTCATCATCAGTTTATCGCTTCAAGCTTGGCGACCAAGGCTGCCCATGAGATTGACCCAGAAAACAAGGTGGGCTGTATGCTGGCTCGGATGGAGGCCTATCCAGCAACCTGCCATCCAGATGACATCCTCCATGCGGTGCAAAAGGATCAGGCCAACCTCTTTTATTCGGACGTCCAGATTCGGGGAGCCTATCCTCGTTACATGAATCGTTTCTTCAAGGAAAACAATATCCAGATTCAGTTTGAGCCAGGAGATGAAGCCATTCTCAAGCAGTATCCTGTTGACTTTATGAGTTTTTCTTACTATATGACTTCTGTGACCCGTCACCCCAACAACCAAAGTCCTGAGCAAAAAGCCGCTGCAGGAAATCTGATTTTGGGCGAAGCCAATCCTTATCTGGAAGCTTCTGACTGGGGCTGGCAAATTGACCCAGTCGGACTTCGGACCACCCTCAACAAACTCTATGACCGCTATCAGGTGCCCCTTTTCATCGTGGAAAATGGTCTGGGTGCCCTGGATGTGGTCGAAGAAGATGGTGCCATCCATGACAGCTACCGGATAGACTATTTGGAAAAACATGTCCAGCAGATGTACGAAGCCATTGAGGACGGAGTGGAGCTCATGGGCTACACCTGGTGGGGCTGTACGGATTTGGTTTCAGCTTCGACTTCTGAAATGTCCAAACGCTACGGCTTTGTCTATGTCGATGCGGATGATCAAGGTCAAGGAACCTTTGACCGCTCTCGCAAGGATTCCTTCTTCTATTACAGAGATTTGATTGCAAGCAACGGCGCTACGGCCTTGAATGACTAGGAGGTTATATGGCAAAAACCATTTACTTAATGCGACATGGCGAAACCCTGTTTAACACACAAAAACGGGTTCAGGGCTGGTGCGACTCTCCCTTGACGCAAAAGGGGATTGAGCAGGCTCAGGCGGTCGGTGCCTACTTTAAACGACAAGGTATTGCATTTGATGCCGCCTATTCATCAACACAAGAGCGGGCAACCGATACCTTGAAATTGGTAACGGATACCCCTTACCAGCAGCTCAAAGGACTGAAAGAGATGAACTTCGGTATCTTTGAAGCAAGAGAAGAGGAATTATTGCCCAAGCACCGGCCGGGTTCACGCTCTTTTGAAGATTTGCTGGTACCGTTTGGCGGAGAAGACATTCATGAAGTGGGCAGGAGGGTAGAAGAGGCTATTCTTTCTGTGGCAGAAACAGACCCAGCCCAGTCCATTCTCATGGTCAGTCATGGAGCAGCTATCTGGGGTTTGGTGCAGGTCTTAGATGTCCAATTTCCCCCAGGAGTTTTTCTGCCTAACTGCGCCATTTGCCAACTAAACTATGAAGATGGGCAAATTCAGTTTAAATACTTGATTGACCCTCAGAATGATTTCAAGGTTTATGATTTGTAAAGAGGTGAAGGTTATGAAAAAAGTCTATCTCATGCGCCATGGACAAACTCGCTTTAATCTGCAAAAACGCATCCAAGGAGCCTGTGATTCTCCCTTGACAGAAGAAGGGATTGCTCAGGCTCGGGCAGCCCATGATTATTTCACGGAACAGGGCATTCAGTTTGACCGTGTTTACTCTTCAACTCAGGAAAGAGCCTGTGATACAGCAGAGCTTGCCAGCGGCCGAACAGATTATATCCGTTTGAAAGGCTTGAAAGAACAGGATTTCGGTGCCTTTGAGGGTCAGCAGGAATACCTCAATCCGCCCTTGCAGGGTGATATTGGTTACGGAGATTATTTCGTGACCTACGGGGGCGAAGATTATATGATGGTTCGTTTGCGGATGGAAGCAACCATGCGGGATATTTTGAACAATCCTGACAATCAGACGGTACTCGTTGTCAGTCACGGGGCTTCTATTGCTCAATTTTTAAGACATGTCCTGACAGATTTCCCAAGGGTTCCGATGCGAAATTGTGCCATCATGGAGTTTAATTACCAAGATGGTCGTTATGACCTTCAATCCATTATAGACCCGATTAACAGGGAAGTCCTCTATCAAAAAGAAACTAACTAATAAAAGGAGAACGAAATGACACAATTAAAACCATTTCCAGACGGATTTTTATGGGGTGGCGCAACAGCTGCCAACCAGTGTGAAGGCGCCTACAACGTAGACGGCCGTGGACTGGCCAATGTGGATGTTGTGCCTATTGGTGAAGACCGTGGGGCCATCATTACCGGCCGCAAGAAGATGTTTGATTTTGAGGATGGCTATTTCTACCCAGCCAAGGAATCCATTGACATGTACCATCATTTCAAGGAAGACATCGCTCTCTTTGGCGAAATGGGCTTCAAAACCTACCGCCTCTCCATCGCATGGACCCGTATCTTTCCTAAAGGGGATGAGGCTGAGCCAAATGAAGCAGGCCTGAAATTCTACGAAGACCTCTTCAAAGAATGCCACAAGTATGGTATCGAGCCTTTGGTTACCATTACCCACTTTGACTGCCCGATGCACCTGATTGAAACCTATGGGGGCTGGCGCAGCCGCAAGATGCTGGGCTTCTATGAAAATCTCTGCCGCGCTCTTTTTACCCGCTACAAGGGTCTGGTCAAATACTGGCTGACCTTCAACGAAATCAATATGATTCTCCACGCGCCATTTATGGGGGCAGGCCTTTGCTTTGAAGAAGGGGAAAATGAAGAGTTGGTCAAATACCAGGCGGCCCACCATGAGCTGGTGGCTTCTGCCATTGCAACCAAAATCGCCCATGAAGTAGACCCAGAAAACAAGGTCGGCTGTATGTTGGCTGCGGGTCAATACTATCCAAATACCTGTCATCCACGCGACTATTGGGAAGCTATGCAGGAAGACCGGGAAAATTATTTCTTCATCGATGTGCAATCCCGTGGTGAATATCCAAACTACGCCAAGAAGAAGTGGGAAAAACTAGGCCTGGAACTGGAAATGACTGAGGAAGACCTGGCCCTGCTCAAGGAGCACACGGTCGACTTCATTTCCTTCTCCTACTATTCAAGCCGTGTGGCTTCTGGAGACCCAGCCGTGAAAGAAAAGACCCAAGGCAATATCTTTGCTTCCATCAAAAACCCTTATCTGGACGCATCCGAATGGGGCTGGCAGATTGACCCGTTGGGCCTCCGTATCACCCTCAACGCCATCTGGGATCGCTATCAAAAACCTATGTTCATCGTTGAAAATGGTCTTGGTGCTGTCGACACTCCAGATGAAAATGGCTATGTCGCTGATGATTACCGCATCGACTACCTCCGCGCCCATATTGAGACCATGAACCAAGCCATTCATGAAGACGGCGTGGTTCTCTGGGGCTACACCACTTGGGGCTGTATCGACCTCGTATCAGCCGGCACGGGCGAAATGAAGAAACGCTACGGCTTCATCTACGTAGACCGTGACAATGAGGGCAAGGGAACCCTCAAACGCTCCAAGAAAAAATCCTTTGACTGGTACAAGAAGGTCATTGCCACAAACGGCAGTGATATTGAGTAAGAAACAGGCCATTTGGCCTGTTTTGACTTTTATCTGACTCTTTGCTAAGCTAAGAAGAGGGAGAGCGATAAGGATGAAAAAGTGGTGTTATTTGCTAGGTCTGATTCTATTAGTAGTCAGCATGGTCTTATTGATTCGGCAGTTTTCAACTCGCCAGCAAGATTATGGAGTCTTTATCGGGATGGAAAAGGAAGATTTGCTTCAACTCTCCAAATCCTATCAGACCATGGTTTTGGATGCGACCTATCTAGAGAAATCCGATATCAAACAACTTCATTTTCGCTCTCGGCAGATTTTTGCCTACCTCAATGTTGGGGCCCTAGAAACATCCAATTCCTTTTATCAGAATTTCAAGGATTTGACTTTCAAACCCTATGACAACTGTCCAGATGAATACTGGCTAGATGTGACGGATTCAGCCTGGCAGGATTTTCTAGTTCATCAGTTAGCCCAAAGTTTGAAGGACAAGGGAGTAGATGGCCTCTTTTTGGATAACTTTGATGTATACGACCATGATCAGCGGCCTGAAGTGTATGCTAGTCTGGTCCAACTATTGAAGGAATTTCAGACGATGAACCTACCAGTCATTATCAATGGTGGTTCGACCTTTGTTTCACAATTAGTTGCTGAAGACCCTCAGCTCGCTCGACAGCTCATCTGCGCAGTCAATCAAGAAAGTGTCTTTTTAGCTTACGATTTTGATGCGGGCAAACCTGTTCAGCAGACTGCAGAAGCAGAAGATTTTTATCTGGACTATTTGAACAATCTCTCCCAGACCGGCATCCAAGTCTTTCTCATCGAATACGGAGCTGATTCACATCAGGCGGATAAGATTTTAAAGCAAAGCCAAGAGTTGGACTACAGCCTGTATCTGGCCCCGAGCATTTTGTTGGATAGGGAATGACTCTCTTCCAAAAATATGATATCTTCTCTGCAAGAAACTGCGATTTACAAAATAACTAAGAAACTTTATAATAAATGAAAAATGAGGAAGGAAATGCTAGACATGAAGTATTTTGAAAAACAATTAGATAACAATGGCTCTTATGCTAAATTTTATCTTCAGGAGCCTAATCAAGAGATTGATTCAGACCGACTTTATCCGAGTATAGTGATTTGCCCAGGAGGAGCCTATTTTTGGACCTCATTTCGTGAAGATGAGTCAGTTGCACTTCGTTTTCTAGCTGAGGGCTTTCATGTGATAGTGGTCCATTATGCAACGGAGGGATTAGAAAGAATGGCTTCAGATGATGTCGAACAACTTCCAGCGAATCCAGTCTCAGCCTTTCCTCAGCCTCTTGTTGCATTAGCTAAGGCGGTGGCTTATCTTAAAGAGAATGCTGTTTCCTTTCATGTTGATTTAAATTATGTCGTTGTTGGAGGTTTTTCGGCAGGGGGCCATATAGCAAGTCAGCTAGGGACACATTGGCACAAACCCTGGCTTCAAGAACTATTAGGAAAAGATAAGGAACTATATAGGCCGACCCATCTCCTCTTGGCATACGCAGCCTATGCTCTTAATGCCGATACTGATTCTGAAATCTTCGATAAGGTAACATTTGCAGCAACAGGTTATACTCATCCAAGTCAAGAACTCCTTGAAAAACTCAATACGATAGCAAATGTCAGTCCACAGACACCTCCGAGTTTTGTATGGCATACGATGGAGGATAGTTTGGTACCAGCAAGCAATGCCTTAAAATACTGTCAGGCACTAGACGAAGTCAATGTATCTTACGAACTTCATATTTTTAACAAGGGGAAACACGGTCTTGTATTAGGAGATTTGAGAACAGGTATCAACGAAAGTAATCAAAACGCTCAAGTATACAAGTGGGTTGATTTGTTTTTAGAGTGGCTGTCCCCTATAAAGACAAATCGCTTCAGCTTCCATAAACCCCAAAAAGGGTAAAGATAAAAGCCAACACCATTTTCTGCGTTCAGGAATGGTGTTGGCTCTTACTCTCTAAAGTCGGCTCATTCTAAACAATTCCATTGTCAATTGCCCTCCTTTTCATTATAATAGGAGTATCTGACAAATAAGAAAGGAAGCATGTACCAGTCCATTTTTGGTGCGCAAAAAGTAGTACAAGATGAAATACATTGTCAACAACAGCAATGACCCAGCCTATAATATCGCCCTCGAAGCCTATGCCTTCAAAGAATTGACCGACCTTGATGAGATTTTTATCCTTTGGATCAATGAGCCTGCCATCATCATCGGCAAGCACCAAAATGCCATTCAGGAAATTAACAAGGAATACACAGATGCCAACGGTATCCATGTGGTCCGCCGTTTGTCCGGTGGTGGGGCTGTTTACCATGACCTCAATAACCTCAACTATACCATCATTTCCAACAAGTCAGAAGAAGGAGCCTTTGATTTCAAGACCTTCTCCAAGCCAGTGATTGACACCCTTGCAACCCTTGGCGTGGAAGCCAACTTCACTGGCCGCAATGACCTGGAAATTGACGGCAAGAAAATCTGTGGCAATGCCCAAGCCTATGCCAAAGGCCGCATGATGCACCACGGCTGCCTGCTCTTTGATGTGGACATGTCTGTCTTGGCCAGCGCCCTCAAGGTCAGCAAGGATAAGATTGAGTCCAAGGGTGTCAAGTCCGTCCGTGCCCGCGTGACCAATATTAACAATGAACTGCCTGAAAAGATGACTGTCCTTGAGTTCAAGGAAGCCATCCTCAACCAGATGAAGAAAGAATACCCAGACATGGACGAATATGTCCTGTCAGAAAGCGACTTGGCCCGCATCCAAGAAATCCGCGATAGCCAGTTTGCGACCTGGGACTGGACCTTCGGTGCAACCCCAGAATACACCGTAGAGCGCAGCGTCCGCTATCCTGCTGGTAAGATCACCTCCTATATCAAAACTGAAAAATCCGTCATCGAGTCCATCAAGATTTACGGAGATTTCTTCGGAATCGGTGATGTTTCAGACATTGAGAAGCTTCTCGTCGGCACCCGCTACGAGTATGTGGATGTCCTTGAAAAACTCAAAACCATCGACACCACCCATTACTTCTCCCGCATGACGACAGAAGAAGTAGCCAAAGCTGTTGTGGCTTAGTTTATCGGACTGTCCATCTTAGGTGGATAGTCTTTTGGCTTATGAAACTGTTTTCAGCAAGCTGTTTTCACTTGCATATTTTCTATATTATGGTATAATTATTTTCTGTGAGAATCCCTCACTTACTCGTGGCTAGACCATGAGTCATTAGACCAAAAGGAGGAACATATCAATGGCTAAATACGAAATTCTTTATATTATTCGTCCAAACATTGAAGAAGAAGCTAAAAACGCTTTGGTAGCACGCTTTGACTCTATCTTGACTGACAACGGTGCAACAATCGTTGAATCAAAAGCATGGGAAAAACGTCGCCTTGCATACGAAATCAAAGATTTCCGCGAAGGTTTGTACCACATCGTTAACGTTGAAGCTAGCAACGATGAAGCTCTTAAAGAGTTTGACCGTTTGTCAAAAATCAACGGCGACATTCTTCGTCACATGATTGTCAAGCTTGACGCGTAAGAAGGTACCTTATGATAAATAATGTAGTATTGGTTGGTCGCATGACCCGTGATGCAGAACTTCGTTACACTCCGTCTAACCAGGCTGTTGCGACTTTTACCTTGGCGGTTAACCGCAATTTTAAAAATCAAAACGGCGAGCGTGAAGCGGACTTTATCAACGTAGTCATTTGGCGCCAACAAGCTGAAAATTTGGCAAATTGGGCTAAAAAAGGTGCTCTGATTGGTGTTACAGGTCGTATCCAGACCCGTAGCTATGACAATCAGCAAGGGCAACGTGTCTACGTTACTGAGGTAGTTGCAGAAAGTTTCCAACTCTTGGAAAGCCGTACTGCCCGTGAAGGTCAAGGTGGAGGCTATTCAGCTGGCAATTCATTTGCCGGTGGAAATGACTACAATTCACCATATCAAGCACCTGCACAATCCACACCGAATTTCGCACGAGAAGAAAGTCCATTTGGAGCAAGCAATCCGATGGATATATCAGACGATGACCTACCATTCTAGGTCAAAACTAATAATATAAAGGAGAACACACATGGCTCAACAACGTCGTGGCGGTTTCAAACGCCGTAAAAAAGTTGACTATATCGCAGCTAACAAAATTGAATATGTTGATTACAAAGATACTGAGCTTCTTAGCCGTTTCATTTCAGAACGTGGAAAAATCCTTCCACGCCGTGTAACTGGAACTTCAGCTAAAAACCAACGTAAAGTAACAACAGCTATCAAACGTGCTCGCGTTATGGCTCTTCTACCATTCGTAAACGAAGATTAAAAAAACAACCCCGACGGGTTGTTTTTTCATGAGCTCGGAAATTAGAAGGCGAATTGAGACCCTGACGGGTCTTTTTAGCTTGCGCCCTAGAAACTGGAAAGGCGTAACGGCGAGAATGGACTGTTTTTTCATGAGCTTGAAAATGAGAGAGCGAGTAACAACCCCGACGGGTTGTTTTTTCATGAGCTCGGAAATTAGAAGGCGGATTGAGCCCCTGACGGGTCTTTTTAGCTTGCGCTTTAAAAATTAGGAAAGTGCAATGGTCCAGTGGACCATTTTTTCTTGCACTCAAGAAATATAAGAAGTGCAACGGTGAGAATGGACTGTTTTTTCACGAGCATGAAAATGAAAAAGCGAGTAATGGTCCAGTGGACCATTTTTTCTTGCACTCAAGAAATATAAGAAGTGCAACGG
>CAMBAD010000053.1 GCA_945864085.1 uncultured Streptococcus sp.
GAAAGCAACATAGAAAGCATGCCTTCGCGGTTTGGCAATGTAGCAAGTGCTTCGATTTCTTCTTTAGAAGAAACTTTACCTTCTACAGCTCCACCTTTGATCTCAAGAGCATCAGCAGTTTTCGCGAAATCGTAGATTGTTTTAGCTGGAGCAACTGCATCGTTTGAGAACGCAACTGCAGATGGGCCTACGAACAATTCAGCAAGACCTTCAAGACCAGCTTTTTCTGCAGCACGACGCAAGATTGAGTTCTTAATAACCTTGTACTCAACTTCTGCACCACGTAAGTTACGACGAAGAACAGTATCTTGTTCTACTGTCAAACCACGCGCGTCTACAACAACGATAGATGTTGCAGCTTTCATTTGCTCAGCGACTGCTTCTACTAATTCCGCTTTTTTAGCGATAATAGCTTCACTCATTTTTTTACCTCCGTTTTTATTTTGGGCTAGGTACAAAAAAATCGCACCTAAACCTAGACACGAAAGTACAAATACGTTTATCTTAATAATCGTTTTGTGCCTCGGTAGGATGTTTATGAGTCCAGCTCCCCTACTGTCTTAGGTCAGTTTTTTCAAACCTTAATAATCATATCATAGTCTGTTGAAGAATGCAAGATTTTTTTACCATTTTTTTATAAAAAACACAGCACCGAAATGCAAAGAATAGCAAAAAGAAAGATTTGCACTCCATGAGGCAAAATCTTTCTTTACTGGAAATCATGTTTTGTACAGTTGCCTTGTTTTCTCCACCTTAGGGTTGGTAAATGATTTGGTAGCTATCGTTGACGATAACTCCATTTTGATAAATGCTATAGTAACTACTATTATCACCCTCAATGACATTATAAGGAATGGCTTCTGTACGAGTATAGTTGCCCTCGATAACTTTCCAGCCATTTTCTCCTAAGATTTGGTTGGCATAATCAATCGTCAAGGGACCGCTCTCAAGTTGGACGCCAGTCTCTGCATTTTTCAAAGGATCTAACCCACTAGCTGCGCTAACTGATTGGCGGTAATAGGCCTCAACTTCACCGGTCAGCGTCCCTTGGACCAGCACAAGTCGATCCTGCCCCTGATCACTCGTATCGCTACCTTCAGAAAAGTATCCTTGAGGAATAGCAAGACCTTTTGGAACGAGGAGCAAGGTGTTATTGTCCGTACCATTATTGCTCACAACCCCTGTCTCAAGAACACCATCAACAATTTTTCCTCGTCCATGAAGACTGCTAGTATCACTAACCAACCCCTTCAAATTGAATACAAGTCTTTCTCCCTGACTATTTTGCCAAGTACCAATAAGCGAATCGTAGTCACCCTGCATAATTCCATCAAGATTCATGGAGGCAGGCTGAATCACTTGTTCAGTTGTAGATGAAATAGTAGAACTACTTGTCTGACTAGAGGAAGAACTTGCATTGTTAGCACCGCCAGCTTTACAAGCAGTTAACAAGATTAACAAGAAGGAGCACATCATCGCTTTCAGTATCCATTTTAGTTTCATCTGTTTTCTCCTACTCTCTGTGAATCATAAAACCAGTAGCTTGCTGAGTTGCCATGATAGTCATGTCAGAAACTTGTACATGTCTGGGCTGATTAGCAATAAAAAGAACACAGTTGGCAATATCTTCTGCCTGTAAAGCTTCAATTCCTTGATAAATCTGTGCCGCTCGTTCCTTATCCCCGTGGAAACGCACTTGGCTAAAGTCCGTCTCAACAATGCCTGGCTGGACAGTCGTCACCTTGATATTCTTTTCTATCGTATCGATCCGAATACCATCTGACAGCACTTTTACAGCAGCCTTCGTCGCAGCATAGACAGCTGCTCCCGCATAGGCATAGATACCAGCTGTCGAACCAATATTGATGACATGTCCGCAGTTATTTTCGACCATTTGGGGCAATAGCTGGCGTGTCACCATCAACAGTCCCTTGATGTTGGTATCCACCATTGTCAGCATATCTCCCGTATCATAATCCTGAAATTTATCCAAACCTAGAGCCAGACCAGCATTATTGACCAGTATATCAATCTTCCCAACCTCTTGGAGCACCTTCTGACAGTGAACTTCGACTGCTTCTGGCACTGTCACATCAAAAGAAGCAATCGTAACCTGAACACCATAGAGAGCTTCAATATCGGCCTTAAGCTCTTCTAGCTTGTCCACTCTGCGACCAGTAGCAATCACATTGTCACCATTTTTAGCAAAAGCATAAGCAATGGCCTTTCCAATACCGCTGGTGGCCCCTGTTATCATACAATTTCTCATACACTACCTCAGACCCAAATAAGCCAGCAAAATAGATTAACTAACTGCTTGGCTATCAGGTTCAACTTTCTTATCCTCATTCAGTATCCTCAGTTTATTATATCATTTTTTAAAGCAGACAGAGAAAAACAACCAGGAAAATTCCTGATTGTCAGAACAAATTAAATAGTCGCATCATGTACATATTGAACCGTACCTGACGTGAATAATAAATATTGCCGCCATTGACATACAATTTCCCACCATTTAAGAGGGCAATGGGGTGATAATAGATATAGGTTTCCTGGCTGGTATTGCCCAGACTAGGAGCAACAACAGTTTTTGAATATTCTTCCGCCAACTCCAAAGAATTAACACCACCATTTTGAGCAACGTACTCGATATAGGCAGGTCCGAAATTATAGGCCTGAACAGCAGTCCAGACATCCACTCCAGCCACCTCTGCTAATCCTAGATTGGTACTCAAGAAAACAACTCCCTGACGAATACTTTCCTTACTATCTGTGATGGTATTGGCGTAGCCAGAGGCAGATTCGCTAGATTGCATAACATCTGCTGTCCTGCCTTTTGTTTCAGTATAAATCATAGCCAAGACCAACTCTTCATTTGCCTTGGTATCATTTTCAGCTAATACTTCTTGTACCATGGACTGATAGGTCATCACTTGCTTGACCGAACCATAGGTTTGATAGCACTTGTAGCCAAAAAAGATAAGCAAAAACAGCAATAATATGCGTATCAGTTTTTTCATTTACTTACTCTTTATATCTTCAATATTTTTGATAAGGATAGAATAGGTTCCGTTATCATTTTGGATAAATTCCACCGATTCCGCATCTTCATAAACCGCATTTGGCACAATCAACTCAATCCCATTTGATAAAGACAATTTTTGATTTTCAAATCTTTTAAGCTGACGGCTGCTATCAATCTCATCAAAAGAAATCTTGTCTGGAATCACTTCTTTCAGCTGGTCAACGAAATTGAGACGGGCAGTCAGGTTAGTGTCAAACAACTGATCAGCCAATTTTTCAGGAGAAAGTTCATTATCTTCTTCTAAGTGATTGAAAATCGCCGATTTTACCTTGGATTGAAACTGGAAATCCCCCTGATGGAAGTTGTCCGCAATTTTTTGCGCAGTCTGCTCCACCGCTTTTATCGACTTTTTTGCCGAAATGGCTGGCGTGACTTGCAAGAGATTGTCTGAGAAATAATTGAGGAAGGCTCCATTGTGTTTGATTCTCTTCTCAATCAAATGATACTTATAGGTCTGAAGATTGACAATCAAAGCCTCATCTGGTGCGGAGCCTGCTCCTGGCAGATTATTCTGAGTGATTTTCAGAGGGCTGTCGCTTTCCAGACCAACGTGAGCCAGATTTTCCCGCAAAGAAATTCTCAAAAATGCAAACTGTTCAACACCATTTTTCTCAAATTCGATGAAAATCAAATCATTGGTTTTGAGATTTTCAGAAATGGAAAATTCTTCTTTCCAGAGCTGGGCAATCTTAACAGAATTGGACAGCAAATCACCACTTAAGTACTCGAGAAAAGGATTATCAGGGGCAAATTGCCCTGTCTTGGCTTCATCAGAAAAAACACGCTCGATTTTCTTACGCAAATATTCTTCTATTTTGGGGGTAACAGCCAAAAGCTGGTCGGCAAGGACCAGCTCTGTATCATCAGGACTAAATTGATGTATGATGGCTTTTTTTACAAATATATCCATTATAAACCTTCGTAAAGAGGGAATTGATCTGTCAAAGCACGAACCTCTTGACGGACTTCTTCAAGAACTGCTTCATTTTCAGCATTTTCAAGTGCTTTGATTGTTAATTGGGCAACCTTGCGAGCTTCTTCCACTCCAAAACCACGGGCTGTAATGGCTGCAGAACCGATACGGATACCGCTGGTCTTGAATGGCGAGAGTTTTTCGTAAGGAATTGAGTTTTTGTTGAGGGTGATGTTTACCTCATCCAAGAGGTGTTGTGCAACCTTACCATTTTCAACGACCTTGGTTACATCAACAAGGAAGAGATGGTTATCTGTTCCGCCTGTGATGACCTTAAAATTAGGGTTGGCAAGGAAAACTTCTGCCATAGCTTGACTGTTGTCAATGACTTTTTGAGCGTATTCCTTGAAGGCTGGATCGAGGACTTCCTTGAAGGAAACAGCCTTAGCAGCAATAACATGCTCAAGCGGTCCACCTTGGATTCCAGGGAAGATAGCTGAATTGATTTTCTTGATGAGGTCCTCATCGTTGGTCAAAATCAAACCACCACGTGGACCACGGAGAGTTTTATGGGTTGTTGTTGTCGTGATATGAGCATGTGGAACTGGGTTTGGATGGAGACCTGCAGCAACAAGACCAGCAATGTGAGCCATGTCAACCATGAGTTTTGCTCCTACCGCATCTGCAATTTCACGGAATTTAGCAAAGTCGATGGTACGCGCATAAGCTGACGCACCTGCAACAATCAGTTTTGGCTGAACTTCTTTTGCTTGAGCCAAAATAGCTTCATAATCAAGCAAACCTGTTTCTTCATCCACATTGTAAGCAACGAAGTTGTAGGTTTGTCCTGAGAAGCTGACAGCAGCGCCATGGGTCAAATGACCGCCAGCAGCCAAATCCATCCCCATAACCGTATCGCCTGGTTCAATCAAAGCCATGTAAGCTGCGCAGTTAGCCTGGCTTCCTGAGTGTGGCTGAACATTGGCAAACTTGGCACCAAAAATTTCTTTTGCCCGCTCAATCGCTAAGCCCTCAATAACATCCACCACTTCTGTACCGCCATAGTAACGGCGTCCTGGATAACCTTCAGCATACTTGTTGGTCAAAATAGAACCTTGAGCTGCCATAACTGCTTTAGTAACTACGTTTTCAGACGCAATCAATTCGATATTATTTTGTTGGCGTTTTTCTTCTGCCTTGATAGCTTCCCAAACCTCAGCGTCAAACTCTCTGTAGTCAACTTTGTCAAAAATCATTGTGTAACTCCTTTAAAAATGTTTAGAACCTGTACTCACAAGTAAAGTGCTTGCTGTAAAAGATCGTTTTTAAGCTAATCAAGGCAGTTTTTTGAGGGAATACTGACTGTATTTTGAAACAAAATAAACGATGAGTAGCAGAAAAAGCAGCCTTAGATGGAAGTGCTGAACTGTGAATACAGGCTCTTATATAGTCTTTCAGCTGGCTTTTACTACTAGGCAATGAACTACAGGCAGTGCTGGGGGACAGCAAGGCGAGTTAAGGAGTCGTAAAAGATAAACTGGAAGATGATAAACCGTTTTTGCAACTTGTCAGATTGCTAGCCTTATGTTGGTAAAAACAGTGAGCCTGACTTCTGCGAATGGTAGAATTTTGCCAAATCAGCATATTCAACTCCTCGAATCGCTATCAATCCTCGAATTCTATTTCAGGTATTTCTTTCTGAATCATTTCACGACTAATCGCACCTTGGCGTAAAATCCGTGCTTTCTGTCCAGAAAGGTCTAAAATAGTCGAATCAATGCCCGTTAAAGCTTTGTCATCTTCAAAGCCCTCTAATTTTTCTGGAAATTGTGAGATAAGCAAGGTAAATTTCCTACCGCTCTCCTCTCCAGAAATATTGGCTGACGGGCCAATCAAAGGTCCTGTTTCTGAAATCAAACGTAAGGTTTTTTCGTGATTTGGTACACGAAATCCAACAGTAGCCAAACCGGAATTAACCCAAAAAGGAACATTTTTGTTCGCTTTTAGGATAATCGTTAAGGGGCCTGGCATAAATCTATTATACACTTTTTCCAGAAAATGGGGTGGATTTTGACTGAATTTTTTTATTTGCTCTAGGCTGGCTACATTTAGGTTCATAGCTTTATCGCGCGGACGCTGCTTCAAGCGGTAAACAGTATTGACCGCCTCTTCATTCAAGGCTTGGGCGAATAATCCGTAAACGGTTTCGGTAGGGAGAATAACTGCTCCCCCTCCCTCTATGATTGTTCGGATTTTATCCATTTTCATCAGCAACGACCTTTCTATCCTGCCCAAACTGGTCTTTCAGGACACGAACGCGTTTTTGGGGAAAATGCAGAGCGAGTAGGTCTGTTAGAGCCTGACCTTGCTTGTAGCCGATTTCAAGATAGACTTTCCCATTTTCCCTTAAAAATTGCCCGGCTTGTTCCGCAATTTGTCGATAAATAGCCAAACCATCTTCCTCCGCAAATAAGGCTAGATGGGGCTCTGACAACAGCACATTGATACCAACTTCGTCCGTATCCGCAGGTGAGATATATGGCGGATTTGAAACGATGAGGTCAAACTGACCAGTGATGGCTTGAAAGAGGTCGGACTGTAGGAATTGGACAGCCACCTGATTACTTGCTGCGTTTTCTTGGGCCAATTCTAGGGCTTCAGGTGAAATATCAACTGCCAGTATTTCCCAATCTGGTCTAGCTTTTGCAAGGGATATAGCAATGGCACCGCTTCCTGTACCGATGTCCAAAACACGCAGTGCTGCTCTGCTATTTTCCTGCAAAATCAAATCAACCAATTCTTCCGTTTCTGGTCTCGGAATCAAGACCCGCTCATCCACTGCAAACTCCAAGCCATGGAAATCGGTTTTTCCGACAATGTACTGGGCTGGGCGGTGCTGGGAAAGCTGCTGAAAAATCTGGTCTATCAGCTTCTGGTCGCTGGTGCTAACCTCCTGACGAAGCAGGAGGAGAAAACCGGTAAAATCTAGGTCCTTTAAGCCACGAAAGGTGAATGACAGGGTTTCTGCCTCTTCACCTTTTTCGACTAGCTTTTGTTCGTATTCTGCAAATAATTGGGCATAGTTCATTTATTTGTTGAGTTCTTCTAGTTTTTGCGTTTGGTCATAAAGAACAAGGGCGTCGACAACTTCGTCCATTTTACCAGATAGAATTGTATCAAGCTTTTGCAAGGTCAGGCCGATACGGTGGTCTGTTACACGGTTTTGTGGGAAGTTATAGGTACGGATGCGCTCTGAACGGTCACCTGTACCAATGGTTGATTTCCGCTCTGCGTCTTGCTCATCTTGTGCGATTTGCGCAAAATGGTCCGCAACACGTGCACGGATAATTTTCATAGCCTTTTCACGGTTCTTCTGCTGGGTGCGTTCTTCCTGCATTTCAACCTTAATATTGGTTGGCAAGTGAACGATACGGACAGCGGTCGCCACCTTGTTGACGTTCTGTCCACCAGCTCCAGAGGCATGATAGATGTCGACACGAAGGTCTTTTGGATCAATATCGTATTCAACTTCTTCTACTTCTGGCATGATGAGAACAGTTGCTGTTGAGGTATGAACACGGCCCTGGCTTTCTGTCACAGGAACACGTTGTACACGGTGGGCACCTGATTCATACTTGAGTTTTGAATAGACTGATTGACCAGAGACCATGGCAACCACTTCTTTGATACCGCCAACACCGTTGTAAGAAGCCTCCATGACTTCAAAACGCCAACCCTGACCCTCGGCATATTTCTGATACATGGCTAAGAGATCACCTGCAAAAAGGGCAGCTTCATCACCACCAGCAGCACCACGAATTTCCAAGATAATGTTTTTGTCATCATTAGGATCTTTTGGTAAAAGGAGAATCTTCAGTTTTTCTTCATAGGCTTCTTTATCAGCCTTGGCTTGCTTGAGTTCTTCCTTGGCCATTTCTTCCAAGTCCGCATCGCCAGAAGATTCCTTAATCATCTCCTCAGCGTCCACAATATTTTGTAGGACCATCTTGTATTCACGGTAAGCAGTAACCGTATCGCGAGTTGCCGCTTCTTCCTTGGACAATTCCATAAAACGCTTGGTATCACTCACCACATCAGGGTCAGACAACAATTCACCAAGCTCCTCATAACGGTCTTCCACCGCCTGTAATTGATCGTAGATGTTCATAATTTTAAGATATTAAGGGCGTTAAGCGAACAAAGCAAAACTATCTTTTTTGCATAGTTCGTAGCCCGTATTCAATTCCTTTCGTAAGATACAAAGCCCGTTAAGCAAGCACAGTCAAAACAGGAATTTTGACCAAGTGCTGTAAACACTTGGGGAAATTATCTTTTTGACACAGCTTGTAGGGCGTGTTCAATTCCTTGCTAAAATATTTCAAGCGGCATTATTTGTTTGATTTCCACAAAAATGGCGCTACATATTAATTTCTGGCGAAAAATAATGTTTGCGGCAAACAGGAATGTAGGTTTCGTTGCCACCGATTTGAATCTGGGCACCTTCGTAAGTTGGTTTCCCATCTTGCGTTCGCAGGACCATCGTTGCTTTCTTAGAACAATATTGGCAGATTGTTTTGATTTCATCCAGCTTGTCTGACAGGAGAAGGAGGTGTTTTGAACCTTCAAACAACTCATTTCGGAAATCATTTTTAAGACCGAAGGCCATGACAGGCACATCTAATTCATCTACAACACGGGCCAAGGCATAAACATGATGGCGTCGGAGAAACTGAGCCTCGTCAATAAGGACGCAATAAGGGCGCGGATTCATTTTTTCAATAAAACCAAAAATATCCATCTCATCGTCAATCGCCACCGCTTCTCTGCGCATACCAATCCGACTGGAAACAACGCCGAAGGCATCGCGAGTATCCAAGGCAGAAGTCATGATAACAACAGGCTTCCCTTGTTCCTCATAATTGTGAGCAACCTTCAAAATCTCAATGGTTTTTCCAGAGTTCATGGTACCGTATTTATAATATAATTGTGCCACTTTTCCTCTTCCAATCTAAATTTTCACTCTTTCCATTTTATCATAATTTGACCATTTAGGAAATAGAAAAACAAGCCCGATTTGAGCTTGTTTGACATCAAGACCATGGTAAAGAGAGGAAATTTCCAACACACTCAAAAATAATTTTGGCTGCATTTGGTTTCCACTTGTAAAGCATGACACACCCATAGATTAAGCTGAGGAAGGAAAATGTAATCAATAAGGGGCCTTCCCATTGAGTTTCGGCAAATACAGTTGCCGCTAGATACAGAGATAAACCAACGAGTATAAAGGAAATAATCATACGTTTTAGGTATTTCATAGCCAACATCCTCCTATTTGAGTACAGTATATCATATTTTGAAAGCCTTGTCATTTTTAAAGTGGTAAATTTTATGTTATACTGGAGAAAATAAAAAGGAGAAACTGTTATGCCATTTGTACGAATTGATTTATTTGAAGGACGCACTGAGGAGCAAAAAATCGCTCTTGCGCGTGAAGTGACTGAAGTTGTGTCGCGTAATACCAACGCTCCTAAAGAAGCTATCCACGTTTTTATCAATGATATGCCGGAAGGGACCTACTATCCACAAGGTGAGATGAAACGCAAATAATGAAAACACTCTTGCAGCTGATGAACTGCAGGAGTGTTTTTCTATCAAAATTTTATTTTTTATCGTCGTCATCCATGCTAAGGACACTGAGAAAGGCTTCTTGAGGCACTTCGACAGAACCGATAGCCTTCATCCGTTTCTTACCGGCCTTTTGTTTTTCAAGAAGCTTGCGTTTACGGGAAACGTCGCCACCATAACACTTGGCCAAGACATTTTTACGAAGGGCTTTGATGTCGCTGCGCGCCACAATTTTGTGACCGATTGCCGCTTGGATTGGTACTTCAAATTGTTGACGAGGGATAATTTTCTTAAGCTTGTCCACGATGATTTTCCCACGTTCATAAGCAAATTCCTTGTGAACAATAAAGCTAAGCGCATCAACCTTATCGCCATTGAGGAGAATGTCCATCTTAACCAGTTTGGATGAACGATACTCCGAAATTTCATAATCAAAACTTGCATAACCACGGGTTGAAGACTTGAGTTTGTCAAAGAAATCAAAGACGATTTCTGCAAGAGGAATCTGGTAGATGACATTGACACGGTTGTCATCAATGTAATCCATGGTAACAAAATCGCCTCGCTTGCGCTGAGCCAACTCCATGACAGCGCCCACATATTCTTGCGGCACCATAATCTGAGCCTTAACGTAGGGTTCTTCGATGTTGCTGATCTTGGTCGGATCCGGAAACTCAGACGGATTGGCCACTTCCAACATTTCCCCGTCTGTCATATTGACATGGTAAACGACCGACGGTGCCGTCATAATCAGGTCGATGTTAAATTCACGTTCAATCCGCTCTTGAATAACGTCCATGTGAAGCAAACCAAGGAAACCGCATCGGAAACCAAAACCAAGAGCCTGTGAGGTTTCTGGTTCAAATTGCAGGCTGGCATCGTTGAGCTGTAATTTTTCCAAGGCTTCACGCAAATCATTGTATTTGTTAGAATCAATCGGATAGATACCCGCAAAGACCATTGGGTTCATCTGCTTGTAACCATCCAATGGGGCAGCTGCCGGATTGTCTGCTAAGGTCACTGTGTCACCGACACGGGTATCTGCAACAGTCTTGATAGATGCTGCGATATAACCAACATCACCTGTTGCAAGGAAATCCCGTCCAACAGCTTTGGGCGTGAAGATACCAACCTCTGTCACATCAAAGGTCTTACCATTACTCATCATTTGAATGGTATCACCGGGCTTCACCACACCATTGACAATACGGACTTGGAGGATAACACCCCGATACGGGTCATAAACCGAGTCGAAAATCAAGGCCTGAAGCGGCGCTTCTACATCACCTGTCGGCGCTGGAACCTTTTCGACAATCTGCTCCAGAATTTCTTCAATACCGATTCCAGCCTTGGCAGAAGTCAAGACTGCCTCGGACGCATCTAGTCCAATGACATCTTCAATTTCCTGACGAACCCGCTCGGGATCTGCTGCCGGAAGGTCAATCTTGTTGATGATAGGCAGAATTTCCAAATCATTATCTAAGGCTAGGTAGACATTGGCAAGAGTTTGTGCCTCAATCCCCTGAGCCGCATCCACTACTAAGATTGCGCCTTCGCAGGCTGCCAAGGAACGGGATACTTCATATGTAAAGTCAACGTGCCCTGGGGTATCAATCAAGTGAAAAATATAGGTTTCCCCATCTTTAGCCTTGTAATTCAGCTCGATAGCGTTGAGCTTGATGGTAATGCCTCGCTCACGCTCCAAGTCCATGCTGTCTAACAACTGGGCCTGCATCTCACGACTGGAAACTGTTTCTGTTTTTTCTAAAATTCGGTCTGCCAAGGTTGACTTTCCATGGTCAATATGGGCAATAATGGAGAAGTTACGAATCTTCTCCTGACGGTGTTTTAATTCTTTTACGTTCATCATTCATCCTTTTAAAGGTATTACTCTTTATTATATCAGATTTGACAAGAACTTTCCATAAGAAAAATATAGGCTGTATTATTTTGGCATTTTGGCATTTTAGCATTATCTTAAATAAATTTATTAGCCGCCTAAATGTCCTTCCAAATAATTTCAGGCATTTCAGTCATACAAATATTGGATGAGGTGCGATTGCCGCAAAACGAGAAAATCACTCTGAAAACTACCAGCAGCTAAGCTCCTGTCGACTTCGCACTGCCTGCTATCAGAATAAATTATAAAAAAAGCCGCTAGAAGATTCTAACGACTTTCTGATAAGGCTAGTTTAGCTTTTTCGGTTTGAGAACGAATCCTGTAACTAGCGCTAAGATGATTCCTGAAAGGGTAAGCCAGAGGCCATCTGTTTGACCAGTCCGTGGCAAGATGGTTTGCTTGCCAGTGATCGGAGTGACTGTCACTGATGATGACAGGTCTCCAGTCGGTGCTGGCGGCTCCATTGGAGCAGGTGGTTCTGTCGGCACCACTTGCGGGATATGGATATTTGTAATCTGTGTTCCATCGATTCTCAGGTCGTAGCCTGCAACTGGATCGCTACTGATACTGTAGACAATCTCTTGACCGTTGGCATATT
>CAMBAD010000054.1 GCA_945864085.1 uncultured Streptococcus sp.
CGTCATAAAATAGACATAAATGCACATCAGCCCATTTCATAAAACTCCGCCACCCATTCTCAGCACCATGGGCTCCCTGAAGACTTCTGCTTTACTACTTCTTCTGATTACAGATGATTATACGGTATCAAAATGACTTTGTCAAGGCTTTTGATTAAATTTTCTGAAAATTTTTTATGTCAGTAGGGACTACCAGTCTCATCAAAAAACATCAAAATATGATATACTAGACAGAGTTAGAGCGATTAGAAAGAGGAAAACCATGTCTTTTGACGGATTTTTTTTACATCACATGACGGCTGAGTTACAGGCCAATTTAGAAGGGGGGCGGATTCAGAAAATCAACCAGCCTTTTGAGCAGGAGATTGTCCTTAACATCCGCAGCAACCGTCAGAGCCATAAGTTGCTCCTGTCCGCCCATTCGGTCTTCGGGCGGGTCCAGTTGACCCAGTCGGACTTTACCAATCCCAAGGTGCCCAATACCTTTACCATGATTCTGCGGAAATACTTACAGGGAGCCATTATCGAGGAGATTCGTCAATTGGACAATGACCGTATCTTAGAATTTTCGGTGTCCAACAAGGACGAGATTGGCGACCATATCCAAGCCACCTTGATTGTGGAAATCATGGGCAAGCACAGCAATATCATCTTGGTGGATAAGTCTGAACAGAAGATTATCGAGGCAATTAAGCACGTCGGTTTCTCGCAAAATTCCTACCGGACCATCTTACCAGGATCGACCTACATTCGTCCACCGGAGACCCATTCTCTCAATCCTTACACGGTATCTGATGAGAAATTGTTTGAAATCTTATCGACTCAGGAACTGAGTCCAAAAAATCTCCAACAGGTCTTTCAAGGTTTGGGGCGGGATACAGCTTCTGAACTGGCCAGTCATTTGCAGTCAGACCGCCTCAAGAACTTCCGTGCCTTTTTTAACCAGGCTACACAGCCTAGCCTGACAGACAAGTCCTATGCTGCTCTGCCATTTGCCAATAGCCCTGAAAACCAGCCACACTTTGAGAGCCTGAGCAGTCTGCTGGACTTCTACTACCAGGACAAGGCGGAGCGGGACCGGGTGGCCCAGCAGGCCAATGAGCTGATCAAGCGGGTGGCCAGTGAGCTGGAGAAGAATCGCAAGAAGTTGGTCAAGCAGGAGCAGGAATTGGCGGATACGGAGACGGCGGAGTTGGTGCGGCAAAAGGGCGAGCTCCTGACCACCTATCTGCACCAGGTGCCCAATGACCAGCCGAGTGTGCGATTAGACAACTACTATACGGGCGAGGAGCTGGAGATTGAGTTGGATGTGGCTTTGACTCCTAGCCAGAATGCCCAGCGTTATTTCAAAAAATACCAGAAACTCAAGGAGGCGGTCAAACACCTGACCAACTTGATTGAGGAAACCAAGGCAACCATTATCTATCTGGAATCCGTTGATACCATGCTGGGACAGGCTAGTCTGGCAGAGATCGATGAAATCCGTGAAGAGCTGATTGAAACAGGCTACCTCAAACGTCGCCACCGTGAGAAAATCCATAAGCGTCAGAAACCTGAGCGATACTTGGCGACGGACGGGAAGACCATTATTCTGGTCGGAAAAAATAACCTGCAAAATGATGAGTTGACCTTCAAAATGGCCAAGAAAGGCGAACTCTGGTTCCATGCCAAAGACATTCCTGGTAGTCACGTGGTTATCACAGACAACTTGGACCCAAGTGACGAGGTCAAGACAGACGCGGCCGAGTTGGCTGCCTACTTCTCCAAGGCAAGGCATTCTAACTTGGTTCAAGTCGATATGATTGAAGCCAAGAAACTCCATAAGCCAACAGGTGGCAAGCCTGGTTTTGTGACCTACCGAGGTCAGAAGACCCTCCGTGTCACCCCAACTGAAGATAAAATAAAATCCATGAAAATCTAGTTCATGGATTTTTCATTTATAAAATAGGAAACATGACCGTCATGGTCGTTCCAAGGCCCAGTTGGCTTTCCACTGTGATGGTAGCGCTGTGGACTTGCAGAGCGTGTTTGACGATTGAGAGGCCGAGGCCTGTACCGCCCACTTGCTTCGAGCGGCTCTTGTCTGCCCGATAAAAGCGCTCAAAAATACGTTCTTGATCCGCTGGAGCAATTCCCAAACCTGTATCTGCTACTTGAAGGACAAGCTGGTTGCTCTGCTGATAGAGACTGACGGTGACTTGCCCCTTGTCCTTATTGTACTTGATGGCATTGTCGCACAGATTGTAGATAATAGACTGGAGCAAAACAGGGTTGCCTGTATAATATAATTCTGAAGCTTCTAGGACTAGGGAAATTTCCCGCTGCTCTGCTTTTTCCTTCAATCCAGCCAAGACTTGCTGAACCAAGCTGGTCAAATCAACCCTTTCCTTGCCAATTTTTCCGCCTTCGTCCAACTGGGTCAGCTGAAGAATATCCTCTACCAACTGAATCATCCGCTGGGATTCTTGGTAAATCTTCCCAGAAAATACTTGGACATCCGTCGCTGAGGCAAGGTTGGCCTGTAAAATTTCAGAATAACCTGCCAAGATATGAAGGGGAGTTCGCAGTTCATGAGAAACGGTAGCTGTAAATTCCCGTCTTAACTTATCTAGGTAGTGCTGCTCTGTCACATCAAAGAAAAGCAGGACTGCTCCAGATTGCACCTGTTCGGTCCAAATCGGTCGAGCAATAACTTTATAGTGACTATCCTGTATGTCGTAGATTCCTTCAGCCTTTTGTCCCTGCAAAACCATATCAATCAAAGCTTTTAGACCCAAATGACGCTGAAAAAGGGGAATGGCTTGACCAAGGCCTGACCAATCAAGTTCCAAAAGCTGGCTGGCTGCCAAATTATAGCTAACTAGGTAACCTTGAACATCTGTAATCACTATTCCTTCTCTGATTTTGGCAATGATGGTTTCAAATTCGTCCTGTTTCTGTTGCAACAGGCGCTCCTTGTCAGCCAGTTGGGACTGGTGCTGGTCCAATCGTTTGAGGAGGGGATGGAGTTCTGTATAGACATCATTTTCCAAAGGCTTATCCAGATTGATGGTCTCAAGGGGAGCCAGGAGTTTTTTTGAGGTCAAACGCGCTAGAAAAATAGCAGTCAGCACAGAGAGAAGGAAGAGCAGACCCACCCAAGGAGCCAACTGCCAAAGCAAGACAAAGATGGTCTGTTGGGACAAGGATAGTCTGATGACTGTTCCATCTTGCAAGCGTTGGGCAGTATATAGCAGACGTTGGGTCAGAGTGGCCGACTGTCGAATGCTCTGACCGTATCCCGTTTCCAAGGCCTCCACAATTTCTTCACGATTGGCATGGTTGTCCAGTTGTTGCACTGCTTTTTCCGAGTCATACAGGACCTGACCATCTTCTGCTACCCAGGTCACGCGCAGGTCCTGCAAGTCAATGTCTTCCAGATAGGCCTGACCATCCTCATTAACAGCTTGGGCAATCAAATTCGTCTGAATCCGTAGCTGTTCCAGCTGCAGGTCTGTAAAATAATGATAGAGGTAACCGAAAATCAGCAAGACTGTCCCTAGAAAAATCCCCATGGACGATAGGAGAACCGTGCGAAAGATTTTTTTAGTCATTGACCTCCTCCAGTTGGTAGCCTACACCTCTGACTGTCTTAATATAGGCACCTGCTGTTCCTAGTTTTTGCCGCAGGGTTCCTACATGCACATCTACCGTCCGTGTTTCCCCCATGAAATCCTGCCCCCAAACTCGGTCCAGCAAATCCTGTCTTGTAAATACTCTTTGCGGTACCTTTAGAAAAAGAGCCAGTAGGTCAAATTCTTTCAGTGTTAATTCTATCTTTTGCCCATTGACAGAAACCCGATGTCGTTCCAGGTCAAGAGCAATGCCTGCAAAGTGCATGAGGTCTTCTCGGCTGGCTTTTTGACTACGGCGAAGTACGGCCTTGATCCGAGAAATCATTTCCATCATCCCAAAGGGTTTGACCAAGTAATCGTCTGCTCCCAGATCAAGACTTTGTACCTTATCAATCTCAGTCCCCTTGGCTGTCGCCATGATAACAGGTACATCTCTGGTCTTTGCCCTGCTTTTTAACTCTTGCAGGATTGAAAAACCATCCTGTCCTGGCATCATGACATCTAAGAGAATCAACTCTGGCAAAGCAAGCTCCAACTCAGACCAAAAACGCCCAGCCTCTGGAAAACCCTTAGCCTCAAAACCAGCGGTCTTGAGGCTATAAATCATCAGTTCACGAATGGCATCATCATCTTCTACACAGTAGATCATCTTATCCTCCGTCTAATTGACCTGTAATGGCAAAGTGAACCCATTTGGCGATATTCACCGCATGGTCTCCAATGCGTTCCAAATATTTGGCAATCATTAATAGGTCAATAGCCTGGTCACCATTGGCAGAATGATTGCCTAGGTAATTGGCTAGTTTTTCTTTTATTGTACCAAAATAGTGGTCTACTGTGTCATCTTTTGCAATCACTTTTTGGGCCAGACTGTCGCTGCCTTTCACAAAGGCGTCCAAACTGCCCACCACCATCTTGCTGACCTGCTCTGCCATTTTCTTAACCAAGGGAATCTCATCGACCAACTCGATGGTGTTGCGGCTGATCAAATCTGCAATTTCAGACGATTGGGCACCGATACGCTTCATGTCGTAGACCATCTTCAGGGCCGAAGAGATGGTGCGCAAGTCACGGGCAACAGGCTGCTGGCGAAGGAGCAGCTTGATACAGCGGGCTTCAATATCTCGCTCCAGTTCTTCAATTTGCTGGTAGGTCTGCTGAATCAGTTCCTGTTGGAGGCTTTCAGGGCCATTTAGCCCCTCCAAGGAGCGGACAATGATTTCCTCACAGAGGGCTCCCATGTAGACCATGTCCCTTTGCAGTGCTTCTAATTGACTCTCAAATCTTGAACGCATTAACCAAACCTCCCTGTGATATAGTCTTCCGTGCGTGGGTCTTTGGGCATACTAAAGAGGGTGCTAGTCTTGTCACACTCAACAACTTCGCCCAGTAAAAAGAATGCAGTCTGGTCTGATACCCGCAAGGCCTGTTGCATATTGTGGGTCACCATGATAATCGTATAATCCCGCTTGAGTTCGATGACCAATTCCTCGATCTTGGCTGTCGAAATCGGATCCAAGGCACTGGTTGGCTCATCCATCAAGAGCACTTCTGGTTCAATGGCCAAGGCGCGTGCGATACAAAGACGCTGCTGTTGACCGCCTGACAGGCCTAGGGCGGACTTATTGAGACGGTCCTTAACCTCATCCCAAATGGCTGCCTGCCGCAGTGACCGTTCCACAATCTTATCCAACTCCAATTTATTATGAATCCCATGTGTCCGTGGGCCGTAGGCCACATTGTCATAGATACTCATAGGGAAAGGATTGGGCTTTTGAAACACCATGCCCACTTTTTTACGCAGGACCGTTGTCTTCATATCCTGGTAAACATCTTCCTGATCCAGTAAAATATTTCCTGTTATCCGACAATTCTTCACCAAATCATTCATACGGTTCAAACTTTTTAAAAGAGTGGACTTACCGCAACCCGAAGGACCGATAAAGGCCGTAATCTGGTTGCTTGGAATATCCAAGTTGATCTGTTTCAAGGCCTGAAAATCACCATAATAAAGATCCAATCCCTGAATGCTAAATTTACTCATGTCTATTTCTTCCTAATCTATTTGCAATCCATTCGGATAAGAGATTCATCACTATAACGAGGAGCAGGAGAATGACTGCCGTCGCATAGGTCTGATTGATATAAATCCCCTCACCCGATATTAAATACATGTGTACAGCCAAGGTCCGAGCCGAACTGGTCAAACTGCTAGCGACCTCCGCTACTGTACCAGCCGTGAAGATCAGCGCAGCCGATTCACCGATGACACGCCCCAGAGCCAAGACAACCCCTGAGAATATCCCTGACAGAGCTGAGGGCAAAACGACCTGGAAAATGGTTCGCAACTTCCCTGCTCCCAACGCAAAGCTACCTTCCCGATAGCCATCTTCCACAGATAAGAGAGCCTCTTCCGTTGTCCGCATAATCAAGGGCAAAATCATAATGCTCAATGTCGCTGCTCCTGCAAGAATGGATAAGCCAAGGTTCAGGAATTTAGCAAAGAACAAGGCCCCAAACAAACCATAAATAATCGATGGAATACCTGATAAGGTCTCCGTTGCCAAACGCACCACTGTTACCAAGGGATTATCAGACTTAGCATATTCCGTTAAGTATATAGAAGCACCAATCCCAATCGGCAGGGCAATCAAGAGAGACAAGACAGCCATAAACACCGTATTAATCAAGGCAGGCAGCATAGAAACATTTTCACTATTATAGGTCCAGGCAAAGAGATCCAAACTCAGATGCGGCAAACCTTTTACAATAATATAGCCAACAATAAAGGCAGTTGCTAGCCCAGCCAATCCAGCTGCTAGATGAACCAAGCCCCTCAAAAGAAGAGACAAGCGGTCACTGCTATCTTGCTTTTTAAAAAACGACATCGCTAGTCCTCCTTCTTATACAAAAGATAAAACATCAGGTTGATAATGAGAATAAAGACAAAGAGTACAACCGCCGTCCCTATCAAGGCCTCACGGTGCAAGTCTGTCGAATAGCCCATCTCCATAACAATATTGGTCGTCAGGGTCCGAACGCCCGATGTCAATGAGGTCGGAATCAAGGCCTGATTTCCTGCCACCATGATAACCGCCATGGTCTCCCCCATCGCACGCCCCAGCCCCAAAATAACACTAGCCAGAATACCACGCTTGGCAGCTGGTAAGACGATGAAAAAGATACTGCGTTCGTGAGAAGCTCCCAAAGCCAGACCGCCTTGATAATAACTCTCAGGTACAGCCCGCAACGAAGCTTCCGAGACACTGATAATCGTCGGCAAAATCATAATTCCCAGCAGGATAGAAGCCGTCAGGACCCCCATACCGTGCCCACCGATATTATTGCGCACAAAGGGAACTAGGACAACCAAACCAAAGAAACCATAAACAACCGATGGAATACCAGCCATCAAACTTACGGTACGTTTGAAAATAGGATACCACCTGTCCTTACAAAAGAAGGCCAGACAAAGAGAAGTTAAAATCCCTATCGGTACTCCAATAATCAAAGCCCCCAAGGTGACATAAACAGACCCAATAATCATCGGCAAGACACCGAAAAGATTATTGGAAGGACGCCAGTCTAATCCGAAGAGGAAATTTCCCCATCCAATCTCTTGGATGGCTGGAAGACCTGCTGAAAATAGAAAGGCACAGATAAAAATAACGGATAAAACGGAAATGCAGGCAGCCAGAAAAAAGACTGCCTGCATACCGGTTTCTCTGAATTGACGCATGAAACTCCCCTTAGTTTGAAATGTAGGCTGACCACTGACTTTCCTTACCAGTGAAAATGTCCTGCACCTCTTGACTTGTCAAACCTGTCAACGGATTAGCCTTGTTAACAATAACAGCAATACCATCAATCGCAATCGGTGTTGCTGAAACACCTGCAGATGATTCTGAATCCTTCAACTCACGTGAAGCCATACCAATATCTGCACTACCTTCAATCGCATTGGTCACACCTGTCGATGAATCACTCTGCTGAACCTCTACCGTCACGCCTGGGTTGGCTACTTGGTAAGCTTCTTTCAGCTTCTCCATAACGGGGTTAACAGAACTTGAGCCAGATACAGTAACCTTACCAGAAGTTACGCTTGCCTGATAGGCTGTCTGGGTATCCACAGGGATGTAGCCTGTTTCTTCTACAACAGCCTGGCCGTCCGAACTGAGAATAAAATTGATAAAGTCCTGTGCCGCGTCGCTAATAGTAGACTGGGTTACAATGTTAAATGGACGAGCAATCTTGTACTCACCTGATTTAATCGTGTCCACACTAGCAGCCACACCATCGATTTCCAGGGTCTTATTGCTATCATCCAGCGCACCCAACGAAGCATAACCGATTGCACTAGAATCACCAGCCACCGTCTGCAGCATCACTGCTGTTGAATTGGTCACAATAGCCTGATTGGTTGTATTGTCAATCTTTTCACCATTGGCGTCTTTCGTTTCTACACCGAAAAGCTCAATGAAGGCTCCGCGAGTACCTGAACCCTCTTCCCGCGATACAACAGTAATTGGTTGGTCAGCGGTGCTAGTCTCCTTTTGACCGCAAGCTGTCAACAGGCCCACACAGGCCAAACCAATAGCCGCTAATTTTGTAAAACGATTTGTAACTTTCATCTTTAACTCCTTAAATGTTATAAGCCTATCTTACAGCGATGCCATCAAATCTTTTCACTGGATTTTGTAAAGTTTTTGTAAAATCACGACTGGCTACCAAGCGGGCGGGGGGCTTTCTCATTATCGTGCTCTTGCAGAAAACAAAAAAACACAGAAAACTTGTTTAAGCAAGTATGTTCTGTGTTTTCTAGTGTAAGATCCTGTATTTACAGTTCAGCACTTCCGTCTAAGGCTAGTTTTTCAGCTACTCAGCGTTGTTTTTTCGAAATACAGTCAGTACTCTCCCAAAAACTGCCTTGATTAGCGAAAAACAATCTCTTACATCAAGCACTGTACTTGTAAATACAGGTTCTAAAAATGAAGTCTGTTATAGGTTTGCCAACAAGGCCAACAAGATTCGAGCCGAACGTTCACCTGCTTCGATAATGAATTCATCAAAGGTGATGTTGGCGTCGCCCTGCGCTGTGTCACTCATGGCACGGATGACCAAGAAGGGCTTTCCTGCATTGGTAGCGGCTTGAGCAATGGCCGCTCCTTCCATCTCCACAGCAAGAACCTCTGGAAAATGTTCTTTGATGGCTGCAATCTTATCCTGGCCAGCAATAAAACTGTCTCCTGTCGCAATCAGACCCAGGTGGCTGTCCATTTCCTGCTCTGCTAAAACGGATGTCAGCTGTTCAAGTAAGTCCTTGTCTGCTGGAAAATACAATTCCTGCCCTGCCATTTGCCCATAGGCATAGCCAAAGGCTGTCACATCTACATCGTGGTAAACCAAGCGTTCGGCAAGGACCACATCTCCGATGGCAAGGCCTTCTGCGACCGCACCTGCTGAGCCAGTATTGATGATGACATCAACGCCAAAGCGCTCTGCCAAAATAGCGACGGACATGGCTGACATGACCTTACCAATCCCTGACTGGACAAGGACAACCTCGTGCTGACCAATTCGGCCTTGGTAGTAGGTCCGACCGAGCACTGCAAGTTCAGTCCCATCCTGCAGGTGCTGAACCAGAATGCTCAATTCTTGAGGCATGGCAGCGATTATTCCAAATTTCATGTTCTCTCCTAAATAAATAAAACAGCCAAGATAAAGAGAATGACAAGGAGAATGACCCAGAAGAGGATTTTATTGACCTTGCTGCGGAATTCTTCCCGTTTGACAGTCTCAATACGACGACTTTTGACAACCGAGGGCTTGACTGGAATACGGATGGTCTCTCCCTCTTGATAACCAGTGTAGTCATCTTCCCACTGCTGAGCGTATTCTTCCAAAAAACCTTCTGCTGATGAGGCATAATCACCTTCTTCCTCATCGTAGAGGGGTTCTCCCCTCTTGGCTCGTTCTAAAATTTCATCAGTCAACAAGGGCTTTCCCATAGTCTAACCTACTTTCTCAGAAGTTGTAAGTATTGGATAGCCATAATTGTCTTCGCATCGCAGATGTCCCCTGAAGCAATCAAATCCAGTGCTTCTTCCAAGGAGACTTCCATGAGTTCAATAAATTCATCTTCATCCTTTGGACGAGGATTTTCCACTCGTACCAAATCATCCGCTAGATAGAGGCGCAAGCGCTCATTGCAAAAACCAATGGCAGAATAAAAATCATGAAGCAAGGTGAGTTTGTCTGTTGTATAGCCAGTCTCTTCTTCCAATTCACGTAGAGCAGCGGCTTCTTCACTCCCTGCTTCTCCTACTTCCAATTTTCCTGCTGGAATCTCCACACTGAGACGTTCAATGGCCTTGCGGTACTGCTTGACCAAAATCAACTTTCCTTCTGGCGTAACAGCCAAAACGCAGACTGCTCCCTTATGGAAAACCAATTCCCGCTTGGCTGTCTTTCCATCGGGTAGCTGGATGTCATCTACCGCGACATCAAAAATATGCCCCTTAAAAATCTCTGTGCGCTTAATCGTTTTTTCTTGAAACTTCATAGATTGCTCCTACTGCTGGCTCGGATGGAATGGGAAACGGGCTGCATAGCCTTCCTTGTTCTCTTGACGACCACGGCCGATACCGATAGCATCCTTTGGAATATCCTTGGTAATGGCTGAGCCTGCCGCCAGGAGGGCATTGTCACCAACGGTTACTGGAGCGATGATGGTTGAGTTAGATCCGATAAAGGCATTGTCGCCGATTACTGTCTTATATTTATTTTTCCCATCATAGTTGACGGTGATGGTTCCTGCACCGATATTGACATTATCACCAATCGTCGCATTTCCAAGATAGGTCAGATGGCCTGACTTGGTTCCCTCTCCTAGGGTAGAGGCCTTGACTTCAACAAAGTTTCCAACGTGAACATCTTTTTTCAAGCGACTGTCTGGACGAATGTGGGCATAAGGACCGACTGTCACACCTTCTTCGATGACGGATTCTTCAATATCTGAATTGCTGATGACAACATCTGCAGCGATTTTTGAATCGCGCACACGGGTTCCATTAGTCAAAATGGTCCGCTCACCGATGATTGTTTGTCCTTTCAGGACCACATTGGCTTCGATGACCGCTTCTGCACCAATTTCTACATCAATATCGATATAAGTTGCTTCTGGATTGATAAAGGTTACTCCGTTAATCATGTGGTTTTCATTGATCCGCTTGCGCATAACAGCCTCAGCAGTTGCAAGGGCAATACGGTCATTAACACCGAGACTTTCATCAAAATCTTTCAAGATATAGGCACCGACCTTCTCACCTGCCTGACGGAAAATGGAAATCACATCGGTCAGATAGTACTCTCCTTGGGCATTGTCCGTGTTAATATCCTTGAGAGCTTCAAAGAGGCGCTTGTTGTCAAAGAGGTAAGTACCTGTGTTGATCTCCTTGACCTGCTTTTCAAAGTCATTGGCGTCTTTTTGCTCAACAATCTTTTGCACCTCGCCATCTGCATTGCGGATAATCCGACCGTAGCCAAATGGATTGTCCGCCTGCGCAGTCAAAATGGTGGCAACATTTTTGTGACTGATGTGGAAGTTGATGAGATTTTTCAGGCTTTCTCCTGTAATCAGAGGCGTATCCCCTGCAATCACCAAGGTTTGCCCCTCTAAACCAGCCAATCCTGCTTCTGCCATCATGACCGCATGACCTGTTCCTAACTGTTCCGATTGGAGTGCAAAATCTGACTGACCTTCCAAGACTGCTTGGACCAACTCAGCCTTATGCCCCACGATTGTCACAGTCTTTGCTGGCTCCATAGCGTCTACTGCGCGCTTGACATGCTCCAGCATGGTGATACCTGCTACCTTGTGCAAGACTTTTGGCAAGTCTGACTTCATACGAGTTCCCTTACCCGCTGCTAGGATAATTGCGTAGTTGTTGCTCATAATTTCTCTCTTTTCAACATTTATTACCCTATTATAGCAAATTTTTGCTTTTTTGGAAAATGCCAAAGGGCGTGAGATAGAACTGGACAAAACACAAAGAATTCGTCAACAAATCTTGCTTCCAGTTGTTGACACCAGCTTCAAGAAGTATGTCAATTTCTAAAGTCATAACCACCCGTGAAAACGGGTGGCTTGTACACCGGCTATAAGCCGTTTC
>CAMBAD010000055.1 GCA_945864085.1 uncultured Streptococcus sp.
AGGTGTACTGGGCAGTGGATGGGAGGGCCGACTTGTTTGAGATGGCGTCTGCGGCGGTTGGGACCTGGTTGAGGTTGGTGGTCAGGGCCTGACCTGTTGGGGTGTACTGAGTGGCCAGGGTATTGACATTGACCTTAATAGCTACATCATCGTAGCTTTGGTCGCTGTAGGTCACTCGGACCACTGCGTCTTTTTGACCTGAACTGGTCACGACAGGAGGGGTAGCCCAGCTATAAGTCGTACCTGCAGGCATAGCAGTGCGGTTGGTGATACCCGTCTCTGCGGCAGGGACCACACCTTGGTTAGTGGTCAGGGCCTGACCTGTTGGGGTGTACTGAGTAGCTAGGGTATTGACATTAACCTTGATGGCTACATCATCGTAGCTTTGGTCGCTGTAGGTCACGCGGACCACTGCGTCTTTTTGGCCAGGACTGGTCACGACAGGCGGGGTAGCCCAGCTATAGGTGGTACCGCTTGGCATGGCAGTGCGGTTGGTAATACCTGTCTCGGCCGCAGGTACCACGCCTTGGTTGGTGGTCAGGGTCTGGCCTGTTGGGGTGTACTGAGTGGCTAGGGTATTGACATTAACCTTGATGGCTACATCATCGTAGCTTTGGTCGCTGTAGGTCACGCGGACCACTGCGTCTTTTTGGCCAGGACTGGTCACGACAGGCGGGGTAGCCCAGCTATAGGTGGTACCGCTTGGCATGGCAGTGCGGTTGGTAATACCTGTCTCGGCCGCAGGTACCACGCCTTGGTTGGTGGTCAGGGTCTGGCCTGTTGGGGTGTACTGAGTGGCTAGGGTATTGACATTAACCTTGATGGCTACATCATCATAGGTTCTATCACTGTAGGTCACTCGAACCACTGCGTCTTTTTGACCAGGACTGGTCACGACAGGCGGAGTTTGCCAGCTATAGGTGGTACCACTTGGCATAGCAGTGCGGTTGGTGATACCAGTTTCTGCGGCAGGTACCACACCTTGGTTGGTGGTCAGGGTTTGACCTGTTGGGGTGTAGATTTGGTTAGCAGGGCGGTCATCAGCGATTGTGACTGTGAAGTTTTTCCTTGTTTCATTTCCAGCTTGGTCACGTACCACTAAAGTCGCGGTGCTGGTGCCTGCGGCTGTTGCACGCCCTTCAATCCGTTTGGTGGTCGAATTGTAGGTCAGGCCTGCAGGAAGCCCTGTCACTGTGGAGGTTGTCGTGGTAGTTGTTGTACCAGAACTATTTACCTCGCTATCACTGTTATCTGTGAAGCTTACGGTAACTGGGGTGATAGCAGTGCTGAGTCTCCCTGTGATATTGCTTACATTGGCAACAACAGGAGCCTGGACATCACGGAAATAATAAATGATTTGTTGGTTGTCCTCTGTCAGTGTCAGGACTTTTGTGGCTGAATTGTAGCCTGTTGTATTGTCTGAGTTTGTGACAACGTACTCATAGCCTTTGGCAAGAATCGCTGGAGCCTTGGCGTCGTACAGAGGCTGAAGTTCTTTGGTTGTACCCGCCAGACCGACTATATCGTCGTCAGTGGCCAGTTTAGCCCCTGTTGCTTGGTTAACATAAGACACACGCCCAAGGCCATCGGCTGTGAAAGTGAAGGAGTCAATACGCAACTTGGTAGTATTTCCTAAAGTTACTCCATTGGCAGCCACAAAACTGAGGGCTAACTCCGTCTTATCTCCCATGTAATTTGTGGCATCGTAGGTAAATGTTTCTGTTCCGTAGGTTGCGCTAAATAACTTAGTTTCAGCATTATAGTCAATTCTAAAATCAGCAAGTGCCCCACCTGTGGTTAGTTCAATATTTTTAGCCTGACTTTCAGGAGTTGTGACCAAACTCATAGTTCCTGAAGAATCTGTGGTAACAAATTTTCCAAAAGCTGTTTTTCCTGGTCCAAATACAGAACGTGGGTCCCCTTCTGCTCTAAAGGGATTATTCCAAAAAGTGTCTAAAGCAAAGCCTAGAGCATTAGGAAGTCCACCTATTCCAAGCCATCCAGAATGTCGTCCAATCTGACCAACATCACCTGTATGAAAAGCAAATCCAATGCCGTCAGCTCCGCTCCCCGCAACTTTGTCACTGTTGAGGTGTTCATAACCATAGTCTTCACCTGGATGTACTCCGCCTATAAATGTAAAACTTTGATCAATAGGCAATTTATGTTTAAAATATACTGTCCCTGTTGCTGCTGACTGGCCTTTGCTCGTCAGTGTCGCAATTCCAGTGCTTTGGTCAAAGGTAGCTGTCCCGCCTATTTCAAAGTAGTCAAAAAAATTATCCTTCGTAACAACTATCTTAGCGTCTACAGCACTTGTTGTCGTCCCCGCACGGAATCCTGTGTAGCCTACACTTTCCGCAGCTTGAAGAGCCGCGTCAACTGCTTCCTTGGAGCGAACTGCGAAGCTGATGAGGTTTTTCTGGTCTGAACGGACAGTCTGGGTTAGAGTAGAGGCTTGACCGTCTGTTAGGACATGATTTTTCAGGTTTTTAGCAGTAACGGTGACATCTGTCATTGCGACAGTTTCTGTCGTTTCAACGACCACTAGACGGTGTTCGTTGGAGACAACTTCGCCTGTCGCTTCATCCACATATTGAATCTTGTAGTTGATGGGCACAGGGCGGCTTGCGACTGCGGCTTCTGTTTCTACAGTCTGCTCAGTAGCTGGTGAAGCAGCGGTTCCTGTCGAAGCAGTTTCAGTTGCTGTTGGGGCAACTGGCTCGGTTGGGGCAACTTCAGGGGTTGCACTTGTCTCTACAACCACATCTTCTAGGGCTGCTCGGCTCAATTCCAACTCTGTAACAGCTGCGTCAACCTGCTCTTGACTGGCAGTTTCATCAGCCTGAATCTGACGGGCCTTAGTAAGGGCAGCGAAAAATACCTGTTGACTGACTGCTGTTTTGCCAGTCACATCCAGACCCAGTGCCTCAAAAATACGAGTGTCCAACAAACTCTTGTCCACAACTGCGACTGGGGTAGTTGGGGCAGCTGCTTCAGCTGTTTGGGCTGGCGCTGCTTCCTCAGTTGGGGTTGAGGCTGTCTCTGTTTCTGAGACAAGAACGTCCTCGGTTGGCGCCGCAGCGTCAACTGTCTCATCAGCTAAAACAATAGCATTGCTTCCCAAGGTTAGAGCCACGCCAAGAAGGACGCTGGCTGCACCAAAATGGTATTTCCTCAAGGAAAAACGCTGTTGCTGGTGATAAGCATCAAATGGATTCATTTTCTTCATGTGAAAATCTCCGCTTTCTATGTAATTTGCGTTTGGTAGAAATGAGAGATTTGTAAATTAAATCATACTTTTTTTTACACCTGTATTATAATGAGAATAATAGGGATGAGAGGCCCTAAATGGGCTGTAAATTAAACTATAGTATTTTTGCCATTTTTCTGACGAAGCTTGAATAGATGGGGTGACAAAAAAAGAGGTTTGGACAGGCAGGGATAAGCCATAAGCACTCCTGGTCGTCCAACCTCTTTTGATTTTTACGACCTATCGGTCTGATTTTTCAAGCCTTATTTAGTGTTATCATCCTGCTCACTTTCTAGCTCCTTGAGCCATTTTTTTACAGTCATGTGGCTCACTCCCAACATATCTGCACATTTTCTGAGACTGGTGACCGAGCCATTTAGGTAGCCCTGCAGGACCTCGCGGCCATTGGCAGGCAAGGACTTTTGCTTTCGTCCAAACTGGACCCCTTTTTGCTTGGCCAGATAAATCCCTTCCTGTTGGCGCTGGCGGATGTTTTCCCGCTCTATCTGGGCCACATAGCTTAGAGTTTGCAGGACTAGGTCAGCCAGAAATTTCCCTGTCAGACCGTGGTTTTGCTCGCTGGTATTGAGCAAGGGGAAATCCAAGACGATGATGTCGACCTGTTTTTGATGAACAAGATAACGCCATTGCTCGATAATCTCTGTGTAATTTCGGCCCAGCCGATCGATGGATTTGATATAAAGCTGGTCCCCTTTTTTCAAGCACCTGAGCAAACGCTGGTAGCTGGAGCGCTGGAAACTGCTGCCAGATTCTTTTTCTGTAAAAATCCTGTCCAAGCCCAACTGTTCAAAGGCATGGAGTTGGCGTTCCAATTTCTGGCCCTTGGTGGATATGCGTGCGTAACCGTATTTCATAGTACCTCCAGATGGTTTTTCTTTTATTATGCCAAGAAAAGAAGGTAAATATGAGCAGATTGGGAAAAAAATTAGCTTTGGGAGTGAGAAAGATTCTGCAAATAGAAAAAACGCATAAAATCCTGTCACCAAAAAGGTTGATTCTATGCGCTCTATTAATGTAGACGAATTATCTTATTTACAGTTGAGTTGTAGTCGTTTCGTTATTCCTCTGCTGCAAATGTATAATCTTTGATAATCTCGATTGATTCGATTGTGATGTCGGTAGTTGGTTTGTCCTGGCTGTCCGTTTCTACTGAAGCGATTTTATCAACGATGTCCATCCCTTCAATGACTTGTCCAAAGACGGTGTGCTTGCCATCAAGGTTGGGATTCCCGCCATTTTTATAGGCTTCGATAATTTTGCCAGGGTAGCTGGATTTGGAAAGCTGGCCAGACATATCAGTGGTATTTTGATTGATGAAAAACTGGCTGCCATTGGTTCCTGCGCCAGCATTGGCCATGGAAAGAGAACCGCGGATATTGTATAGGAAGGCTGAAATTTCATCCTTGAAGCCATAACCAGCGTCTTTGCTAGTACCTTGACCAGCCCAGATGGACTCACCACCTGTCCCGTTGCCAAGCGGGTCACCGCCTTGAATCATGAAATCGTTGATGACCCGATGAAAAATAGTACCGTTATAGTAACCGTTTTTGGCATGGGTCAAGAAATTTTCAACGGTCATAGGAGCTTGCTCAGGAAAGAGCTTAATGGAGATGTCGCCCTGGTTTGTTTTGATTTTTACCGCAGCCTCGTTATCGGCAATTTCGCTGCTGAGTTGGGGGAAGACAGCGGAGGGATTGTTAATGGCGTAGGCTAAATCCTTGGCATATTTGCTTGAGGCGGTTGTATCTGTCGTGGTTGCCAGCGTAGAACTAGATGATGTGGAGGAAGTAGAGCTAGTGCTGGTATTGCTTGCGCAGGCAGTCAATAGAAGACTGGCTGTCACACTTAGGACGATGATTTTTTTCATGGTCATCCTTTCTTTCCTATATGATAAAGTATGCCTATTTTATCACGAAGCACTGGAAATTTCAATTTTCAAACAAATTGATAGGAAATCAATAGATTCATCTGTAACTTATGATATACTGGAAGAAAAGGAGGATTTTTATGAATACGTTTCAAATTGACCAGCTGATTCCCCTGTTCGTGCAAGTTGTCGGTGCGATTATTCTGGGCGTTGTCTGCTTTCAGATTATTCGCAATGTCATGGAATGGCGCCGCAATAATCGGGCACCGATTGAAAAATATGTGGCCAAGCTAGTTACCAAACGGACCCATGTATTCGGTCAAGAAATGGCCCGCACCAACTACTATGTAACCTTCGAGTGGAATGGTCAGCGCACAGAGTTTCGGGTCAGAGCACAGGACTATGCAGCGTTGGCTGAAGGCGACAAGGGCACTGTGACCTTCCAAGGAACCCGTTTCCTCAGTTTTGAACGACTCTAGGAGTCGTTTTTCTTTTGAAAAGACTCCCAGCTAGTGTATAATGATTGCGAACCCATGTTCGTACAAAAGAAAAGAGGTATAAAAATGATTTCATCACTTGGCCAAGTAATGCTCTATGTAAATGATATAGAGGCTTCTGCTCGCTTTTGGAAAGAGAAAGCTGGTTTTGAACGTGTCGAAAAACAGGTGCAGGGTCCGCAGGTTTCTTATATCGTAGCCCCAAAAGCAGATAGTGAAGTACAGTTTGTCCTCCATGACAAGGCAGAAGTGGCTGCCATGAACCCAGATATGAATCTCGACACGCCATCTATCCTCATGACTTCGACAGATGTGGAAAAGACCTATCAAGAATTTATCGCAAAAGGAATCAATGCTAATCCTGTCATGGATTTGGGCTTTATGAAAGTCTTCAATTTTAGCGATGAAGAAAACAATTATTTTGCAGTCCGCGAGGTAAACTAATGTCGCATGAAAAACGGATTGAAGACATGTACAAGGACCACGAGGTCAAACCCTATATTTCCCCTGAGCGGGATTTGGCGACCTGGCTTTTAGAAGCCAAACCTGTTCCCAAACGCAATATGGTTCGCTTAGAAGAAGGCCTCTTGCCAGGGGACATTATCCTGCTCTGGCGGATTAACTTCGGTACGTTTGAAACCACAACACCCTATTCCAAGTATTTTGAGTACATGTATGGTATCAATGGCCCTGCCCACATGGAGCAGCTGATAGCCGAAGGCTACGCCTATGTAGAGACTGCTTTTGATTCGCTTGACCACATCACTTCGACCGCTAAGAAAAACATTCTCAAGGCAGAAGGAGTGACAGGCTTGTCCAAGCTAAAGGCAGCAGATTTGGATACTGCCTTGCGAGAGCATTTGACGGAAGAAAGACTGGCCTCTTATTTTTCAGTTCGCGGTTATGCCCTGACGGAAAAAGGCAGAGCAGCCCTTGAAAACCATCCTGAAGTGATTGATAAGCACCCTAAAAAGAAACTATGAGGCTGGATTTTTTCAGCTTCTTTATTTTTCTGAAAAATCATTCAAAATATGGTAAAATGAAAAGATAGTAAGTTTGTGAGGAATCTATGAAAAAGAATAGTAAAAAAGGACGCAGCACCCGTCGTCCCACCAAGGCTGAGCTGGCCCAGCGTCAGAAAATGAAGTCCCTGCTAACACGCTTTACCCTCCTCTTCCTGCTTGTCTTTGCTGCAAGCAGGCTGGGTGTGTTTGGCGTTACCACCTACAATCTCATTCGTCTTTTTGTAGGTAGCAGCGCTTATTTTGTCATCATCTGTCTGGCTATTTATATCCTGATACCAGAGCGCTTGTCAAAAAATGAAGGCCTGATTTCTGGCTTCTGGCTCCTTCTTATTGGGATTCTCCTAGAATTTCAAGCCTATTTGGACTGGACCTACGCAGGCAAAAACCTATGGGGTGAAACCTTCATGCGCGCCTTGGACGACCTGTCAGCCTTTCAGGTCACCCACTTTTTGGGCGGTGGCCTACTTGGCGGCTTCCTATATTTCCCAGCTTCCTTCCTCTTTGCCAACGTCGGAGCCTTCCTCGTCGGAGCCCTCTTTATCGCTTTTGGCATTTTCTTTATTGGCCCATGGTCTGTCTATGATGTGGCCGATGGCTTGTCAGTGCTCAAAGATAAGCTAGCAGAGAGCCAGGAAAAAAGAGCAGAGCTTCGTGCCCAAAAACGAGCTGAAAGAGAAGAAAGACGCCAGCAAGAATTAGCTCGCCTTGAAGAAGAACGCTTGCGCTCAGAAGAAGCCGCAGCTAGAGCTGCTACAGCCGCAGACAGCAGGGTTGACCTTGAAACAGGCGAAATCTTAGACCAAGAACCAGCCCAAGTCCCCATTATTTCAGAATACGATTACCTGGACATCGAAGATGAATTTCCAATCATGTTGGTCGAAGATGAGGACCTCGGCCAACCTGTCACACAGGCATTAGCAGGAACTGAGGCAGATGAAGCAGATATTCAGATTGATTTTAAACCCAAGCAGCGTTTGGCTTACAAGTTACCATCTATTGACCTTTTTGCCCCAATCAAGGCCAAAAGTCAGGCCAACGAGAAGCGGATTGTTCGCCAGAATATCAAGGTTTTGGAGGACACCTTTGCCAGCTTTGGTATCAAGGTTGTAGTAGAGCGGGCAGAGATTGGACCGTCCGTTACCAAGTATGAGGTCAAACCTGCTGTCGGTGTTCGTGTCAATCGCATTTCCAATTTGGCAGATGACTTGGCTCTAGCCTTGGCGGCCAAAGATGTCCGTATTGAGGCTCCGATTCCTGGAAAATCCCTGGTCGGTATTGAAGTTCCTAACTCAGAGGTGGCTACGGTACCTTTCCGTGAGCTGTGGGAGCAGTCAAAAACAGACCCAGACAAGCTTCTTGAAATCCCGCTTGGAAAAGCAGTCAATGGCTCTGTTCGTTCCTTCAATCTGGCCAAGATGCCTCATTTGCTGGTGGCAGGCTCGACCGGTTCTGGTAAGTCCGTTGCGGTCAACGGAATTATTGCTTCCATCCTGATGAAGGCTGGACCAGATCAGGTCAAATTTATGATGATTGACCCTAAAATGGTTGAATTGTCCGTCTACAACGACATCCCTCATCTGCTCATTCCTGTCGTTACCAATCCGCGCAAGGCTGCTCGTGCCCTACAAAAAGTGGTCGATGAGATGGAAAAACGCTATGAACTCTTTAGTCATTTAGGGGTTCGTAATCTTGAGGGCTACAACGCTAAGGTGGAGGAATTTAATAGTCGCTCGGAAGAAAAACAAATTCCTCTGCCGCTAATCGTCGTTATTGTAGACGAGTTGGCCGACCTGATGATGGTAGCCAGCAAGGAAGTAGAAGACGCCATTATCCGTTTAGGACAAAAAGCCCGTGCTGCGGGAATCCATATGATTCTTGCCACCCAGCGGCCATCGGTTGATGTCATTTCCGGTTTGATTAAGGCCAATGTGCCTTCTCGTATTGCCTTTGCAGTGTCAAGCGGAACCGATAGCCGAACCATCTTGGATGAAAATGGAGCTGAGAAACTCCTTGGCCGAGGGGATATGCTCTTTAAGCCAATCGATGAGAACCATCCTGTTCGCTTGCAAGGTTCCTTCATCTCCGATGATGATGTAGAAAGCATTGTCACCTTTATCAAGAATCAGGCAGATGCCGATTATGATGAGAGTTTTGATCCTGGAGAGGTTACTGAGGGAGACTTGGACAATGGTGGCAGCGATGATGGTGGTGACCCTCTTTTCAATGAAGCGCGTGCCTTGGTTATCGAAACCCAAAAAGCCAGTGCTTCGATGATTCAACGCCGCCTATCTGTTGGTTTTAACCGAGCAACCAGACTGATGGAAGAATTAGAAGCTGCCGGTGTCATCGGGCCTGCCGAGGGCACCAAGCCACGCAAGGTATTGGAGACACAATGATTGAGTTAGACACCATCCACCATGTGGCCATTATAGGCCGCGACTACCAAAAAACCAGAGAATTTTATGTAGACAAGCTAGGCTTTAAACCCTTGGATGAGCATATTCGACCAGACAAGGGGGATATTCTCTTCAATGTTCAAAGAGGGAAGTTAGTGCTGGAAATCTTTATCAAGCCGGACGCCCCTTTACGACCGGTCATGCCACATCCAGAGCATACAGGTCTTCGTCACCTGGCTTTTCGAGTGGCGGATGTGGCAGCTTGCTTGCAGGAGTTTGACAGGCTAGGAATTCCCCATCAGGGCTTGCGGACAGACGACTTTGATGGCAAAAAGATGGCCTTCTTCTTTGACCCAGATGGCCTGCCTTTGGAAATACATGAATAGGGAGCGGGAAAGACATCCATGATGGCTCCGCCCTCACCCACAAAACACTGAAAACAAAGTATAGTCATTTGAATTATCGTCATTTAGTTTTTCTTTTATTACTTCGACGATCGAGGAAACGTCGTTTCCTTATTTCCAACTTCAAACACTCCACTGGAGTGTTTGAACTCGCCTTGCCTGATTGAAACAGTCTGGGGGACTGTTTCAAGTCAATGCCTAGAAACAAGAAAGCATTGAGTTATGCCTGCGGCTCGTTGCCTAGTACTAAAAGTAAACTAAAAGACTATATCTTTGATACATCGTCACTTTCGACTTGCCGTACTCTACAGAAGTGACTTGCTTTGCAAGTTATATCTCCAACCTAGCACAGCCACTAGGCTGTGCTAGCAACCTGCGCCTCAGTTCCTTGTCTGAAAGCTAATTCATTCGACTATAAAAGCCCTCCTAGTTGGTATTTTAGGAGGGCTTTGCAGCTATTTAAGAGTAAAGACAGCAATCACCAGTGCCAGGTAAAGCAAGAAGGTCAGAATAAAACTGGAACGCCAGAAGATTTTGAAAAAGCGTTTGTAGGTAAAATCCTTTTTTTTCAGAAGGAAGAAGATGGCTAATCCTATTGACAAGATGGCCAAGGTCAGTACCAAATGAGGCAAGAGGCTATTGTAGTAAGTCTTATCAGAAATCAGATAAAATTCAAAGGCAAAAAGTGGAAAAGCAATGTCAGCAAAGTTCCAACCCCTTTTCTGCAACCTAAAAATCTTGACAATAATAATAGAAATTGTCAGGGTTAGGAAGATAAATAAAATAGAAGCAATCTTTAAAAAAATCAGTGAATCAAACATATCTTCATTCTATAAAAAAAGTCGCAAAAAGTAAACATAAAGCTTGCATTTATTCGGGAATCGTGTATAATGAAAAGGTATGTGTAAAACACATATTTGTGGGAGGTAAAAATCTGAAATTACCGCCAAAACCACAATAGGAGGATTTTATATCATGGCTAAAAAAGTCGAAAAACTTGTAAAACTTCAGATCCCTGCAGGTAAAGCTACTCCAGCTCCACCAGTCGGACCAGCACTTGGTCAAGCAGGTATCAACATCATGGGATTCACAAAGGAATTCAACGCTCGTACAGCTGACCAAGCTGGTATGATCATTCCAGTTGTTATCTCAGTTTATGAAGATAAATCATTTGATTTCATCTGTAAAACACCGCCAGCTGCTGTTTTGCTGAAAAAAGCTGCAGGTGTTGAAAAAGGTTCAGGCGCACCTAACAAGACTAAGGTTGCTTCAGTAACTCGTGCACAAGTACAAGAAATTGCTGAAACAAAAATGCCAGATTTGAACGCTGCTAGCTTGGAAGCTGCAATGCGTATGATCGAAGGTACTGCTCGTTCTATGGGCTTCACTGTTACTGACTAATCTGTAACAAACCCAAGACCCGCATATCCTCATCGCTTCGATAGGTGACGTGGGAGATGAAAATCGATATGACCACATTACAAGGAGAATAAAACATGGCTAAAAAAAGCAAAAACTTGCGTGCTGCTCTTGAAAAAATCGACAGCACAAAACTTTACAGCGTAGAAGAAGCTGTAGCACTTGCGAAAGAAACAAACTTCGCAAAATTTGACGCGTCAGTTGAAGTTGCTTACAACTTGAACATTGACGTTCGTAAAG
>CAMBAD010000056.1 GCA_945864085.1 uncultured Streptococcus sp.
TGAAACTCAATAGCAAAGCGGTGAACCTCATCTTGAATCCGATGCAGAAGGAAAAATTCCTGAGAATTACGGGGCAATTCCACCACTTCCAGCGGATTACCAAAAAGCAACTCGTGTGTCTGGTGCTTGTCATTCTTCTGCAAACCTGCAATGGGAATGGACATACCCAGTTCCTGCTCAATAACCTGCTTGGCGACATTGACCTGCCCCTGACCACCGTCGATGATAATCAAATCAGGCGGTGTCAAACCGTCCCGCAGCACCCGACTGTACCGCCGCTGCAGAACTTCCCGCATAGAAGCATAGTCATCTGGTCCCTCCACCGTCTTAATTTTGTACTTGCGGTAGTCCTTTTTATTGGGCACTCCATTTTCAAAGACCACCATAGCCGACACAGGACTGGTCCCCATGATGTTGGAGTTGTCAAAAGCCTCAATCCGCACAGGCGTCGGAATCCCCAGAAGCTGACCGATATTCTCCACAGCACCGTACGTCTTCTCCAGATTTTTCTCCAAGAGATTAAACTTCTGCTCCAGACTAACACGCGCATTCTTGGTCGCCAGATTGATGAGTTGCTTCTTCTCGCCACGCTGAGGCTTAATGACCTTAGTATCCACCAGAGCTTCTACGGCTTCTTGGTCAATATCCTGCGGTATCAAGACCTCCGACGGAATCAAATGTTGCTGGTCCCTGTAAAACTGACCGATGTAGGTCAAAAAGTCTTCGTCCGCATCATTATAATATGGAAAAAGATTGACATTCCGCTCAATCAGTTTCCCCTGCCGAACAAAGAAAACCTGCACACACATCCAGCCCTTGTCCACGTAGTAGCCAAAGACATCCCGATTCTGCAAGTCATGAGCCATGACCCGTTGCTTGGTCCGCAGGGTTGAAATGGATTGCAGGATATCTCGGTATTCCGCAGCCTTTTCAAATTCCAGATTGCCAGCTGCCGTCTTCATCTTGTCCTGCACTTCCTTGACAATCTTATCATCATGACCCGTCAAGAACTGGGCCACTTCCTTACTCATCTTGTCATAGTCAGACAGGCTGGGCATATTTTCTCCATGAGCCAAACATTGCCCCAAATGATAATAAAGACAATACTTGTTCTCAGGCATTTTGCACTTGCGGAAAGGATAGAGGCGTTCCAGCAATTTGAGGGTCTGATTGGCCGCACTCACATCTGGATAGGGACCAAAATACTGACCGCCGTCCTTCTTAATCTGCCGTGTAATGATCAGCCGTGGGTGGCGTTCCTTGGTAATCTTGATAAAAGGATAGGACTTGTCATCCTTGAGCATGATGTTGTAACGGGGCTTGTTTTCTTGAATCAAATTGATTTCCAACAAGAGTGCCTCGATATTGGAATCCGTCACGATGAATTCAAAGTCTGCAATCTCTGACACCAGGGCTTCTGTCTTGGTATCATGAGCACCACGAAAATAAGACCGCACCCGATTTCGCAGGTTTTTGGCCTTGCCCACATAGATAATCTTTCCATACTTGTTTTTATGGAGATAACACCCCGGACTGTCCGGCAGCAACTCCAACTTATGCTTGATCAAATCGTTCATAGGTCTATTATAGCAGATTTTGGACAAAGGCTTCCATGTGAAGTCCTTAACATTTTTAACGAAACACCATTGCTTTTGTACCAATTCAGCAGTATAATAAGTGTAGATTATTATATTTTTTTGGAGGTTATTATGATACAATTCGATCACATTACGAAAACCTACGGTGAGACCATCGCCCTTGGTGATCTCAATCTAACCATCCAATCAGGTGAGATTTTTGGTCTGATTGGCCACAATGGAGCTGGTAAAACAACGACCATCAACCTCTTGACTTCCATCATTGAAGCCAGTCAAGGACATATTCTAGTCGATGGACTCAATCTTGCCGAACACCGTGATGAGGTGAAAAAACGCATTGCCTATGTGCCCGATTCGCCAGATATTTTCCTTCACCTGACTGCCTTTGAATATTGGCATTTTATGGGGAAGGTATATGGCGTCAGCAAGGATAAGGTGGAGGAACGGATTAACAAACTCTCTACCCTCTTTGACATGACTGCGCGCCAGCATGAACCAATCGACAGTTTTTCACACGGTATGCGCCAGAAAACGATTATCATCGGTGCCCTCATTCCCAATCCAGATATTTGGATATTGGATGAACCCTTGACTGGTCTGGATCCTCAGGCCTCCTTTGACCTTAAACAGATGATGAAGGACCATGCCAAAGGCGGCAACACTGTCCTCTTTTCGACCCACGTTCTGTCAGTTGCAGAACAACTCTGCGACCGTATCGGCATTCTCAGAAAGGGGCAACTAATCTTCGTAGGTAGCCTGGACGAATTAAAATCCCAATATCCTGATAAGGATTTGGAAACCATTTACTTAGAACTTGCTGGACGGCAGCAGGCAAAGGCAGGTGATCCAACATGAGTAAGTCTATCATCTGGGAATTAGTCAAAATTAACATCCTCTATTCCAACCCTCAGCTGCTGGCCTCTATCAAGAAAAAACAAAACAAGCGTAAGGACGCCTCTTTTTCAGCCTACAAAAGTGTCCTCTGGCAGCAACTTTTTATGACCCTGGTCTTGGGCCTCCTCTACTCTTTGCTTTTCATGGGAGTGGATTACAGCCGCTCTGTCGGATTCTTTTCTCTACAATTAGCTCTCTTTACCTTGATTGCCATTATCTATGGCTTCAGCAGCTTCTTTTCCGTCTTTTATGATAGCAAGGACACCAAACTCTACCTGGCCCTACCTATCAAGCCTAAAGAAGTATTTCTCGCCAAAATCCTATCTGCTCAGGGAATGGTACTGCCATTTCTCATGCCCTGCCTGGCCCTATTAATCATCACCTACGGGCAAATCGGTGGCATTTCCTTAGCCTTAGCTGCTCTTCCTGCCTTTCTAATCTTGTGGCTCTTGGTCAACACCATCAACTTAATTGTCATGCACTTTGTCGGAGAGGTCCTGACGAAAAGTCCGCGGAAGACCATGATTTCAACCATTTTGATGACAGGTTCTTCCTTGCTAGCCTTCGGTGCGATGATGTTTTTACAGTCCCAACAAACTGTCTCCCTACATTCCGACGGTCTTGTTAATTTCCCAACTGTCCCTCTATTTGTCGGCTTCCATTACATCGTTAGCCAGACAGTATCCAGCGGTACTTTCTTGCAGTTTGTTATTCCGCTTATTCTGATGCTTGGGCTGGTTGTTTTTGCCTTTAAGACAGTTATTCCAAATTATTTCCGCCAAGTTTTGGCGATCGAAAATGCCTCTAGCAAAAAGGTACATACCCAACAAACTCAGTTGCCAAACAATCTCAAACAGGCACTGGTTAAGCACCATTTGTCCACCTTAAAAGACAGCAACCTCATGGTTCAAACCCTGATTCAACCAATTATTATCGGTGGTGCCATGTTACCAAGTTTTTCACATTTGATAGACAGTGGATTCTTAAATGATATAGGATGGGACTATTTTGGCGTTGCTTTCTTAGCTGGTCTCATCACTGGAAATACGTTTGCAGGCTCAACCACTTTCATCGGTGTTGCTATGTCTCTGGAGAAGGGAAATTATCACTTTATCCGTAGTTTGCCTATTAATTTCAAGCAATTTACTATCCAGAAATTCTGGGTAGTCGCGGCAGTCCAGTTTGTCTTTCCAACCCTATTGTACCTAGGTTTGGCGATTTTCTTAGTCAAACTCAATCTAATTTTGAGCTTATTTTTCGCAATGGGGATTGTTCTTTCAGCCCTCCTAGTTGGACAGATTTACTATTGGCGCGATCAAAAATTGCTCATGCTCAACTGGCAAAACAGCAACCAACTCTTTGGACGGGGCCATGGTCAATGGCTGATTGCAACAAGTATCATGGGAACTCTGTTCCTTGGCACTATCCTAATGATATTTAGCATTATGACAGCCAGCACTATCGGCGCTCTCTATGTCAGTGCAGCACTGCTATTTTTACTCATACCGCTGGTAGGAGGCTTGCAATACTACCTCTATCGGGCTTATTGGAAAAAATTATAGTCGTTTAGTTTTTCTTTTATTACTTCGTTAACTCGCTTTGCCGTACTCCAGTACTGCCTGCAGCTCGTTGCCTAGTACTAAAAGTAAACTAAAAGACTATATAATATAGCTGACGTGTATTCATTTGATTTTTGAAGAAATAAAAAATAGGAGTGGGATAGAACCTGGGAATTGCTTCTCTGGTTCATGTCCTACTCCTATTTATTATTCTTGCTCAGCGTAGTATTCTTGACCGTAGCCTGCTACTTCTGCATTGATTTGCCATGAAATGCCAAATTTATCTGTCACATTGCCGTAGGCTGGTGACCACGGTACTGCTTGGAGTTCCATGTTGATGGCTTTGGCGTCAACAGATAGTTTGTTGTAGTATTCTTGTGCTGTCTCTACATCATCCGTAATCAGGGCAACTGTGATGTTGTCACCTGCTGAATAAGGCATTTCTGGACTATTGTCTGAGAGCATAAAGCGTTGTCCGTTACTCAGACGGAATTGTGCGTTCATGACTAGCTGTTCAAATTCAGCTGGTCCGTCAGGGATAAAATCATTGAACATGTTGACTTGCTCTACAGTGGCACCAAGTGCCTCTTTATAAAATTCGATTGCTTCTAGGCCATTTCCATTGGTAACCAAATATACTTCCATTGATTTAAGCATGAGGAACCTCCAAAATTAAGATAGTTCATTATACCATGGGCTAGTTATACGGACAAATTCTTTGACTGAAAAAACAGGGCGTAACAGTTGCAGGCCCTGTTTGTCTTATTCATAATCGCCGCCTGGAACTCCGAAGTATTCTTCCAAGGTCAGGCCTGAATTGTAAATATCTGTGGCTTCTTGGCCGATATAGCGAACATGCCAGGATTCTGCCATGTAGCCTGTGATGGCTTCTTTTCCTGCTAGATAGCGAACGATAAAGCCATAGTGGTGCGCGTTACTTGCTAACCACTGGGAAGCTGTGGGCTCTTGTAATAGGTTGCCATAGGAATCCATCAAATCGAAGGCTAGCCCTGTTTGGTGTTCACTATAGCCAGGGCGGGCTGAGTAGGTATCTGCTGCTGCCTGCCCATCTTGATTGACATAGGATTGGTAGAGCCAGGTCTGTGTTTCGTAGCTTCTGAAGCCACTGTAGGAGTTGGAAATATCAAAGCCTTGTGATTGCATGTCAGCTATCAATCGCAGGAAGGCTTCCTTGGCTTCTGGATTTTCGCCAGGTGCGTAGGTGCTTGCTAGGGGATGTTTTTTGTTGGCAATGATGACTTCGCCGTACTTGCCTTGGACGCTATAGTAGGCACCGTTAAATGTGGCTGCTTGGCTTGCGGTCTCTGTATTAGTGGTTGTTTCCGTGCTGGATTCTTCTGCGGTGGCCGTGGTGCTGGTTTCTTGCGTGCTACTGGTCTGACTACTTGTTGATTGGCTTGTTGGGCTTGAACTGGTTTCTTCTGTGTTTGATACCTTGGTCTTCTGACTACAGCCAGATAGGAGTAACATGATACCAATGATAGTGGTTATTTTTTTCATCTTCCTGCCTCCTTCTCTAGGTTTGTATGTTTATTGTATCACAAAGGATGGTAAATAGCCATGAACTCGGGGGTTATTTCAATAGGTTCCATAATTCTTGATAATTACGAACTGTGTAGGTCGGTTTTGCGCTGCTGTGATTGGTTAATTTTGTGGGATTATACCATACGGTGTCAATGCCGACATTATTTCCTCCTTGAATATCTGCTGTCAAGCTATCTCCTATCATCAGGGCTTTGCCATAGTCGAAATCGGGTATCTGCTCTGCTATTTTTTCATAAAAATCAGCCGCAGGCTTTTGTGTTCCCATTTGTTCGGAGATAAATACTTTTTTGAAGTAGGGTTTGATGGGGGAGTGTTGAAGGCGGTTTTCTTGGATGTAGGTCACGCCGTTGGTTGCGGCATAAATATGGTAGCCTCGGTCAGTCAGGGATTGGAGCAAGTTGTCTGCTCCGGTAAAAATCTGCCCTTGACGCCCAATAAACTCTTGGTAACGCATGGCCATGGCTGGTCCGTCTACCTGACGGCCAAAATGTGCAAAAGCGCGTGAAAAGCGGGTATTTATCAGTTCTTTTTTTGAAATTAGGCCTTTTTCCAAGTCCTTCCACATGCCTTGATTGATGGGGCGATAGATGGACTTGAATCCATCAATGTCCGCAACATCCATGGATTCCAAAAACTGGGTCAAGGCAATCTCCTCCCCTGCTGTAAAGTCGAGGAGGGTGTGATCAAGGTCAAAGAGTAGGTGTTGGTATTGCAAATTAGTCGCTCCTTCCATGGAAATGATACTTTCTATTTTACCACACCAGAAAGAAATCACCTAGTCAGACTAGATGATTTCGTGAGTTTATGCGGTTACTTCTTCTTTAGTCACTTTACGGCGTGAAAGAATGTCTGCGTAGTACTTACGGCTGTTGTTCAAGACTTCAAGTAAGTCCTTATACAAGGCGTCGTCTTTGACTCTCACCATAATTGCTACATACTCTGTCAGGTCTTGGTAAGGGGTCAAGACAGTCTTACGAAGTGCCTTCACATCGTAGCTAACTTTGGTTAGACTTTCTTGTGAACGGGAGGAAAAACGAGTTTCAAAGTCACGGTGGCTTTCTTCCAAGTTTGAGACAAATTTTTCAATCCCGAGTGCTGAAATCTGGTCGCTATAACTTGAACGAAGTTTTTCAAGAAGGCTTGTCAAGAGGGCGGTCTCCTGTTCGTAGTTGGCCTTTGCAGTGTCTTTGTACTGGTCGAAGAGGAGTTTAAGGCTTGCATAGGCAGACTTTTCTGCTTCACGTTTTGAAACACGGTAAGGTTTGATACTATCACGAAGTGCTTGGAAGTCTGCGTCGCGTTGCTCATCTGCTTCACTGATAGAAACTGATTTTTCACTTGCCCGAACTTGTTCGAGTGATTGTTGGAAATGCGGTAGGTTAGCGCGAAGGTCTGTAAGTAGTTTTTCTACAACATCTTCCTTGGCAACCGAAAGACCTTTCTTATCCAAGTCATCTAAGAAGCGAACTACAAGCTGGGCAACTTCGGGATGGCGAAGACGGGAAGTGTACAATTTCTGTATTTGGGTCATATAATCTCCTCTCTTATCGTTGATAAACAATACATAAAATTAGTGTCGCCCCAAGCGATGGCCTGCCTGAATAGTCATTCTCTCCGTCTCAGTTTGCGACGGGAAGAATCACTTTAACTTCAAGCTGTCGCTCCGAGCGACGAGAAGAATCACTTTGACTTCAAGCTGTCGCTCCGAGCGACGAGAAGAATCACTTTAGATTCAGGCTGTCGCTCCGAGCGACGGGAAGAATCTCTACTACTTTTACGTATCGCTTACAGCGACAATTCTATTTAGTATAGAATCAGCCTATCGCAGACTGCGAAAGGCTGATTGCTATAATAGTTTATCAAAAATAATAGAAGTTAGCAAGTTAGAACTTTATTTCGCTTGTTGTGTTCTAAAATAATTGATATAGCGTTTCCTTATCGATCTTAGAAACTGTAATTTCTGTATCTGTTTCATTGACTACGATTGGCGAAAGTTTCATTAGACCTTCTTTATAGGGTAAGTCAACCAACACCTTATCATCTTCCTCTGACATGACTAGCAATCGGAACTCGTCAATAGAACGATTATCTACTTGAAATTATGTCTCTGGATACTTTGGGAAAAGCAGCTTTCCTTCGCTTTCAGACAATGGAAAGACTCCAATTATATGCGACCCATTTTCATAAAAATTAGGTTTGACAACTTCTGGCTTCTTAAATAACTTTGAAAACATGTTAGCCTCCAAAATGAACTAAATCGTAAGGGTAGTACTTATGATTCTTAAAAGAATCATCAGGGATATGCAATACTTTTACCAATGCAGCAATTTCCAAGGCCCAGTAGCCGAAATATAGCGGTTCTTTCACCTTGTCATAGCCGTAGAAATAGCTACTTCTTTGACTTCTATACCAATTAGATAACTGTTTAGAAATGATAGCCTCTCTCTCTTCAGGTTTCTGATAAAGTTCCGCAACCCATGGTCTGAATTGCTTTATATCTTTATAGCTATTAATATCAATAACATCTTCTTTGCTTCTAAAGATTTCAATCACTCCATGTGAAACCTCAAATTTATCAAGCAAAACTAGAAATTCCTCATCATCAAATAAATCAACATTCAACAGTACACTCAAAGCTATAAACTGAAGAGTATTCATATCAATGATGTCTGAAAAAGCTTCTCTAAATGCAGGAATAGCTTTAATATATTCCTCCCTTATCAAGTTCAAATCATCACCTTTAGAATATTTTGCTACTATAACTTCAAAATTTATTGTAAAAATAGCATTTTTCATTGATCTTATGATTTTTTCTTTTGAAGTATCTATCTCGGGTAATTTATTTTTATAAAATTTAAGCCTATTTTTTTGTTTATCTATGTAACATTTAAAATATTCATTGTCTTTTATTTTATCACGCATTATTCTATATTCTCCTATGGCAGTACTTTTGATTTGACGCTTCCATCAGGCATGATACGAACTAATAAACTATCATATCCTTGAGAATTTATTACATCTGTAAGGTCAGAACCTACAGCTTTTTGTAACCTCTTATCAATCCAATTGCTACTCATTTGAGGACCATCTTGCGGATTTCCTAACTGTGCAGTATTATATTTTGCTTCCGCCACAACATAGGTATCGGTGCCCTTATGATAATAAACACCATCAATTCCTTGATGTCCTTTTGCATCAATACTTGTTACTCTATCTGTACTTATTCTTATATATCCCCTTTCTTCCATATAGCGATCCATCTTCATCTCTCCATAATTCCCCTTCTGAGCATTAGTCATAGGTTTCAATAGAGATTACAAATGTATCTCGAAAATATTTGGAGTTTATGTTCCACTTTTCTCCTATTCCCTATCTCACCACATTATCTCTTTTTAATAAAAGTTCACCACAAAATTTCAAGTTGAAATTTGGGAATCCGATTATTTTTCCTTGATAAGCGGCTTTACTCATCAGTTTATATTTACTTGGGTTATATATTCTGGTAACATTTTTTCTACTATTAAGCTAGTAGGTGCTCCGCCGATTGAATATATAATATTAAGTAAATCATCAGCCCACTCACCAATTTGTTCTTCTTCATATAAAATATTATTAGATAAACAGTACAACTCAATCTGTTGATAAATTTGTTCAGTAGTTAATAACTTATTACTCATGGCATTCTCCTCAAATCTACTAATTTATCTATTTTTATAGATTCAGTCGTTATGGCTTGAGTTGCTCCTCCTGAACCAAACTGAGGAAAATCTGAAGTTAAAGGTTCTAGATAATCGGCTTTACCCCATTTTCCGTTCGGTATTCTGATATCATCTAAAATTTGTTTAGTATCAAATGTTGCTTTTATGGACGCATCGTGCGGAACCTGCAATGCCTCGGGATTAGGCACAGCATAATCATTAAAGGATAGATACGTTCCTGAGGGATTTGCTGGGATCTCCATTGTATTTTTTAAAGTAGATAAGTACGGGGCATCAGAACTCATATATCTGTAACCTGTGGCTGGTATCACATTACCGTTTGATGCAACATAAAAATCAGGTTTTCCACTTGTTTTTGGCGCCTCCAACCTCAAGGCATTCGGATCGGGACCAGTCAACAGTTTTTGACTACCATTGTTGACTGGGGTCACATCTTTAATTGGGCGAGTGTGCTTGTAGTTGGCTTCAAGTACTTCTACACCGCCTGTATTTACCTTAGGCTTGTTAACTGCTACATCTGCCTTAGCGCCTGTAACAGTCTTGCTAGAGACACCTTCCGTCACCGCATTGAAGGCTAAACTTGCTCCTATGCTGGCTAGGCTGACATCACCGCCTTGCGCCAAATCCGCAATAGTATCGACAGTTGTTTCAACTAGCGTATCAGCTACGTGGCGACCTACCGCATTGCTAAGTCCTGAGGCAACGCCGCCCAAACCGCCTAATAGACCGCCCGTAAGGGCTCCTGAGGTAGCTCCTGAAAGCATACCATTCCCAACATCTTTGAGAATAGTCCCTGCTTCCTTGCCTGAAAGAACTCCTGAAGTTAGGGCGTAGGTCCCACCTGCTGCCGCTCCTCCAACTGCTCCGACGGCTACTCCTGTCGCGACAGTTGCGGCAAGACCTGTTAGACCAAGTCCTCCAGCTAAGCTAGCAATAACTGGTGCAGCAGCCCCTGCAGTAGCGACTGTTACTGCGATTGCTGCTACCGTGGCAGCTGCAGCGATTCCAAGTCCCTTCCAATCCACATTTTTAAGGAAGTTGACGCCTGAATCAACCCAACGATTGGCGGTCGTGCAAACGTGTCTAATTGTTTCTTCTAAGGATTTTGTCCAGTTCCGTGCAATGTTAGCTGCTTCTTTTGTCTTAGAAACTCCCCAGTTATAAACGGATTGCCCCATTGCTTTTGCCTGTTCCCAGGCATTTGAAACGGTCTTCTTTGCTTGCTGGTACTGGTGCGAGACATATTGACTGGCGCTGTTATACATACTTCTACCCGCTTGGTAAATAGAAGTTTGTTGGAAATTATTCACTTGTTGACCAATCCAATTCTTGGCTTGGTTTACTTTATTTCCAACCCAGTTAATTGCCTGATCTACTTTGTTTCCGACCCAGTTAGCCGCATGACTAACTGCACTCTTGACGGAGTTATACGTATTTACAACAACGTTCTTGACTGCATTATACGTGTTGACAACTGCTGTCTTAGCGGTGTTATAAGCCTTTGTGACGGCCCGTTTAGCGCTGTTATATGCGTTTGTGACAGCCTTCCAGATATGCCCGCTCGGGTCGGTGTAGTTGGCTGGGTTGTTCTGCACATAGGCATAGAGGTTCTGACTGAGCGGGTCAGTGAGCGTGCCTGGATAACTATCCGCTGTCAGGAAGGTGCCTGCCTGACTGTCGTAGTAGCGGGCGCGGAGGTAGT
>CAMBAD010000057.1 GCA_945864085.1 uncultured Streptococcus sp.
CCGTCGCTGCGTCAATCAGGCTCTCTGGCACCTGCTGGACCTTGCCTGATTTTTCAAGGATTTGTTCCAATAGCGGAGCGAGCTCTGGATTGACCACGCTATAGGTTGTCATGCCTTGGCCGATAGCGACTGGTGTATTGGGCATGATCCGAATGAGTTTGTCTGCCGACACAAATTCTGCCAGGCTGTCAAGGGTCACTCCTGCTGCCATGGAAATCCAGATAGCCGACGGATTCTGGCTAATCTGGTCCTGTAAGCCTGACAAGACTGTCTGAATCAGGTGAGGCTTGACTCCAAGGAAAATGACCTCGGCCTGCTCTGCTATTTGACCATTAGAAAAAAGCTGACCGCCCACCTTCTCTTGAAGTGCCTGGGCTTTTGCTGGGTTGTGGTTGCTGAGGAGGAGCTGGGTGTCTGGCTGCTGGCTGACCGCTTGGGCCAGGGCCGCTCCCATGTTGCCCAGTCCGATAAATCCAATCTTCATCCTGTCCTCCTAACGAATGTGGCCGTCGCCTGTGATGATGTACTTGTAGGTGGTCATCTCACGCAAGCCCATAGGACCACGGGCGTGCATCTTCTGAGTGGAAATGCCCAACTCACAGCCCAGACCGAACTCGCCTCCGTCTGTGAAGCGGGTCGAGGCGTTGACATAGACCGCTGCCGAGTCCACATGGAGTGTGAAAAGTTCAGCCGTCCGGCTGTTTTCCGTCACAATGGCCTCGCTGTGCCCTGTCGAGTGTTGAGCGATGTGGCTGATAGCCTCTTCTACGTTTGATACGACTTTGACAGCCAAGATATAGTCCAAAAATTCTGTGTCAAAATCTTGGTCGCCTGCTGGTGTTGCTTGGTTTAGAATAGCCTGGGCCTGACTGTCGGCACGTAATTCCACCTGACCAGCCAGAGCTTCTTCCAAGCGAGACAGGAATTGGCTGGCAATGGCTTCATGGACCAGCAAGACCTCTGCCGAATTACAAGCTGAAGGACGGTTGACTTTGGCATTGACTGCAATTTGTAAAGCCTTGTCCAAGTCCGCATCTTTATCTATATAGACATGACAGATTCCTGTACCTGTTTCGATAACAGGAACTGTTGCATTTTCTACAACGGCTTGAATCAAGCCCGCACCACCACGAGGCACCAATAAGTCAATCTTACCTTTTGCCGTCATCAGCTCTGTCGCAGAGGCCCGGCTGGTATCTTGAACCAACTCGATGACCTTTTGCGAAAGACCAGCCTCTTCCAAACCAGCCTTGAGGGCTGTGACAATGGCCTGAGCCGAATGAAAGGCTTCCTTGCCTCCACGCAAAATGACTGCGTTTCCGCTCTTGATTGCCAAAGCAGCGGCGTCTGAGGTCACATTTGGACGACTTTCATAAATCATGCCCACCAAGCCAAAGGGAATAGATTTCTTGCGAATCTGCAAACCGTCTACCCGAGTGGATTCTTCCAAGACTAGCCCCACAGGATCTGGCAAGCCAATCAAGGCCCGAATGCCGTCTGCCATAGCTTCAATCCGCTCAGCTGTCAGAAGCAAACGGTCCTGCATGACCTGGCTGATTTTTCCTTGGGCATTTTCCATATCAATGGCATTGCCTGCTAAGATTTCTTGAGTTTGAGCAACCAACTGGTCTGCCATAGCTGACAAGGCCTGGTTTTTCTGTTCGGTTGTCGCTAAATTGATAGAAGCCTTGTGGGCCAATAAACTATCTAATAATGCTTGTGTTGTTGTCATATATTTTTCTCCTTTAGTCTTTCAGTTTGCTCGTTCGTCAACATAATCAAGACAAACTGAATAACTATAAGCTCACCCAATCATTGCGGTGAATGAGCACGCCCTCTGCTCTGCCATTTGCCAACTGGTCCTGCAAGTCCTTGGAGGACAATTTGACCCGCCCTTTACCAATCAAACGGTGGTCCGACTGACTGTAAACTTCTACGACCTGCCCCACTTCAAAGTCGCCTTCGATGGCTTTGACACCTGCCACCAAGAGACTGCGGCCCTGGTACAACATAGCTTCTGTTGCCCCTGCGTCCACCTCAACCGCTGCATCTGTCCGAGCATAGAAGGCCATCCACTGCTTGCGTTGGTTCATGGCATGGTCATCTGCTAAAAAGAGGGTGCCACGATTGACCTGGGTGACCGCTTGTAAAAGAGCGGTGTCTTCTTTTGAAGAGCAGATAAAGACTGGCACTCCTGACTTGGTTGCAATCTGCGCTGCCTGCAATTTGGTGGTCATGCCACCAGTCCCGTTGGACGAGCCTGCTCCTGCTGCCATGGCAAACAAGTCTTCCGTAATTTCCTTGATTTCAGGCAAATGTTGAGCAGTCGGATCGCTGTTAGGATTGGCCGTGTAAAGTCCGTCCACATCCGTCAAAAGCACCAAAAGATCTGCTTTCAAGAGCGAAGCCACCTGGGCAGATAGGGTGTCATTGTCCCCCACCTTGATTTCCTCAATAGCAATGGTATCATTTTCATTGATGATAGGAATAGCCCGTTGCTTGAGCAAGACCTGCAAGGCTTGAGAAGCGTTCTGATAACGTCTGGCATCCGCAAAATCATCCTGGGTCAGCAAAATCTGAGCCGACACAATACCATCTTTCATCAGGTTTTGGGTATATTCCTCAATCAGCAAACCCTGACCAACGGCCGCAGAAGCCTGCTTCTCCGCAATCTTAGTCGGTCGCTTGTCAAATCCCAATCTCCGAAAACCAGCAGCGATAGAGCCCGAAGTCACTAGCACGATCTGATAGCCCTTCTGATGAAGTTGCGCTAGTTGGTTGGTAATGCGGGCAATCTTAATCCGATCCAAGCTTCCATTTTCTTGCGTCAGGGAACTGGTCCCCACCTTAAACACAATCGTCTTTTCTGCCATAATCCGCCTCTCAAAACTACTATTTCAAAAATTATACCACAGTTTAGACCTAAAGAAAATGATTAATAATCGCCTAATAACAGCAATCCCCTTTGGTCTTCCATTTATATAGCCATTTGAATTATCTTTGATACATCGTCATTTTCGACTTGCCGTACTCTAGTACAGCCTGCACCTCAGTTCCTTGTCTGAAAGCTAATTCATTCGACTATATTTTTCATGAATGACTGCCAAACATATTGTAAACCCAATCGTTATCTTAAACCTAATTCTTTTTTGGACAAAAAGTGTTTTTTACAACAAACAAAGGGAACCATTTCGCTCCCTTTTATCTTATTATAGTCGTTTAGTTTTTCTTTTATTACTTCGTTAACTCGCTTTGCCGTACTCCAGTACTGCCTGCAGCTCGTTGCCTAGTACTAAAAGTAAACTAAAAGACTATAACTGATTAACTGAAAAAATCCTGTATCGTCTGACTAATTTCTAAGACTTTGGGTCTTAAAATCGGGTAATCTCTTTCCAAAAATGAAAGTATCTGCTGGCCATAGCGTTTGGTGTAGAGGCGATTGTCCAATAGCAAAACAAGCGATTCTTGGTGTTGGTGGCGGTTGGTCCGACCGATAGCCTGCTTCAGCTTAATCATCATCATCGGCAGACCATAGTCATAAAATGGATTTTTGCCCTGCTGGCGCAAGCGATGATTGACCTTGCTGACAAACCGATCTTTCGGATTATCAAAAGGCAGGCGCGTAATGACCTGGACCAGCTGTTCCTGGCTGGCAAAATCAACACCCTCCCAGAAAACACCCGTACCTAACAAAATAAGACAGTCTCCGCGTTCAAATCTCCTCTTCAAATGGCTGTCTTGGCCATGCTTGTGTTGAGCCAGATGGGCAAAGCCTCGACTGTCTAATAAGTCCGACACCGTCAAGAGCAGGGAAATAGAGGTGAACAAAACAAAAATTGGTCGTCCCAGCTCAGCTATTTCTTCCAAAGTATGAGCCAAATAGGCTGCATGCTCCTCCCTTGTCCAGTTCACCACATCTGGCAAATCAACAGGGGCCAGCAACAACTGATTGCCCATTTTCTGACTGGGTAAGCTGTCAAAACTGACCTGTTCAAAGCCCAGCAAGTCTGCCAGACTGACCTTCTTGCTGATGTCCAGCGTAGCACTGATACAGAATATCTTGGTGTGTGGCAGCAATTTGGACACATCTAACAAGTCTTTCTTGGTTCCACGTAAATAAGTCAAACGCCTATCCTGGACTTGCTTCTCCTCTATCCAAAACTGCTGATAAACCGTCAAAAGTTGGGTAATGGCCTGCAAATCTGGGTCGCTCAGTTCCACCAAATTCTGCCGAAGCTGTGCCAATTCCTCCCTGCTGACTTCTTGATGTCCATGCTGGCGAAACTTGGTCACCAAATGGTTCAATTCAAACTGACACGACTCATATAAACGCTTCTCCAAGACCGTCCGAGCCTTGTCTTTTTTACTCTGCAAGCCTTGCAGCAAAACAGTCACTTCCTGAGAATCACTGGCCAAATTCTCCGCAGCTAACAGAAATTTCTGCGCCTCATCAATTACCACCAGACGCTGGTTCATCAAGGGATCCTGGTCTTTCAAATGGGTGAGAAAATAGGCATGATTGGTCACAATAATCCGACTCTTCATGGCCTGACCTTGCAGCCTCCTCCAGACATCCCAGTCATAAAACAAGCTATCCTCACCCAGTTTTCCATCATGGGCAATTTCATCAAAATAAGCCTGATAGCGATACTTCTGCTTCAATTCATCCATATCACCCGTTTCTGTCTCGCTGAGCCAGATCAAGACCTGCATCTTGAAAAGATTGACCAATCGATTCTCATCCCAACGTTGCAAAGTAGACCAAAACCGATCCAGTTTGATATAGTGCCTTGGTGCCTTCAATGAAGAAATTGAAATCTGAAAGGCCTCTTTCAACCTCTTTCCTTCCTTGCCCATGATTTGCTCTTGCAAAATCTTAGATGGGACAGTCACCAAAATTGGATCCGTAGTCCTAGCCAATAAAGGCAACAGATAGCCGTAGGTTTTTCCTAAACCAGCCTGAGCCTGAATGAAATGAACATGCCCCTGATCTCCAATTCTTTGCTCCACCAAGGCTGCAAAAGCAGTCTGCTGCTTGCGCTCATCAAGTCCCAGAAGGGAGAGATTCCTTACAAAATCTTGGGAAAGGTGCACAGCCTCCTGAACGGGCTCCGTCTTACGCAACACAAGACCATGCACTAGAGCAACTTGGTCTGTCAAAGAATCCGACAGGTCCCCAACCAACTCATCAATTACCAAGCGCGACTCATAGAGCAGATGGTCTGCCAAAGGCAAGAGCTGCTGCACCATAACCTTGGGCATGGAGACAATTTTTTCCTGTATGCCCAATAAAAGCTTGGCTGTAGCCAAAGCATCTGCCAGGGCAGTGTGGGCCTGATCCAACCCCAAATCCAACTGCTCAGACAAGTAGCCCAAACTATATTTTTCAAAACTAGGAAAAAAAACCTGGGCCAATTCTACCGTATCTACACGTGGCGTCATCAATTCATAGCCCTCGAAAAACAACGCCTCCGCCAAAAGATTGGCATCAAATTTAACATTATGCGCAACAAAAACAGCATCACCAATCAATTCATAAATCTGACCAGCAACCTGCCCCAAATCAGGCGCCTGACTCAGTTGTTCATCTGTAATTCCTGTCAAATCCTTGATATGCTCATCTAAGGGCTCATAAGGATTGATGTCTGTCGAATAGGTCGCTACAATCTTTCTATCCTGAACCAGTACGATACCAATTTGAATAATCTTGGCATCGACCCCCGTTCCCGTAGCCTCCAAGTCCACAATGGCATAGCGTTTGCTTACTCTTGTCTCTTTCATAAGACCATTATACCACAGTCCAGACAGCAGTCCAAATCGCCGCAAATCCTATAACCACAAAAATCACGGAATAGCCCGTGATTTTTATATACCCCACAATAAGAGATGGTAGCACTAAAAAAAATGTGGATAATTTCTCACCCAGTTCTATTAATTGTAATGTGACAGGTATTCCTGCTGGGATTTTAGGGAGAAAACTTTGAATTGAAGACCACGCTTTCTTAAGCTTTATTTTCTTAGGTCTATCGGAAACGACTTGCGATTGAATCGTTTCAATATCATCAATAATCACTTCCTTATCATCCTCAGACAACATATTTAATCCAGTTAAGTCTTTCAAAATATTTGAACAGAGATTTTTTAAAGTTTCAATATCCGTCGTAGAGACATTATTTATTGATGATATAGTTCCAGTTCCCACTGCTGAAGCTGTTCCGTCATTATTTTCAATATTTTGTGTAATTTGAGACATGGCTTGTTTTACTCCGGTTAATTCTATTATTTTTTGAGATAATTGATCGTTGATATAGTCAACTAAGGGTTTGAACGCTTTCTTCAAAAACTCTCGTATCTTATCATTAATTTTTTAGAAGAGGTTAACAGAAAATTACAAGACAATCCTGCTAAATCAACGTTATCTTCAATAATTTTATTCAAATAGTCGTAGCAAAGTTTTAAATGTTTCGATTCATCTATGGGAATACTGAAATTGCTCCATTCTGAATTATTATCTTCCGATACGAGCTTTTCATTAAAGTCTTTCGGTAAATCAATCCATAGGTCTTCTAAAATTTAACGTATAATATCGTTCTTGTCAATAAATTCTTTAAATCTGATGAGATATAGTAAGCCATCATTATACTTTGTATTCAGCATATTTGATGAATTTCTTCTGAAATCTAAACTGATTTTCCTATATTTTTGTAATTCTTCCATCATAAATCACCTCCACAGTAAGCACAGAAAACTTTTGAAGCTCCTGCACTGAATAAAACTTTTTCATGTTTTTCGCACATTTCACAAGTAAATACTTCCTCAACGGAGTCTATTTCAGATGGTTTAGCAATGGAGTTATGCTTTATCTTCTTGAAGTCAACCTTAAAATTTTTTGAACTTTTGATTGAACCAAAACTCTTATTTATAGTGTTAATCATCCATTCTTCGGCGAGATTTTGAATATAGGCTAATACTTCTTTTGAATAGAACTTATCAGCATTATCAACTAATCCGCAATACGGACAAAATAGTTCCTCGAGTTCAAAATCTCCATCTTGCACCTCGGAAGCCAATAGCTTAAATTGCTCTTCGCAAAATGGACACTCATAAGTAAAATAGCCATCTGAATCGGCTTCAAATTCAATTGTAAAGCTTTCCATTCATTATCCACACTTTCTTAATAATTTCTAATTTAATTTCTAACCGATTCAAGCAAAGATACTACAATATTTACCAAATATAAAGGAACACTTTTGACGCTCGTTACTCATCAAAACTAATTTCTTCTTCAGCAATACTGTGAACTTGAATCAGTTCTTCCACATCGATTCTTTGCACTAACCAGCCACGCATTGAGCATTGGTTTATAAAGTCGTCAATCCTGTTTATGCCGTTGATTTCTTTAAGAGTAACAACAATTCCAAATTTTAGCCCTTCTCCGTCTCCAGTATTTAATCTCTCCTTAGTCTTGAGACTGAATCCCCATAAGCCATTATCATAGGCTTTCTTCGCACGTCCACGTGGTTTAACATATTCTATAATTGATTTTACATTATCCCATTTTCTGTATTGTTCCCGCGCATCTTCTTCGTGGAGTGCTACATTATCACTTTGCTTATTGTCATTTATTGTTTTAATACCTTTACCATTAGGCAACATTCTTCCGAAATAAATATCTAATTCTGTGTTAGTATAATCAACTCCCTGATTTCTGGAACATTTTGGGAAATAACAGAGTGTCGCTTTAGCAACAAAAGGATGTTGTCCATTTACAATAGGAACTGGTAACTGGTGGTTATATGTATCATACTTGAGAGATTCCCCAGACAAAATGAATTTTATCTCATCATCTTTTGCGTTTATTACTTCATTAATATCTTGAGGAACAACACCGTAACCTATAACATTTGAAGATGCCATATTTTGGCTCCAAGATATAGCTGAATCAATCACTAATGCTTTAGCAACTTCCCTGCTTAATCCCACTTTATGTATGAGGTATGCAATTTTCCTCGTAATCCAAGGCGCTGCAAATGAAGTTCCCTTAACAAAACCTTCTCCTAGAGGGAAACAGACCCTAATTCTATCTCTACCATCTCCACCATAATAACTAACATCTGGTTTATTAAAGAAAGATAGAACTTTACCTATTCTGGAATATGAAGCAGGCATATTTTCCCTATTCACTGCGTTAACGATAAGTGAATTTATTGAGTCTGCTGGTGCTCCAATTAACATCGGGCTATTCGAATCTGATGGCTTATTTGTTCCAGCAACAACAAATATAACATCATAATCATATTGAATTTTATCCAATATTGCCGCCTCAGGAGAGATAAAATCTTTATGAATTTCAAGTGCAGAACCAAGAGATAAATTCCAAACTTTAATTTCTCTATTTTCAGCAACTATCTCTTTTATGTGTTTCATAATAGTAAAGGAACTAAATTGTTTGCTTGTAGCAACACCAAAATGTTTGACTCTGAAACGACCACAATTATCATCAAGATCCGGATTAATTGAAGCCCCATCAACAATTATAGATGATACGCCCGTTCCATGCTCATAATCACTTGACATTTTTTCAATTTGACTATCAACTCTATCTTCATATTTTACCCATTTCGAAAAATAAACGCTCTCATCAAATAAAGTATCAATAACACCGATGATAGGCTCATTGGTAGGATCTGGAATTGACAATATTTGGCTCGAATTTGCCTCATCAAAATCCAGAATATCTAATTGAGATAAATCCACTGTCGCCATAGATATGAGATAAGGTGCCTTTTCCATTATTAAGGCAATCTCATCCGGAGTTAATAAAATAGTTGAATCATCTATTACTCTACCGATAGAAATATCTAAGCCCAATCTACGAAGCAGTTCGGACGTTTGTAGTTCCGTTTTAAACACACTAACAATTGACCGTTGCCCCGAATCAATATTTGCCTCTGGAATAGTGAACTCTTCGATAGAACTAACATCAACAATGACTTGTAAGAATGTTGTCTTCGATAACTTAGAACTTCCATATGGATACAACTTAGCATTTATTGCATCAACTACTTCTGTAGTAATCTTGCCGGAAAATTCTTCATCAAGAATTTCTATCGCTAACTCTAATTTATTTATTGTTTCGACAATAGTATTATTATCAACATAGTAAGTAATGGCATGTCGTATCTTGTTACCTTCTATATAACGAGCACCAACAATTAGATCATTTGGAAAAGTACGACTATTCTTCTTTAATAGCTCTTTTGCTCGCCGACTCTTAGCTACTATGTCTTTATAAACAATTGTTATAAAAGCTCCTTCAAAATAGGTAACAGTTTCCCAATATTGTCTTAGTGACTCTAGCTGATTTCTTAACCCCACTAACTCATTAATCGTCACAACTTTATTGGATAAGAGTTTGGGTGCTCCTGGCTTACTACTACTTGAACGTTGCTCAAAACGCCCTTTCAATTGTAAAAGATCATTCATCTATATCAATCCTCCTTTAATTCTCTAGCTGTTTGACTTTTAGATATTCCTGTCAAAATTTCGATCTCTCTTACCGTAAAACCTAATTCTTTCAACTCTTTTAAGGTTGTGTTGCCAACCGGTTTATAAAAAATTGAAAATAATCGTCGTAAATAGTCGAACTTATCTGTTAGGCTACTGAATGCGACTGCACTTTTCAAGATATTCTTAAGTTCCCCAGGATATGGAATAGGGGAACAAAGCGCAACTATCTTTTTGAAAAGTCTCACATTTTTACCAGAATGCTTTGAATCGTTCAAAATAGTTGACATCATAGATTCCGCAATCACCAACAAATCTTCTTGACTATATCGATTAAAGTTAATAACTGCATCAAATCTTCGAATTAGAGCTTTATCAAAAGCGCTAAATAAATTAGTGGTTGCAATCAAAACAATTCCGTCTCGCAACGTATCCATCCCTTTTAATATTGCTGTAGTTGCACGCCCCATCTCTCTAAGATCATTATTATCTAATCTGTTTAATGCAATAGCATCAATTTCATCGAACAAGATAAGCGTTTGTTCGGGGTGCGTAAAACTATTGATTTCTTTAAATAAATTAGCTATATTTTTTGCAGTTTGACCTAGTTTACTATCAATAATAGTTTCAAAATCTACAACATATAGCTCTCTTTGCAGCAAGCGAGCAATCTGCTTTACTGTTTCTGTCTTCCCTGTCCCAGGTGCACCTTCAAACAGAAATTTATCTACCCCAATATTTCGTCGCACGGCGTTCACCACTCCTATAACATCTGAAGATATAGCTTCTGGAAGTGGTAATGGACTAAAATTTGTCAATTGAATTTTTCTTAGAGATTCAAATTTTTCTTCGCTTACTTGCGGAATAAATGTATTGTTTTCTGAAAGCATTGCTATAATATATTCTGCTAATTGGTGATCTCCCGCTTTGTCGAAGGCTTTAGCTATCTCATAGGCTTCAGTTCTAAATCCAGAAGTATTGCCCTCTGTAAAATATCTAATAAGGTTTATCACTTGTTTTTTTTTCATCTGTCTATCCTCCTAAAAATATAATAACAATCTTTTGGGACAAAGTCAACATTATAGGGACAAAAACATCTTTTTAATTATGACCAATTGGACAATAAAGATGGCAACAACTTCAATATATTAATAAGTCGCCTTAATGAGATTCTAGACAGGAGTATAGTTTGAATGCCTCACAAATACTAAATCTTGAATTTTTAAGACCAATATCATAATCTTTGCTCAAAAACCGATCTTATTAATAACAAAACAGCCTCCGTAAAAGAGACTGTTCTGTTATGGCTTCGAGCCAGTTTTTCTCTACGAGAAAAACAATAAAACCACCAGCT
>CAMBAD010000058.1 GCA_945864085.1 uncultured Streptococcus sp.
TACAACGGTACTCGTCCAGCTAAGACAGCAACATGGCCTAAGTACAACTACTACAAGGCAGATGAGAAGTACCAAGACATCGCTCGTATGCTCGGTCTTCCATGCTCAACACCAGAAGAAGCTGTTGCAGCTTACGCACAAGCAGTGTATGACCTTGGTGAACGCATCGGTATCCAAATGAACTTGAAAGCTCAAGGCGTCGATGAAAAAGAACTCAAAGAGCACTCTCGTGAATTGGCTCTTCTTGCCTACGAAGACCAATGTACACCTGCTAACCCTCGTCTCGCAATGGTTGACCACATGCAAGAGATCATTGAGGATGCTTATTACGGTTACAAAGAGCGTCCAGGTCGCATCAAGTAATGATTTTCGTCACGATCCGTCGTTAAAGCTCCTTGTCTAACTTCAGTTATGCCTGCGTCGCTTTGCCTCGTCTCATTTAGAAAATCATTCCTTGATGTCTAGGTTCTACCTTCGTCAATCTGCCTAGAAAGACTTGGGGCTAGAATTATTGCGACAATAAACCTAGACTCGTTTGGAAAATCATGACTTGGTTAGTTGCCTCCAAGTAGGATTGATGGGTAAAATGCCTCCAAATTCAATAAGCCAGCTTATTCGCCTGAATGGGCTGGTATTTCACGACAAACTCACGAAGAAAACTCAGTTTTCAGATAACGTTTTTTCATAACAAAGTTATATTTTTATCATGAAATTTTGTTATAATGTAGGAGAAAACGAGGATAAATCAATGCAATCGTGTAAATGTCGTGAAAATATTTTGAAAAAATGCATGTAGCTAGAAAACAGTTACATGCATTTTCTTCATGCGTATGGCGTGCTGGTATTTTTGTAACTATTGAAGTGATAAATATATTTTGAAATACTATTAAAAAAGAAGGGGAGGACAAGTATGGTGGCAGGAATAATTTTTGACATGGATGGTGTCATTGTTGACACAGAGTATATTGATTTTCAGATACTAACCCAATTTATTTGTAGTTTGACGAATGGAAGTGTAGAGTTGAGTGAGGAAGAAGCTGGTTTATTAGTGGGTTCTTCCTATGTTCGCCTCCACAAAACAATCAAACACTTATCAGGGACAGATTTGGATTTATCAACTATTGCCAGTCGATTAGAGGAATTTTCGCAAGCACGATATGATTTTCTGGATTATCTTTCTGTATTCCGTTCAGATATTCTTTTTATTTTAGACTATGCGAAGCAACAGGGGATAAAGCTAGCTGTTGCTTCCTCTTCGACCAAGCAACATATCAGAGAAGTTATGGAGGCTTGTGGGATTGCTCACTATTTTGATGCTATTGTGAGCGGAGAGGATTTTGGGGAAAGCAAGCCGAATCCTGCGATTTATCAAGCCACCTTAAAAAGATTAGATCTCACTCCTGACCAAGCTGTAGCTATTGAAGACTCGGCTTATGGTATTCAGACTGCTAAAACTGCAGGCATAACTGTTATCGGTTATTTAGAAACGAGGCTTCCTGTTGATCAAAGTAAGGCAGACTATATTGAGTCGGATATGGTTGGGATTTTGTCACGGATAAAAAGATTAGAAAAAGAAGGGTTAAACTAGAATCTGGTTAAATTGCTCTTCACCAAAACCGAACCGATGTTCGGTTTTTTCTCTTATCTTGCCAATTTTCTGTCAATTTGGGTGGGTTTTATGGTAGAATAGAAAAAATAGATTTTTACGAGGGACACCATGACATTAGTATATCAATCAACACGTGATGCAAAAAATACTGTATCGGCTAGTCAGGCGATTTTACAGGGTTTGGCGACCGACGGTGGTTTGTTTACACCGATTTCGATTCCGACAGTTAACTTGGATTTTTCTGTTCTGAAAGATGCTTCTTATCAAGAGGTTGCCAAGCTGATTTTGTCGGCTTTCTTGGATGATTTTACGGCAGATGAGCTGGACTATTGTATCAACAATGCCTACGACAGCAAGTTTGACACGCCAGCTATTGCCCCAGTGGTTAAGCTAAAAGGTCAGTACAACTTGGAGCTCTTCCGAGGCTCAACCATTGCCTTCAAGGATATGGCTCTGTCCATCCTCCCTTACTTGATGACGACTGCGGCTAAAAAGCACGGTTTGGAAAATGAGATTGTCATCTTGACTGCGACATCAGGCGACACGGGCAAGGCGGCTATGGCTGGTTTTGCGGACGTTCCTGGCACGCAAATCATCGTCTTCTACCCACGCGACGGGGTGTCTAAGGTCCAAGAATTGCAGATGACTACGCAGACAGGTGCCAACACGCACGTGGTGGCCATTGATGGAAACTTTGACGACGCTCAGACAAATGTCAAGCACATGTTCAACGATGAGGCCCTTCGTGCCAAGTTGGCGGCCAAGAAACTCCAGTTTTCATCTGCCAACTCCATGAACATCGGCCGTTTGGTACCCCAGATTGTTTACTATGTCTATGCCTACGCTCAGCTGGTCAAGACTGGCGAGATTGCGGCGGGCGACAAGGTCAACTTCACTGTTCCGACAGGCAACTTCGGTAATATCTTGGCAGCTTACTACGCTAAGCAGATCGGTCTACCAGTTGGCAAGCTCATCTGTGCGTCCAACGACAACAATGTCTTGACCGACTTCTTCTCGACGGGCGTTTACGACAAGAACCGCCCCTTCCGCGTGACCACCAGTCCGTCCATGGACATCTTGGTATCGTCGAACTTGGAGCGGTTGATTTTCCACCTCTTTGGCAATGACGCTGTCAAAACAGCTGAGCTCATGGAAGCCTTGAACACAGCTGGTCAGTATGACATTCAAGGGGCTGACGCGGATATCTTATCTCTCTTTGCTGCCGCCTTTGCGACAGAAGAAGAAACCGCTGCGGAAATCAAGCGTGTCTATGAGGAGTCAGACTACATTGAAGATCCACATACGGCTGTTGCCTCAGCTGTCTATAAACAGTATGTGGAGCAAACAGGGGACCAAACTCCGACAGTGATTGCTTCTACAGCAAGTCCTTACAAGTTCCCAGTGGTTGCGGTTGAAGCAGTGACAGGCCAGTCAGGTTTGACCGACTTTGAAGCCCTGGCAAAACTGCATGAGATTTCAGGTGTAGCCCTGCCACCAGCTGTGGACGGCTTGGAAACAGCACCTGTCCGCCACAATACCGTTGTTGCAGCTGCAGATATGCAGACTGAAGTAGAACGTTATTTGGGTGTTTAATAAGCATATACATGAGACAAACTGCTCCTTGAGCGGTTTGTTTTTTAGGTTTTTTAAAAATTAAAATTTACAGACAATTCAAAGAATGTTATAATGGAAGGTGACTTTAGCAAAAACAATAAGCGTTTTTGGGAACATTATGGAAATGGAGATGGAGATGGCAGAGAAAGAAGAACGTATATCCCGTGAGAAGAAAAAGGCCTTATTGGGTCGGTTGAAGGAGCGGATTAAGCCCAAGATGTCCGTTATGTACCTGGCAGCTTTTTTGGCCTGGGTTCAGTTTTTGATGAGGATAATCTCCTTTTACTTGATTGCCCAAGGGATTGCTAGCCTCTATGCTGGCGGGACTGTCAATGTCTGGCAATTTGCAGGCTGGCTGTTAGGATTAAATGCCTTCGGCTTTGCGGTGTCGCTGTTGGCGAAAAAATTGCAGGGCATCGGTTCCCAGTATGCTAGGGATTCGCTCAAGCAGTCCTTCTTTCAAGCCTTGGTGGCCCGTGATGGGCAGTTTGAATCTCAGGCAACAGCGGCGGATGTCTTTAACATCGCTTCGCAGGGGATTGACAGCCTGGATACCTACTATTCTTATTACTTGCCCATGGCTCTGCGCACGCGCCTCAACTGTCTGACGGTTTTAGGGCTGGTTTTTGCCATTTTCCCTCTGGGAGCAGTCATTTTCATCTTGGCCCTGCCCTTGATTCCTATTTCCATCGTGGCCATGCAGAAGCGGTCCAAGCGGATTATGAACCGCTATTGGGCTTCTTATATGGACGTAGGCAATCTTTTCTTGGATGACCTCAAAGGGCTCAACACCCTTTATTCCTATCAGGCGGATGCGATCTACGAAAAAGATTTCAATAAGCAGGCGGAGGACTTCCGCGATGCGACCATGGAATTGCTCAGTTTCCAGCTGCAAGCGGTGGGCTACATGGATGCGGTTATGTATCTGGGGATTGGCCTGTCTGGTTTTGTGGCGGTCAATAGCCTAGCGGCAGGCAATTTGTCTCTCTTTAGTATGCTTTTCTTTGTCCTCATTGCGACGGAGTTTTTTGCACCAATACGGGAGCAGGGCTACGGTATGCACTTGGTCATGATGAATACCAAGATGGCGGACCGTATTTTTGGTTTCTTGGACAGCATGACAGCGGAGCAGGAAATTCATTCTGCCCATGTGCCTGCTTTTGCTAGTCTGAAACTAGAAAATCTGGCCTTTGCCTACGGGGAAAAGTCTGTCCTAGAAGATATTTCCATGACCATGACGGCTGGTCAGGTCTATGCCTTGGCGGGTGAGTCGGGGCAGGGGAAAACGACCTTGGCTCAGCTTTTGTTGAAGCGCTTAAAGGCTGATAAGGGGCGGATTTACTTGGGTGAGGCGGAGATTTCTGGTTTTAGCCAAGCTGCCATTAACCAGCAGGTGCTTTATGTGTCGGGCCAGTCAACCTTGCTCAACCAGTCAATCTATGAGAATTTACGCATGGCTGGTGATTGGTCCAAGGAAGAGATTCTGGCGTGGATGGAGCGGCATGGTGTTTTGCAATTTGTCCATCAGTTGCCAGATGGTCTGGATACGGTGGTTGGCGATGATGGTATTTTCTTGTCGCCTGGTCAGCGCCAGCAGGTCATCTGTGCCCGTGCTGTTTTGGCCAAACGCTCACTGTACATTTTTGACGAGGTGACTTCTAGCGTCGATCAGGACAATGAAGGCTTGATTTACGATTTGATTAGCTTGGTGGTTAAGGAGGCCATTGTTATCGTGATTACTCATAAGATGAAACAGGTCCAAGGAGCCAGTCAGGTCTTGTTCCTAGCCAAGGGAGAGCAGGCTAGGGTGGGAGCGCCAGGGCAGTTGTACGATGAAAGTGCGGCCTACCGTTCCTTGGTGGACCAGCAGAGAGAATTGGAGGAAGCAATCTATGGATAATCAAACATACCCAACTGCAAAACTGCTTCCAAGGCTTCTAGGTTCTATGAAGCACCTGCTGCCTAAAATCGGTTTGGCGGTTTGTTTTGCAGTTCTTGGTCAAGTGGTGACTGTGGCCATTCCCCTTATCTTGGTTTACTTGGCTTTTGCAGGACTTGCTGGGCAGGTTCTTTCTGCGGGGTGGCTGGTCCTACTTGTCGTCTTGGCCCTTTTACGGGGTGCTTTCCGTTATGGGGAACATTACTTCGGTCATTATGTGGCCTTTCATACCTTGGCTGCCTATCGGAAGATGATTTTTGCCAAGCTGCGTCGTCTGGCACCGGCTAAATTAGATCGGCAGGACAGTGGTAGCTTGCTCAAAATGATTGGGGAGGACATCGAGGCCTTAGAGGTTTTCTTTGCCCACACCATTGCCCCGATTTGCACAGGGACCTTGGTGGCACTGGGTTTGACGGTTTATTTTGGGCTATCTAGCTGGCTCTTGGGGCTTCTTGCTCTGGTGACCTATACCCTCCTAGCCATTGCTATTCCCAATCGCTTTGCCAAGCAGCTCCAGCCCTTGCTCAAGGGGCAAAATGCTAGTCGCAAGCAGTATGTGTCTTACTTTATTGAAAGTTTAAAGAGCATGAAGGACCTCTTGCAGTTTCAGCAGACGGATCAACGCTTTTCGGCCTTGACTGCCAAGAGCCAGTTGGTCAACCAGCAGGAGCGTGAGGTGGCTCAGGCTAATTTTATGCAGTATGCCCTTTCATTCTTGGTGGTAGGTTTATCTGTTTTAGGATTTGCAGGAATGGTCTTTGATTTGGTGGCGACGGGTCGCTTAGCCTTGGCTGAGGGGACGGGGCTGCTGGTAGTCTTTACCAGTTCCTTTGCGCCCTTCTTGGAGCTCAGCCGTCTGCCACTTGGTTTCAAGCGTGCGATGAACGCAGGGCGTAATATCTACGCGCTCTTGGATGAGCCAGAGCCAGGGCAATCAGGAGAAGAGATTCCAGTATCGGTAGGAGAAATTCGTATTTCTGACTTGGATTTTGATTATGATGAGCGTCAGACGGGGCTATATCAAAACCTGTCTGTGCATTTTGAGCAGTCAGGTATTATTGGCTTGGTTGGCCAATCTGGTGCAGGGAAATCCACCTTGATGAAACTGATTATGCGTTGGTATGATTGGCAAGCTGGGCAGATTTTCTTATCTGGCTTGGATAGTCGTCAAGTTGATAAGCGACACTTGCAGGCCTCCTTTGCCTATGTTCCGCAGGTGCCGCAAATTTTCAAACAGACCATTCGGGAAAACCTTCTCCTGGGACGGACGGATGTGTCAGACGAAGACATTTTGGCCTTGGCTGAAAAATGTTACATGAAGGAGCGCATTTTAGCGGCTCCACAAGGGTTGGACACGGTGGTCCAGTCGGCCGGAGATTTTTCTGCTGGAGAAGGGCAGCGGTTGGAACTCATGCGGGCCTTGCTCAAAGAAGCGGATTGCTATATTTTTGACGAACCAACCAGTAATTTGGATTCGCTCAATGAGGCGCGCTTTATCCAGCTGGTGAAAGAATATTGTCATGGGATGGTCTTCTTGATTTCCCATAGAAGTTCGACCATGGCTTGTGCGGATGTGATGTTCCGCTTGGAAGACGGACAGTTAGTAAAGGAACGATAGATGAAACAGTTACAAGTAAAAGATCTGATGGTGACAGGGGCTTTTGCTGCCCTCTACTTTGTTTGTGTTGGTTTGGGGACCTTGATAAGCTTGGTCTTTGATCGGTCTGGCAATATGATGTATGCACCTGCTGGGGCTGCTCTTTTGGCTGGTCCAGTCTATATGATTTTGGTAGCCAAGGTTGGGAAGTTTGGGTCCATCAGTCTGGTAGGGGCAGTGATGGCGGCTTTTTTCTTCCTCTCAGGCTATATGACAGCGGCTTTCCTGCCTAGTCTAACCTTTGGTTTGTTAGCAGATATGGTGGCCAAGTCGGGTCGTTATCAGCAAAAATGGACCAATCTGTTTAGCTATGTTCTTTTTTCCTTCGGGAATTTAGGGCCAATTATCCTTATGTGGTTTATGCGTGATGCCTATGCTGCTAATCTTTTGGCGCGTGGAAAGTCAGCAGAATATGTGGCTCGTGTCATGCTTGATTTTACTCCGGCCAATGTAATCTGGCTGTCAACAACCATTATCGTGACAGCCCTTATCAGCGGTCTATTTGGTCAATACATGCTGAAGCGGTACTTCAAGCAGTCAGGGTTAGTTTCATGAAACTAGATGCCCGTACAAAAATCATTCTAGTCATTTTCGCTAGTTTTACCTATGGTATGCGTTTGGCTATCCTTGAAAATGCAGTGCTGGTCTTGGGATTTGGCCTGCTTTTCTGGTTTTCTCGGAAGAAAAAAATGGCGGTCATCAGCCCGCTGGCCTATGCTGGTTTTTGGCTTTTGTCCTATCTCCCCTTCCTTCCAGCTTGGTTGGCACATTTCTTGGTCGTTCTGACCTATATCTGGCCTCCCCTCTTAGCAGGGCATTTCTTGCTGATGACAACAACGGGCTATGAACTCATTCATGGCCTGCGAAAATGGTATTTGCCAGAGGTTTTCTTGTTAACTCTGGGGGTTATGTTTCGGTTTTTACCAGCTATTAAGCAGGATGCGCGTCTTATTCAGGCTTCCTTACAGGTCAGGGGGATTTTCTTGCGGAGGAGGGATATGATTTTTCGACCCCTTCAGTATATGGAATATTTTCTGGTTCCCCTGATGATGTCACTTTTGCGGACGGCTCAGGAGTTGACGGTGGCTAGTCTGACCAAGGGCTTGGCCTTGTCGGGTAAGTCGCCTGAATACATCAAGTCATCCTGGACTATACTAGATTGGAGTCTTTGTCTATGTTGTCTCAGTTTTCTCCTTCTCGTCCAGCTGTGACGGTAAAAAATCTGGAATTAAGCTATCCAGCTTCTGCTAGACCGGCCCTTTCCATTCCAGATTTAAGGATTCCAGCTGGTCAATGTGTCGTGTTGTGCGGTCAGAGTGGTTCTGGCAAATCTAGCTTTCTCAAAGTGCTCAATGGCCTAGTACCAGAATATTACCCTGCACAACTCTCGGGGCAGGTTCATCTGGGGGATTTGGCTGTACAGCAGACTAGCCTTGAGGCAATTTCTCGTCATGTTGCTTCCGTTTTTCAGCACCCCTCCACCCAGTTTTTCCATAGTCAAGTCTTGCAGGAACTGGTTTTTCCCTGTGAAAATCAAGGCTTGTCCAGAGGAGAAATAGAGAAACGGTTGGCTTGGGTCAATGACTTGTTCGGACTAGAACCCTTGTATGAACGCAGCATTTCCAGTCTCTCAGGCGGTCAGCAACAACGCTTGGCCTTGGCGGTGGCGGCTATGCAGGGAACGGATTTGCTGGTTTTGGATGAGCCAACAGCCAATCTGGATCAGGCAGGCATTGCAATGGTGCAAGAAATCCTGCAGGTTTTGAAAAAACAAGGCAAGACCATCATTATCGCAGAGCACCGTCTGTCCTATTTGAGTCAGCTGGCGGATCGCTACCTTTATTTTCAGGATGGCTGTCTACATCTGGATTTGGAAGCGAAAGATTTTCTGGCACAATCGGAAAAAGAGCGTCAGCACCGTGGCTTGCGTCGGCTTATTCCAGCTTCTTTTCAAGGGGAAATGGCAGAGCTGCCTAGCCGAAATAGTTCAGGGCAGACTGGCCTATCTATCCAGCACCTGTCTGTCTCACAAGGGCAGGAGGAATTGCTGTATGTGGACCAACTAGACTTGGCAACGGGTCAAGTTGTCGGTCTGGTTGGCCCAAATGGTTCAGGTAAGACCAGCCTGGCTCGCTATCTAGTCGGACTTGCCGAGGCGAAATCTGCTCGTATCACGTGGCAGCAACAAGACCTATCTGCACGGCAGAGATTAGAAAAAACAGCCCTTGTCATGCAGGAAGTTCGCCTCCAGCTTTTCGCAGAAAGTGTGGAGCGAGAGCTGACGCTTGGAAGAAAAAATCGGGCAATCGATGACCAGCTGGTCGCGCAGTTTGGTCTGCTGGATTTATTGAAGCGGCATCCAGTCAGTCTCTCAGGTGGTGAGCAGCAGCGGCTGATGATGGTCGCCAGCTTATTGGCGGATAAGGAAATCTTCATTTTTGATGAACCAACCAGCGGCTTGGATCTGAAACAGATGCAGCAAGTAGCTCAGGCCTTGTTGGACTTGAAGAGGAAAAACAAGCTGGTCTTGCTAATTTCCCACGATGAAGAACTATTGGAGTTGGTTTGTGATAAAATAGTAGATATCAAACAGTTGAAGTCGAGATGATGAACAAACAAACTTACAAAGAAATTTTAAGGATTGCCTTGCCAGCCATGGCGGAGAATATTTTGCAAATGTTGATGGGGATGGTGGATTCCTATTTAGTGGCTGGTTTAGGGCTTGTCGCCTTGTCGGGTGTTTCCCTTGCAAATAATATTCTGGCAGTTTATCAGGCGGTGTTTATCGCGCTTGCAGCAGCTAGTTCCTCCTGCCTGGCCCAAGCTGTGGGGAAGGATAAGTCTGAGCGGGTCGCTTATATTGCCAGTGAAAGCCTGAAACTAAGCCTGTTTGTCAGCTTATTTCTAGGCTTGCTGGCGGTTTTTCTTGGACCTAGCTTGCTTACCAGCTTGGGAGCGGTCCCTGAAGTAGCACAAGAAGGCGGACTGTATCTGATTTTGGTTGGCGGAGGCATTCTTTTTCTGGGCTTCATGACCAGTCTGGGTGCCATTTTACGTTCCTTGGGCAAACCGCGCTTTCCTATGTATATCAGTCTGTTATCCAACCTCCTCAATGCCCTTTTTTCCGCTTTTGCGGTTTTTGTGCTCCATGCTGGCGTGGCAGGAGTTGCAATCGGAACAGTCTTGTCACGACTGATTGGTTGCCTGCTCCTTTGGTCGCAGTTACCGCTTTCCTTAGAAAAATGGACCTGGTCCCTTGATAAGGAATTGATTCGCCTAGCCCTGCCAGCTACTGGAGAGCGTTTGATGATGCGAGCTGGGGATGTGGTAGTCGTTGCCCTTATCACCAGTTTGGGAACAGCGGTCGTAGCAGGAAATGCTATTGGAGAAACCCTGACCCAGTTTAACTATATGCCAGCTTTTGGTATTGCTACAGCAACGATTATCCTGATTGCCAAACACAGGCAGGAACAGTCGATGGTTCGGCACCTTTACCAAACCAGTCTCAGTCTTTCGCTTATTTTTATGTTTCTCATGGCTGGGATAAGCTACCTAGCAGGTCCATTTTTGATAGGTCTGTATACTCAGGATGTCCAGGCTGTTCAAGCAAGCCAGACGGTCTTGCTCTATTCTATGTTGGGAGTTCCTTTTACAGCCGCGACCCTTATCTTAACTGCGCTTTGGCAAGGATTGGGAAATGCTAGACTTCCCTTTTATGCGACCAGTATCGGTATGTGGGTGGTCAGGATTGGACTAGCTTATGTACTGGTGACCGTTTTTAATCTAGGTTTATCGGCTATCTGGCTGGCAACGATTTTGGATAATGCCTTCCGAGCAGGATTTTTATATGTGCGGTATAGATGGGAACTTAATTTAAGCTAAGGATAAGAAAACTTTTAGTTTCATTTAAGTTAACGGGTTTATACTGTATTCAAGCTAGAAATAGCGAACAACTTTTCTTTTCACCCAAAGGTGTCCCTATCTCTAAGTCGCAAGCGACAAGAGCTAGGTATCATATCATCT
>CAMBAD010000059.1 GCA_945864085.1 uncultured Streptococcus sp.
AGTACTGCCTGCAGCTCGTTGCCTAGTACTAAAAGTAAACTAAAAGACTATATCAAAGATAATTCAAAAGACTATATTAGTTTTGGTTGGCAATGGCACTCTTATCAGGGTCATTATGGGCAATGCGGCTGGCTGCTGCGGCAGCGATGGCACAGACAATATCGTCCAAGAAGGTGTGGCAATGCTGGCCTTCCTTGCTATTTAGCTCTGCAATGATACCAGGCTTGGACTTGTCCAAGTAGCCATAGTTGGTAAAGCCGATGGTGCCATAGAGATTGACGATGGAGAGGCCCAGAATTTCATCGATACCGTAAAGTCCCTCGTCTCTCATAAGGATGGATTGGAGGGGTTGGGAAAGCTGGTCCTGTTCTGCCAGTTTATCGATTTCCACTCCTGTGATAATGGCATTTTGTACCTCTCGCTTGTCAAGGACAGCCATCACATTTTCCAGACATTCCTCAAAGGCTAAGTCAGGGATATACTGGTTTTGTAGGCACATGACCAGGTCTGCAATCTGTTCAAGGGAGACCCCTCGTTCTTCCAGAAGGGCTAAGGCCTGTCTTTGTACCTGCTTGTCTCCTGTCATTTCGCGTATTCCTCCTCTCCGAGTAGGATGTTTGCATTGGTCGCCTTGACAGTCAGACTGTGTTTGCTATCCGTTTTTCCGACCGTCAAGGTTTGCTTGTCCGAATCGCTAGTAACCTTCTGGTCCTTGTAAATGCTAGTTGGGAAAATCCCGATTTCGTTGAGTTGTTCCTGAAGATAGTCGCTTTCGGCAAAATACTCTTCAATTTCTTCGTCGGATAATTCCAGACCGTTGGCATAAGCAAGTCTTTTCTTGTTAATCGGCACTTCAAGATTGACAAAAGCTTCTTTTTGACTGGCCTCAGACAGGGACAGGGTGAGTCGCGGATTCATACCAGGTCCTGAGGAAGTGAAGGTATTGCTGCCAGTTAGGCTGATATTGATGGCAATCAGTTCAGAAAATTCTTCGATGGTCACATTTTCAAGCTGGACATCGTTCAGAGCGATGTAGTTGTGGTCAGCAGCGATGGTCAGGTTTTTCAAGGTAGAATTTTCGATATAAGGCATATAGCCGTCGAGGACCAATTTCCCCTTGTCAATCGTAGAATTGAGGATTTGTGGGCTTCCGTATAGATCCAATTCTTCGATATGGATGTTTTCGATGGTTATGTTTGGCCCAATAGATCCAGATAGTTTTTTCAGTGTTTTATTTTTGGGTACCTCGATGGTCAAGGTCTGGTAGGTAGGATTGTTGTTGGCGATTATTTCTGCTCCGTATTGCATGATTCCGTTGATTTTGGTATCGGTAAAGTAGGATTCAATCGTCAAGTTCCCCTTGTTTTCGATCACTTGTAGGGGCCAAAAGTTACTATCCTCAAAATCATAGTAACGGACATGGTATTTATCATCTGCGGATTCGGTAAACTGAAGGGTATGGGCGAAACCGTTGACAAATACCGTATCGAGTTGCTCATAGGATTTTTCGATGTAGGCTGGTTTGACAACTTGGCTCAGTTGGTCAATGCCTCCGGAAAAATAGCCGATACCCGTAATAATCAAGCCCAGAATCAGGCTGACAAAGCCGATAATGCTGGCAATAATTAGTCTCTTTTTCATGCTCGTTTACCTCGTTTCAGGATCCATTTAAAGAAGGTTTTTACCAGTTTCCAAGCCCAGTAGGCAAAGATACTGGTAACTAGGCAGATAAGGATGGAACCGCCCAGCAGGGACAGGCCACTGCCGAGACCCAGTAGGAATATGCTAGAGCCCTCTGGCATTAAACTAAAGCCTTCCCAGATAAGATAGCCGCCGCTGACGAAGAGGCCCAAGCTTAGGAGCAGACCGCCTAGTAAGAAGGCCAGGACCAGGAAAATGAGCAAGAGCAGGGCGCCAATCAGAAAGAGGACAGCCGGGATGGCGATGGGGAGGGATAGGATGGCTAAAAAGGATAACCAGATGGTTTTTTTAGCAGTCCGAAATTCCTGTATATTTCTTCCGAGATAGAAGGCTCCGAGGATAGAGGTGAGAAATAGGCCGGCTATTCCGATTAGGGGTTCGATAAAGAGGAAGAAGCCAGAGAAGAGAAAGGCTAGTGTGAGGGCGGCAAGGATATAGATTGGGCGTTTGTTGGGCTGCAATTCTTCTTCCAACTCATCTGTTGCCCCCAATTCTCCCTCGATATGGCGGTCTAGGATGTTGTTAATCAGATCGCTGGCAGCTTCTTTTGGGGAGCCCAATTCTTCAATGGTAGCGGCCTCACGTTCGGGACCTGCCTCGTCAAAATATTCATTGAAAAAGGTAATGGCTTCCTGGTATTCTTTGCGGGGTAACTTTTTGAGATATTTTTCCAGCTGAGCCATATATTCAAGTCTTGTCATGGCGGACGCTCCCTTCTATGATGCCGTTAATAGTGTTGGTGTAGGTGTCCCAGTCGTCTTTGAGGTGTACCAATTCCTCATGGCCAAGCTGGGTTAGGCTGTAGTATTTCCTCATCCTTCCTTGGTACTCTTGGGAATAGGTGGCCAGAAAGTCATTTTGCTCGAGGCGTTTGAGGATAGGATAGAGGGCTGACTCCTTGATATTGGAGATGAGCTTGATTGTCTGACAGATTTCGTAGCCATAGGAATCATCTGATTCCAAGATGGCCATGATGAGAAATTCTGTTAGCACTGCGGGGACGGGAAAGTGCATGGCAGTCACTCCTTTCTGTGGTCAGGTTAGTAGGTTTGAATTTACCATATGTTGAAATCCATATATATAAAAATTTTCTATATATAAAATATACACCCAATGACAAGTATTGTCAAGCAAATATGTGCAAGATATCGTCATTTAGTTTTTCTTTTATTACTTCGTTAACTCGCCTTGCCTAACTCCAGTTATGTCTGCGGCTCGTTGCCTAGTACTAAAAGTAAACTAAAAGACTATATTAAAAAATAATAAACGACTCAAGAGTGAAGATGAGAGCCATTCACTCAGGGCACCCAGCTGCCTGGACTTGAAAACTGACAGCCGGTTATCGAAACATAGTTAGGAAGGGAGAAAAAAAGAATGGAGCAGGCCCAAGATTCACTCTTGAGTCTGCTCTCATTCTTTTTAGTGGTATTAGTCGATGTATAATTTTGATTTGTTGCTGAGCCAGCTGTAGAGGAAGCCAATCAGGATACCGCCGCCGACAAAGTTTCCAAGACCTGAGAAGAGGAAGTTGGTCAAGACACTCATCACCGTCATCCCCTCGACAGCTCCGCCATTTGCAAAGAAAGCGAGAGAGAAGGTTGAGAAGTTGGCAATCACGTGCTCAAAGCCAAGGAAGGCAAAGATGAAGATGATAAAGATGAGGGAAATAACGCGTCCAGCGTCATCCTTCATCCGCATAGAGATGAAGACAGCGATGTTTACCACGATATTGGCAAAGATACCTTCCACGAACTGGGTCAATGGTGTCTTCATCAATTTTGCTGTCGTTGCCTGAATCAGGTAGCTATGCTCGTCCAAATGTCCTACTTGGTATGGTTGGGTGTAAGAAAGCAGGAAGCAGACGATGACTGCGCCAACGAAGTTGAAGAAGATACAGGTTACCAGAATCTTAAGGGCGGTCTTGGCAGGGATAACCTTGCGGTGGATAGCGGATGTCATGTACATCATGTTGGATGTGCCGAGTTCGGCGTTCATGTACAAGATCATGACCAAGCACCAGCCGAACATGAGTCCGTAGCCAAATTTGCCCAGTCCATCAACGATATGATTGAGTTTGTCTGCTACATAGGCTGAAATAGCCAAGCCGATTGCCAAGTAAACACTGGCCATTACAGCACGGATAGCATAGGCGAAATAGTTGCTTTCGATCAAGTCAGCCTTTTTCTTGATACTTTTGTCAATGTTATAAATCAGCGAATCGTGTTGTGCCGCCATAGTAATCCCCTTTGAATAATTTAAACAGATTTGAGATATTCCTCACAATAAGAGAGTATAGCAGAAAACGATGGAAAATGTAAGTGTTTTTGGGTAAAAAAATCAAGTAACCGTTACCAAATCTTGCTTTCTTATCTGGTACATGGGAAATGCTATGTAAAGGTCTTGGTTTGCTTGATTTATTTTGCCCGAGTATGGGACTCTTCTTGTAAAAAGGGAAGTCTTGGCGGTGTAGTCGCACTGCTGAGCTTTGTGCTGTCATCGGTGGGCTGGAATGCAATCTATTTTCATGCTTTGGCTCAAATTCCTTGCTATTCTATGGAAAATAGGCTAAGATAGAAACAGCTATCACTAATTAGTAAGGAGAGATGCCATGCCCAATGAATTTCGAGAATTTCTGGTCAATTACCAGCCACAACCGTTAGGGGAGAAGCGTTCTTATGCGGTTGTCCTGCCCTTGGTCTGGTCAGACCAGCAGTGGCAGGTCCTTTATGAAGTTCGCAGCGAATCCATTTCTCAACCAGGGGAAGTATCCTTTCCAGGCGGTGGCATTGAGGATGGGGAAACAGCGGAAGAGGCAGCTATCCGAGAAGTGATGGAAGAGTTGAATTTGCGCCCAGACCAGATAGAATTGCTGGGCGAAATAGACTATCTAGTGTTTGAACGTTCCACCATCCGCTGTTTTGTTGGTCACCTACAGGTGGATTGGAGGAGTATTCAACCGAACGAAGAGGTGGCTCGCCTATTCACCGTTCCATTAAAGACACTTATGGAACAAGGACCCAAATACTATCCCCTCTACCTTAGACTGGACCCTGAGCAGGATTTCCCTTTCGAGCGTATTCGCGGTGGGCGCTCCTATCCTTTTAGCCACCACAAGCGCTCCATTCCCTTCTATGAAAATCTGCCCGAAAATATCTGGGGCATGACAGCCCAGTTTACACATCGGTTTGTGGAGCTGATGAAGGGAAACTAACAAAATTGCACTCGCTATCGCTCACTTTTTGATTCTTTGATTCGATGTCTATTTTTGCAACACACCACCTATTTAATCAAGGAAAACCTTATCCTCCTTTCATCATCTGCATAATCTATTCAAATTTTTATTATCTAATTTAAAGTGTAGAGACTTGACAGATTTTACAAATAAAAGCACCCAAAATCATTGATTTCAGGTGCTTTTTAAGTTCAATTATTTCACCTCAGTAAAGATCACGTGTTTACGCAATTTTGGTGAGTATTTTTTCAATTGAAGACGGTCTGGAGTGTTACGTTTGTTTTTTGAAGTAAGGTACAAACGCTCACCAGATTCTTTGTGTTCAAGTGTAATATTTACGCGCATGGTATCTCCCTTCTATTATTCAGCTGAAGCAGCCTTAGCGATTTTACGTCCCTTGTAGTATCCTTTCAAAGATACACGGTGAGAACGTGAGTAATCTCCAGTGGTTTCGTCAAATTTCACAGTTGGAGCTGTTACTTTGTAGTGAGTGCGACGTTTGTTTTTCTTCGCTTTTGAAGTGCGACGTGCAGGTACTGCCATTTTTGTTATCTTCCTTTCAAATATGTTTTGGCCATTGCCAACTTTAGTAGTATATCAAAAGATTTTTGTAAAGTAAAGTTACTTGACAGATTTTTTTATTTTTTTGGGAAATAGCAGAGCATTTATGGTAAAATAAGGAGGATTGCAGGGTTCGACTTCTTGAGTCAGACCAGCTATGACTTAATTTGGAAAGGAGTAAGAGCAGCTTCAATTCACGAAGTTGGCTTTATAAACTTCACTATGAAATTACAAAAACCAAAGGGAACGCAAGATTTACTACCGCAGGAATCTGCCAAGTGGCAGTATGTGGAAGGTTTTGCGCGCAAGCTTTTTGCCCAATACAACTATGCGGAAATTCGCACGCCTATTTTCGAGCACTATGAGGTCATCAGCCGTTCGGTCGGCGACACGACCGACATCGTGACCAAGGAAATGTACGATTTCTACGATAAGGGCGACCGCCACATTACCCTCCGTCCAGAAGGGACCGCACCCGTTGTCCGCTCCTATGTGGAGAATAAACTCTTTGCCCCAGAAGTGCAAAAACCAGCCAAATTCTATTATATGGGCCCAATGTTTCGCTACGAACGCCCGCAGGCAGGGCGTCTGCGTCAGTTCCATCAGATTGGTGTCGAGTGCTTCGGCTCCAGCAATCCAGCGACAGATGTGGAAACTATTGCTATGGCCTATCACTTTTTTGAGGAACTAGGGATTCAGAATATCCGCCTCCACATCAACAGTCTGGGCAATCCAGAGAGCCGCGCAGCCTACCGTCAGGCCTTGATTGACTACCTGACACCGCTCAAGGACCAGCTGTCCAAGGATAGTCAACGCCGCCTAGAGGAAAATCCCCTTCGGGTCCTAGACTCCAAAGAAAAAGAGGACAAGCTTGCTGTGGAAAACGCACCGTCTATCTTGGATTATCTGGATGCAGAAAGTACCGCTCACTTTGAAGCAGTCAAGTCCATGCTGGACAGCTTGAACATTTCTTACATCATTGATACCAACATGGTGCGCGGCTTGGACTATTACAACCACACCATTTTCGAGTTTATGACAGAAGTGGGTGGCAACGACCTGACCATCTGTGCTGGTGGTCGCTACGACGGCTTGGTGTCTTACTTCGGTGGACCAGAAACCCCAGGTTTTGGCTTTGGCATGGGGATTGAGCGCCTCATCCTCGTCCTTGAAAAACAAGGAATTTACTTACCGCTCGATACACAGCTAGATGTCTATATCGCTGTTTTGGGTCAGGAGGCCAATAGCGGAGCGCTGGAGTTGGTGCAGGCTTTACGCAAACAAGGCTTCCGTGCAGAACGTGACTACCTAGACCGCAAACTCAAGGCCCAGTTCAAGTCAGCAGATGTTTTCGGCGCTGTAGCCCTTATTACCTTAGGCGGCAGCGAGATAGAATCTGGACAAGTTGTGGTCAAGAATAATCAGACCCGCAAGCAAATTGAAACAAGTTTAGAGGCAGTTAAGACAAACTTTGACAGCATTTTAGACCAATTAACCTTACCATAGGGGGAACGGATATGAAAAAATATATACATTATGCCTTGATTTATGCAGTTGCAGGCCTGGTCAGCGGTGTCTTCTACCGTGAGTTCACCAAATTTAATGGCTTCACAGGTGTGACTAGCCTTGGGAAAGTGCATACACATTTGCTGGTTCTTGGCATGTTTCTCTTTCTGATTGTCGCACTTTTTGCGCAAAACCATCCGCTAGAAGAAGATAAGTATTTCCGTATCTTTTTGAAAATATATCATCTCGGCCTTGTTCTCTCAGCTGTGACCATGGTCGCGCGTGGGATTACGCAGGTGTTGGCCATGACAATCTCTAAAGGCCTAGACGCTTCGATTGCAGGCCTCTCAGGGATTGGACACATCCTTGTTTCGATTGGTTTGATCTGCCTGCTTGTAGGCCTCAAGCGAGTAGCAAAAAACTAAAAACCTGTACTCACAGGTAAAATGCCTGATGTAAGAGATAGTTTTTAAGCTAGTCAAGGCAATTTTTTGAGGCAATACTGACTGTATTTTGAAAAAAACGAATGACGAGAAGCTGACAAACTAGCCTTAGGTGGAAGTACTGAACTGTGAATACAGGTTCTAAGGTAAAAAACGAATAAAGCTTGATACTCGCTATTTAGCAGCGCGCCAAGCTTCGTATCGGTAAGATTGGGCAAGCAGGAGCTGATTGCTGGACTTGCCCATTTTTTAAAACAAAATTGGAAACGCATACATTTTCCGATATAAAATTATTGTGAAAAAATTAACAAAATCACTTTACAAATTTAAAATAAAAGTGTAGAATAAGATTGTGAAAAAGTTAACAAAAGTTAACGTAAAAATTTGGAGGACTATATGGCTGATAAAAAAGTGGTATCACCAGAAGAAAAATTGGCGGCAGCTCGCACGCATGTAGATGAGCTTGTACAAAAAGGGCTTGTAGCTTTGGAAGAATTCCGTCTTTTGAACCAAGAGCAAGTAGACTACATCGTTGCAAAAGCGTCTGTCGCTGCACTTGACCAGCACGGTGTTCTGGCTATGCATGCCCATGAAGAGACAGGTCGCGGTGTCTTTGAAGATAAGGCAACCAAAAACCTCTTTGCCTGTGAGCACGTTGTCAACAACATGCGCCACACCAAAACAGTTGGTGTTGTGGGCGAAGATGAAGTAACAGGTTTGACCTTGATTGCTGAGCCAGTCGGCGTTATTTGTGGTGTCACACCAACAACCAACCCAACTTCAACAGCTATTTTCAAAGCCTTGATTTCCCTAAAAACCCGTAACCCAATCGTTTTTGCCTTCCACCCATCAGCGCAAGAATCATCAGCCCATGCAGCTCGTATCGTCTATGAAGCAGCTGTGGCAGCAGGAGCGCCTGAAAACTGTATTCAATGGATTACAAAACCATCAATGGAAGCAACTTCAGAGTTGATGAAACACGACGGTATTGCAACCATCCTTGCAACAGGTGGTAACGCAATGGTACGTGCAGCTTACTCTTGCGGTAAACCAGCCCTCGGTGTAGGTGCAGGTAACGTACCAGCCTATGTTGAAAAATCTGCTAACATCCGTCAAGCAGCTCACGATATTGTTATGTCTAAGTCGTTTGATAACGGTATGGTCTGTGCTTCTGAACAGGCAGTTATCGTGGACAAAGACATCTATGACGAATTTGTAACTGAGTTCAAGTCTTACCACACTTACTTTGTTAACAAGAAAGAAAAAGCCCTTCTTGAAGAATACTGCTTTGGCGTGAAAGCCAACAGCAAAAACTGTGCAGAAGGCAAATTGAACGCTGACATCGTTGGTAAGCCAGCAGCATGGATTGCAGAGCAAGCAGGTTTCAAAGTACCAGAAGGCACCAACATCTTGGCAGCAGAAGTGACTGAAATCGGTGAAAAAGAACCTCTTACTCGTGAGAAATTGTCACCGGTTATTGCAGTCTTGAAAGTAGAAGGCCGTGAAGAAGGTCTTGAAGCTGCGCGTCAAATGGTTGAATTCCACGGTCTTGGCCACTCAGCGGCTATCCACACAGCTGATGCAGACCTCGCCAAAGAATTTGGTGTCCGTGTCAAAGCTATCCGTGTTATCTGGAACTCACCATCAACCTTTGGCGGTATCGGTGATGTTTACAATGCCTTCCTTCCATCTCTTACTCTCGGATGTGGTTCTTATGGACGCAACTCAGTAAGTGACAACGTAAGTGCCCTTAACTTGCTCAATATCAAGAAGGTAGGAAGACGGAGAAACAACATGCAATGGTTTAAAGTTCCATCAAAAATTTACTTTGAACGTGACTCAATTCAATACTTGCAAAAAATGCGTGATGTTGAAAAAGTCATGATCGTAACTGACAAGGCAATGGAAAAACTTGGCTTTGTACAACGTATCATTGAACAACTTCACCTGCGTAGCAACAAGGTACTCTACACCGTCTTCTCAGATGTTGAGCCAGATCCAGACATCACAACTGTTGAGCGCGGTGCAACTCTCATGAAAGATTTCGAGCCAGACACAATCATCGCTCTCGGTGGTGGTTCACCAATGGATGCTGCTAAGATTATGTGGATGTTCTATGAGCAGCCAGAAATCGACTTCCGCGACCTTGTACAGAAATTCATGGATATTCGCAAACGTGCCTTCAAATTCCCTTCATTGGGTGAAAAAGCTAAGTTTGTTGCGATTCCAACCACATCCGGTACAGGTTCAGAAGTAACACCATTTGCCGTTATCTCAGATAAGAAAAACAACCGCAAGTACCCAATCGCTGACTATGCTTTGACACCAACTGTGGCAATCGTTGACCCAGCACTTGTTATGACTGTTCCAGACTTTGTAACAGCAGATACAGGTATGGATGTATTGACACACGCAACAGAAGCCTACGTTTCAACTGTTGCTAACGACTACACAGACGGTTTGGCACTTCAAGCGATTAAGTTAGTCTTCCAATACCTTGAAAAATCAGTTAAGGAAGCAGATTGGGAAGCACGTGAGAAAATGCACAACGCTTCTACCATTGCAGGTATGGCCTTTGCTAACGCCTTCCTAGGTATTTCTCACTCAATGGCCCATAAGATTGGTGGACGCTTCCATACGGTTCACGGTCGTACCAACGCTATCTTGCTTCCATATGTCATCCGATACAACGGTACTCGTCCAGCTAAGACAGCAACATGGCCTAAGTACAACTACTACA
>CAMBAD010000060.1 GCA_945864085.1 uncultured Streptococcus sp.
AGGTGTACTGGGCAGTGGATGGGAGGGCCGACTTGTTTGAGATGGCGTCTGCGGCTGCTGGTACTTGATTGAGGTTGGTGGTTAGGGCCTGACCTGTTGGGGTGTAGATTTGATTAGCAGGGCGGTCATCAGCGATTGTGACTGTGAAGTTTTTCCTTGTTTCATTTCCAGCTTGGTCACGTACCACTAAAGTCGCGGTGCTGGTGCCTGCGGCTGTTGCACGCCCTTCAATCCGTTTGGTGGTCGAATTGTAGGTCAGGCCTGCAGGAAGCCCTGTCACTGTGGAGGTTGTCGTGGTAGTTGTTGTACCAGAACTATTTACCTCGCTATCACTGTTATCTGTGAAGCTTACGGTAACTGGGGTGATAGCAGTGCTGAGTCTCCCTGTGATATTGCTTACATTGGCAACAACAGGAGCCTGGACATCACGGAAATAATAAATGATTTGTTGGTTGTCCTCTGTCAGTGTCAGGACTTTTGTGGCTGAATTGTAGCCTGTTGTATTGTCTGAGTTTGTGACAACGTACTCATAGCCTTTGGCAAGAATCGCTGGAGCCTTGGCGTCGTACAGAGGCTGAAGTTCTTTGGTTGTACCTGCGAAACCAACTATATCGTCGTCAGTGGCTAGTTTAGCCCCTGTCGTTTGGTTAACATAAGACACACGACCAAGACCATCGGCTGTGAAAGAAAAACTATTCACTCTAATCTCATGAGTTGTATCTGGTGTATCTGGTGTAAAACCTGGTGAAGCATTCGAGGTAGAGGTGAAATTCAAAGAAAGGTTTGTACTTCCATATTTTGTCTGAATTTTAGCCAAATAGTCAGTCATATTATAACTATAGACTTGTTGATCCACCTGGATCGTTAACATTTTTGTACTAGCTACGTAGTTGATGATGTAGTCTTTAAAGCCTGGTGAAAGTTGGATAAGGGTCGGCGCCGAGCCCTTAGTTGTATCTAACATATGGCGCCCAAATCCATTTTCATCTGTTTCCACAAAAGAAACGAAATTATCTTTTGTTCTATCTACTTGTTCATGTGTTAACGGAGTTCCATAGAGATATGCTGATGGATCAGCTTCATATTCAACGAGAGTTCCATTTGGAAGTGTTTCAGCATGAGTTGGGGTACCATAGTAGTTCACTGATGTGTCAATCTTGAAACCAAGCGCATCCTTTTTCCCCATGATTCCAAGTCCCGCTCCACCTGCACCAAGCACTCCTGGAGCCTCAGGACTCAATACAAAGCCTATCCCATCAGAGGGGGTATATGAGCTTGGGTCTTCTGTTGAAATATTAGTGGCTCCTTCCAGCCTAAAATCTTGGTTTCCGTCAATCATTATACTCAGAGAAGCAGAACCATTTTTGTACATCGTTCCAGGTGTCAAAGTAACAACACCTGTAGAGGAATTATAAGTTGCATCCCCATGAAGACCAAAATAATTGGTAAAATTATCCTTCGTAATAACAATCTTGGCGTCTGCAACAGTAGGTGTCGTCCCCGCACGGAATCCTGTGTAGCCTGTAGTTGCGGCCAGCGCTTGAGCCGCGTCAACTGCTTCTTTGGAGCAAACTGCGAAGCTGATGAGGTTTTTCTGGTCTGAACGGACAGTCTGGGTAAGGGTAGAGGCTTGACCGTCCGCTAGGACATGATTTTTCAGGGTTTTAGCAGTAACAGTGACATCTGTCATTGCGACAGTTTCTGTCGTTTCAACGACCACTAGACGGTGTTCGTTGGAGACAACTTTCCCCGTCGCTTCATCCACATACTGAATCTTGTAGTTGATTGGCACAGGGCGGCTTGCGACTGTAGTTTCTGTCTCTACAGTTTGCTCGGTAGCTGGGGTTTCTGTCGAAGCAGTTTCAGTTGCTGTTGGAGCCACTGGCTCGGTTGGGGCAACTTCAGAGGTTGCACTTGTCTCTACAACCACATCTTCCAGGGCTGCTCGGCTCAATTCCAACTCTGTAACAGCTGCGTCAACCTGCTCTTGGCTGGCAGTTTCATCAGCCTGAATCTGACGGGCCTTAGCAAGGGCTGCGAAAAATACCTGTTGGCTGGCTGCTGTTTTGCCAGTCACATCCAGACCCAGCGCCTCAAAAATACGAGTGTCCAACAAACTCTTGTCCACAACTGCGACTGGAGTAGTTGGGGCAGCTTCTTCAGCTGTTTGGGCTGGCGCCGCTTCCTCAGTTGGGGTTGAGGCTGTCTCTGTTTCTGAGACAAGAATATCCTCGGTTGGCGCCGAAGCGTCAACTGTCTCATCAGCTAAAACAATAGCGTTGCTTCCCAAGGTTAGAGCCACGCCAAGAAGGACGCTGGCTGCACCAAAATGGTATTTCCTCAAGGAAAAACGCTGTTGCTGGTGATAAGCATCAAATGGATTCATTTTCTTCATGTGAAAATCTCCGCTTTCTATGTAATTTGCGTTTGGTAGAAATGAGAGATTTGTAAATTAAATCATACTTTTTTTTACACCTGTATTATAATGAGAATAATAGGGATGAGAGGCCCTAAATGGGCTGTAAATTAAACTATAGTATTTTTGCCATTTTTTTGGTAAATTCAAAATCTGTATTATAATATATCAAAACGAACAAAGGCATAGAATCACCTCGTCCAAAACAGTGATTCTATGCCTCTAACTTTCAAAAATTCAAGGTTACTGGTTGTGACAGGGACTGAATATATGACTCAAATCCAATCCCACTCTATGCCTTCTAACCTGCTCTGCTATTTCCCAAAAGAAAAAACCGGTCTCCGTTAGGAGACCAGCTATCAGGCTTACAAGATTGCCAAAATGATAAAGTTCAGAATGAAGAGGGCTGTCGCACCCCAGAGAATCGGGTGGATGTCTTTTGCTTTACCAGTCGATACCTTAACCAAGCAGTAGAAGATGAAGGCTGCTGCAATACCGTATGAGATAGAGAAGCAAAGGGCCATGAAGAAGGCTGCAAAGAAGGCTGGAAGGGCATCTTCAAACTGGCTCCAGTCCACATCAAGGAAGGAGGACACCATCATCACACCGACGATAATCAAGGCTGGCGATGTTGCAGCTGCAGGCACAATGCCAATAAATGGTAGGATGAGGATTGAAAGAAGGAAGAAGGCTGCGGTTGTGACAGCTGTCAAACCAGTCCGTCCACCTGCTGAGATACCTGCGGCAGATTCAACATAAGTTGTGGTATTGGAAGTACCAAAGAGGGCACCGATTGAGGTACCAATCGCATCCGCAAAGAGGGCCTTGTCCATCTTAGAATTGAATCCTGCGCTGTTTTCCAGAGCTTTCTCATCTTCTTCGGAGAAGATACCTGTCTTACGACCTGTACCGATAAAGGTTCCGAGTGTGTCAAATGTATCTGATAAACTAAAGGCAAAAATTGTCATTAGGACAAGCGGCAGACGACTTGAGTCCGCAAAGAGGGATTCCATCCCACCGAACGCTGCAAGGAAGGTTGTGCCGAGTTCAGCAAAGGCTGATCCGATATTGTTATTGGCAAAGTCAATTGTAGAAAGGTCTACAACACCAGCTGGGATACCTGCAAGCGTTGTTGCAATGATACCGATAAGAATCGCACCGCGTACGTTTTTAATAACCAAAACCGCAGTCAAGAGAAGGCCAAATACTGTCAGAAGGACACTTGGATCGGTGAAAGTAGAAATACCTGGTACCACTCCACCGCCTGCGAAAACGGAGAAGACTCCATTTGAGAAGGTTTCTGCTGTTGCATCTGCAGGAGCCACTCCATTGACTGTGATAATGTCTGAACCAGAAGTCAAAAAGGTGATTAGGTTCGAATTTTTGAAACCAAGGTAGGCAACAAAGACCCCGATACCGCCACCGATAGCGTGTTGCAGGCTAACAGGAATGGCCTTGATAATGCTCTTACGAACCTTGGTCACCGTAATAAAGACATTGAAGAGGCCGCAGAGGAAGACCATGGCCAAGGCCTCTTGCCAAGTAAAGCCAAGACCGATAACCACTGTATAAGTGAAGAAGGCATTGAGACCCATACCTGGTGCTAGAGCGTAGGGTACATTAGCAAACAAGCCCATCACCAGCGTTGAAACTGCACTGGCAATGATAGTTGCCAAAAATACAGCCTGCGATGGCATACCAGCAACACTGAGGATGCTTGGGTTGACAAACAAAATGTAACTCATGGCAAAGAATGTCGTAAGACCTGCCATGATTTCTGTTGAAACAGTCGTTCCATGTTCTTTCAGTTTAAAAAACTTATCCATTTTTTATAATTCTCCTTTTATTTACGAACGATACACCTATTATAACCAAAAAACACTCGTATTTCAAGAGAATTGTCTTTTAAAGCGTTTGTTTTTTTCTATTTTTTGGAAATCGTCCGTGAATTGCCTGCTTTTTAACTTATTTTCCTATTTCCTAAGCCAGGAATAGATGAACAAGCAAACAAATAGGCGTTGATAAAAATGCAACTCCACAAGAGAAGGCTGGACTGCTCAGCTTCTTTTACAGCCCTTCCCTATGCATGTTGTAATAGGTAAGAGGAGGAAAGCTGTTCTGCCTCCTGCTATGTTTTGCCTATCCTATCAAATTCTGCTATACTAATCCTTACAGTCTAAAATGGAGTTGCTCGCTATGAAGAAAAAAATTATTGCCCTCGACTTAGATGGTACCTTACTAAATCAAGACAGTCAGCTGTCTGACTATACCATCTCGACCATCCAAAAAGTCCGTCAACAGGGACATACCGTCCTCATCGCCACCGGCCGTCCCTACCGAATGGCAGCTACCTTCTATCATCAGCTTCAGCTAGACAGCCCTATGATTAACTTCAACGGTTCCCTGATTCACATGCCAGGAAAACGTTGGCAGTGGGAAAAGAATATTCTCATTGATAAAAAGTATCTGCTTAAGTTTCTACAGGAAGAAGAGCATTTTGAAGCAGATTTTATCGCTGGTGAATATAAGAACAAGTTTTTTATCACCCAAAAATACCTGGATAAAATAGACCCCGCCCTGATGGGAGTTGACCAGATTACCCCAGACACCCTCATCAAACCAGAAAAGATTACTTCTGATCCCCACTCCATCCTGATGCAGACTAGGGCCACTGACAAATATGCCCTGGCTGACGAGATGAAATCTTACTTTAAGGATGAACTGGAAATCAATACCTGGGGCGGCCCGCTCAATATCCTGGAAACCTGTGCCAAGGGGGTCACAAAGGCATCTGCCCTGACCTATCTGCTGGACCTCCTTCAGGCAGATCGGAAGGATTTGATTGCCTTTGGTGATGAGCACAATGATGTCGAAATGCTAGAATTGGCTGGGGCTGCCTATGCCATGAAAAATTGCAGCGATACTCTTCGCCCTCATGCCGACCACCTGACAGAATATACAAATAGTGAGGATGGAGTGGCTAGGGAGCTGGAAAAATTATTCCTATAAATAGATCAGAATGTAGCTACTATGAGACTCTTAGAAAGCAGTTCGAACTACCTTTCTAAGAGTTTTATTTTTGAAAGAGCAAGCATATCAATGCTCAAACCCCTGCTTCTCTTTCAAAAACAAGACGATTTCCGCAAGAGAAAGCCCTTTTTCCTGCCTTACTTTTGCATATTTTAGCTTATATTTCTGAAAATTTCTGTAATCTTTTCTGTTTTTTAACACATATTTACTTGACAAAAAGCATGTAAGCGGTTTATAATAAACAAGTTCATAAGTGAAAACCTTTTCCTGTTTTCATGGAACTAGAAAAAATTTAGGGGGAACAATAATGAGTATTGGAATCATTATTGCAAGTCATGGTGAATTTGCAGCTGGCATTCATCAGTCTGGACAAATGATTTTTGGCGAACAAGAAAAAGTACAAGTTGTTACTTTTATGCCAAGCGAAGGTCCAGATGATCTCTATGCTAAGCTCAATGCAGCTGTTGACTCATTTGATGCTGATGATGAAGTCTTGGTATTGGCTGACCTTTGGAGTGGGTCACCATTTAACCAGGCAAGTCGCGTTGCTGGTGAAAATCCAGACCGTAAGTTTGCCATCATCACAGGTCTTAACTTGCCAATGCTGATTCAAGCCTATACGGAGCGTCTCATGGATGCTGGTGCAGGTGTTGAAAAAGTTGCGGCTAACATTATCAAGGAAGCCAAGGATGGCGTGAAGGTTCTTCCAGAAGAACTGCAACCAGCTGAAGCAGCTCCTGTTGCTGCTGCCGCTCCTGCTGCACCACAAGGTGCTATCCCTCCAGGGACTGTCATTGGCGATGGCAAGTTGAAAATCAACTTAGCGCGTATCGACACACGTCTCTTGCATGGTCAGGTGGCGACTGGTTGGACTCCTGCTTCTAAAGCAGATCGTATTATCGTTGCTTCAGATACAGTTGCAAAAGATGAGTTGCGTAAGCAACTTATCAAGCAGGCTGCACCTGGTAACGTAAAAGCCAACGTTGTCCCAATTAAAAAATTGATCGAGGTTTCTAAAGACCCTCGCTTTGGTAACACACATGCCTTGATTCTCTTCGAAACACCTCAAGAAGCTCTTGAAGCTATTGAAGGTGGTGTTGAAATCAAAGAATTGAACGTCGGTTCTATGGCTCACTCTACTGGTAAAACAATGGTTAACAACGTATTGTCAATGGACAAAGATGACGTTGCAACCTTTGAAAAATTGCGTGACCTCGGTGTTGAATTTGATGTACGTAAAGTACCAAATGATTCGAAGAAAGACTTGTTCGAGTTGATCAACAAGGCCAATGTTCAATAATAGTATCTGATTAAAGAAAGGATTTCAACATGGATATTACACTTATTTCCGCAATTCTTGTTGTCATCGTTGCCTTCTTCGCTGGTCTTGAAGGTATCCTTGACGAATTTCAATTCCATCAACCATTGGTAGCTTGTACCCTTATCGGTCTTGTGACCGGTAACTTGGCTGCAGGCGTTATGCTCGGTGGTTCCCTACAAATGATCGCCCTTGGTTGGGCAAACATCGGTGCAGCTGTTGCACCTGACGCAGCCCTTGCTTCTGTAGCTGCTGCTATTATCATGATCAAAGGTGGCGACTTCTCAGCAGAAGGTATTGCTGTTGCAACAACAACTGCGATTCCACTTGCTGTAGCTGGTCTTTTCCTGACAATGATCGTGCGTACTATTTCAGTTGGTTTGGTACACGGTGCGGACAATGCCGCTAAAGATGCCAACTTTGCTGCGGTAGAACGCTACCACTTGTTTGCTCTTCTCCTTCAAGGTTTGCGTATCGCAGTCCCAGCAGCCCTTCTTCTTGCAATGCCAGCTGAAGCAGTTCAAGGTGTTCTTGAAGCAATGCCAGAATGGCTCAAAGGCGGTATGGCTGTCGGCGGTGGTATGGTTGTTGCTGTAGGTTACGCTATGGTTATCAACATGATGGCAACTCGTGAAGTATGGCCATTCTTCGCTCTTGGTTTTGCGCTTGCTGCCCTCAGCGAACTGACACTTATCGCGCTTGGCGTTATCGGTGTAGCGATTGCTCTTATCTACCTCAACTTGTCTAAACAAGGTGGTTCAGGAAACGGCAGTGCTTCTTCAAATGACCCTATCGGCGACATCCTTGAAGACTACTAAGAGAAGGGAGATTCATCATGTCAGAAAAAATTCAACTTTCCGTAAGCGATCGTAAAAAAGTTTGGTGGCGCTCAACCTTCCTTCAAGGTTCATGGAACTACGAGCGTATGCAAAACTTGGGTTGGGCTTATGCAATGATCCCAGCTATCAAAAAACTCTACACTAAAAAGGAAGATCAAGCAGCTGCTCTTGAGCGTCACTTGGAATTCTTCAACACTCACCCATACGTTGCTTCACCAATCCTCGGTGTAACGCTTGCCCTCGAAGAAGAGCGTGCAAATGGTGCTGCTATCGATGACACAGCTATCCAAGGTGTGAAAATCGGTATGATGGGACCTCTTGCTGGTATCGGTGACCCAGTCTTCTGGTTTACAGTTCGCCCAATCCTCGGTGCCCTCGGTGCTTCTCTTGCTATGAGCGGTAACATCATCGGTCCAATCATCTTCTTCTTTGGTTGGAATATCATTCGTATGGCCTTCCTCTGGTATACACAAGAATTTGGTTACAAGGCTGGTAGCGAAATTACGAAAGACATGTCAGGTGGTATCCTTCAAGACATCACTAAAGGTGCATCTATCCTTGGTATGTTCATCCTTGCGGTCCTTGTTCAGCGTTGGGTATCCATCAACTTCACCGTTAACCTTCCTGCAAAACAGTTGTCAGAAGGTGCTTACATCGTCTTCCCTGAAGGCACTGTAACTGGTACTGAACTTCAAGGTATCTTGGGTGACGCCCTTAGCGGACTTAGCCTTTACCCAACTCAGGCTCAAACCTTGCAAGGCCAGTTGAACAGCTTGATTCCTGGTTTGATGGGACTTCTCCTTACTTTCCTCTGCATGCACTTGCTCAAGAAGAAAGTAACCCCAATCACAATGATTATCGGTCTCTTCATCGTAGGTATCCTTGCTCGTTTCTTCAATATTATGTAATCAATGACCCCGCTCATGCGGGGTTTTATGGTATAATGATTACCTAGAAAGGAGCCGATATGGCACAATCACAAAATACAAGCATTCATCTGCAGACTACAGGTGTTTCCTATCTGGGCTTTGGTGGCAAGGTAGGAAAATTTCTAGTTGGGGACAAGGCATTGGAATTTTACCCAGATAACAACGTGGAACGCTATATCCAGATTCCTTGGTCGAATATGATTAGTATCGGCGCCAATGTTTCAGGCAAAAAAATCAGTCGCCATTTTGAAATCTATACAGACAGTGGCAAGTTTCTCTTTGCCTCAAAAGATTCTGGTAAGATTTTAAAATTAGCCCGTGAACAAATCGGCAACGACAAAGTTGTCAAGCTACCGACCTTGGTTCAGGTAATTGGTCGGCAATTCCGCAAAATCTTTAAAAAACAAGCCTAAAAAGGAAGTGAGAAACCTAGAAGATTCATTCTTCGGTTTTCTCACTCCCTTTTATTTTGAGAATACTAATGCTCACACGAAATGAAGCCTGGGCATGTTTTATCTGTTCAGCAAATACATCTGACAGCTACCCATTTGTGACCTTCGGCAGTCTTATTGGCTACCGAAGGTCTTTGCTTTCATTGGGTAAGTATGGGGTTTTGAATTAAACTTTTCTGCGACGAGACAGTTTCTCTGCTGCTGCTAGACCAATCAAACCAAGGGCTGTCAGAGCTAGGCTGCTTTCCATACCTGTGTTTGGAAGGCTTGCCTTGCTTGGTTTTTCAGCTGAGCTAGTTGCTGCTGGATGACTGTGTTTGATGGCAGATAAATCTAGGCTTGGAAGACCCGGAGTTTTAGCTGTGCCATCCTTCGCACCTTTGCCACTGTTGTCCACAGTGCCACCAGTACCTGTAGAACCATCAGGAGTCACTTGTTCCGTCACTTTTGCATAGACAATAGCATATTCACTAAAGTGAGCAGCTGTAAATTCTACAAATTGTGAGCGGCTACCATCAGCATTTTCCACTGTGCGAACAGTAAAATCTAGTACTTCTTCACGGCTCCGATCTGGTAGATAAATCACTTTTTCAACTGTTTTTCCTGGATCAACTGGGAAGGTTACCTTAACAGACTTGATGTTGCTGGTTACTTCTTCGTTTGCATCCATGAGGACAATATCATATAGGTCAAAATCTTTCTCTGACAAAATGCTTGAAGCGTCCGCTGGAACTGCTTCCAGGTGAGTAATGGATACACCCGTGATGGTTGCTTTTTCTCCCTCTTGCAGTTCTAATTTCACTCCACTCTCTTGGTGAATCAACACAAGTGACTGCTCCAAGGTCGCAGTTGGGTCAACTGGAGTACCTGGTTCGCTTGGAGTGGATGGATCCGTTGGAACTGATGGGGTACCTGGCTCACTTGGAGTGGATGGATCCGTTGGAACTGATGGGGTACCTGGCTCACTTGGAGTGGATGGATCCGTTGGAACTGATGGGGTACCTGGCTCACTTGGAGTGGACGGGTCCGTTGGAACTGATGGGGTACCTGGCTCACTTGGAGTGGATGGATCCGTTGGAACTGATGGGGTACCTGGCTCACTTGGAGTGGA
>CAMBAD010000061.1 GCA_945864085.1 uncultured Streptococcus sp.
GAGTACTTGGTTTGGGACCAAGGTGTCGCAGGTTCGAATCCTGTCTTCCCGATTGTGGCTGTTAATTTTGAGGAGACTTCATAGTCTTCTCTTTTTGGCTCTTTGTTAACTGTAGTGGGTTGATGAAAAGCTCACCCTAGAGAGAACGAGATTCGTTCTCTCTTTCTTTATAGCTCGATTTTGAGCTGTGGTTTGGTATAATATGGGTATGAAGAATTTATTAGACGGGCTGTCTTCTTTGCCAGGAATTGGTCATAAGTCAGCCGAAAAATTTGCAAAACTGGGCCTTTATACGGTTTTGGATTTATTGACATATTTTCCCTTTAGGTATGAGGATTTTGAGCATAAATCAGTTTTGGCCTTACAGGATGGTGAGAAGGCTGTTGTTGTTGGAAAAGTTGTTTCTCCTCCTAGTGTGCAATATTTTGGTTTTAAGAGAAATCGTCTGCGTTTTTCTATTCAACAAGGTGAGGTTGTTATTGCAGTTTCTTTTTTCAATCAGCCTTATTTGGCAGATAAGGTAGAATTGGGAAAAGAATTGGCTATTTGGGGGAAATGGGAGAGGGCTAAGTCAAGTTTAACAGGTATAAAATTATTGGTTAAGGTGGAAGAGGACTTGCAGCCGGTCTATCATGTGGCTCAAGGGATTACACAGACCAGTTTAGTAAAGGCGATTAAGTCGGCGGTTGATTGTGGTTATTTGGAATTGGTGGAGGAGAATTTGCCTCGGCTTTTATTAGCCCGTTATCAACTTTTGGAGCGTAAAGAGGCTGTTTTTGCTATGCATTTTCCGCAGGATTTGAAGGAATACAAGCAGGCTTTGCGGCGTGTCAAGTTTGAGGAACTCTTCTATTTTCAGCTACGGTTACAGATGTTAAAACAGGAGAATAGGTCTGCCTTCAATGGTTTACAGATTGATTATCGGCAGGATCAGTTGGCGGAACAGATGGCTCAACTGCCATTTGCCTTAACGGAAGGTCAGGCTAGGTCATTGCAGGAAATCTTGGCGGACATGAGTTCTTCGGGACACATGAATCGGTTGTTGCAGGGAGATGTTGGTTCGGGGAAGACGGTTGTTGCTGGATTGGCCATGTTTGCGGCGGTGACGGCTGGTATGCAGGCGGCAATCATGGTTCCAACGGAGATTTTGGCGGAGCAGCATTATGAGAGTTTGCGCCAGCTATTTCCAGATAAATCAATTATGTTGTTGACGGGGAGTTTAAAGGTTGCTGAGCGTCGCGCAGCTTTAGAGGCTATTGCTGATGGGCGAGTTGATATGATTGTGGGAACGCATGCTCTGATACAGGACAGTGTCAGGTATCATCGTTTGGGGTTAGTAGTAACGGATGAACAGCATCGTTTTGGGGTGCAGCAAAGACGTGTATTTCGTGAAAAGGGTGAGAACCCAGATGTTCTTATGATGACGGCAACGCCTATTCCGCGGACCTTGGCGATTACTGCTTTTGGGGATATGGATGTTTCTGTAATTGATCAGTTACCAGCTGGGCGCAAGCCGATTATCACACGTTGGGTGAAACATGAACAGTTGCCAGTTGTTCTGGAATGGCTGAGTAAGGAATTGAGCAGGAGAGCTCAGATTTATTTTATTTCACCGTTGATTGAGGAGTCTGAGGTTCTTGATTTGAAGAATGCTGTGGATTTGCAGCTGGATTTGCAGTCTTATTTTGGTGATGCGGCGGTGGTTGAGTTGTTGCATGGTAAAATGAAGGCTGCCGAGAAAGACAAGATTATGCAAGATTTTAAGAGGCGTAGTATAGATATTCTTGTTTCGACGACGGTGATTGAGGTGGGAGTGAATGTGCCCAATGCTACTGTTATGGTGGTTATGGACGCGGATCGTTTCGGTTTGAGCCAGCTTCATCAACTTCGGGGGCGGGTCGGCCGTGGGGAGAAGCAGGCCTATGCGATTTTAGTGGCAAATCCAAAGACGGAATCTGGTAAGCAGAGAATGAAAATCATGACTGAAACGACAGATGGGTTTGTACTGGCGGAGGCTGATTTGAAAATGAGAGGCTCTGGTGAGATATTTGGTACGAGGCAATCAGGTTTACCTGAATTTCAAGTGGCGAATATCATCGAAGATTATGCTATTTTGGAAGAAGCTAGGCGTGTGGCAAGTCAGATTGTTGCAGAGCCGAATTGGCAGGAAAATCCGCAGTGGTCAGTTCTGTTGCAGCATATAAAAGAGAGGGAAGAATTGGACTAATGCTTTGCTAGACTTGTCTTGTCTGGCTAGGCTAGAAAGTTGCCTAGGACTGAGGAGTCGTTTCTGTGTCGATAGTGTATAGGTCAAAGGAGGCATGCTGATTCTGACTTTATCAAAGTTAAGGAAAAGCCCTACTAGGAGTAACATCTTAGTGAGGGCTTTTCAGTTATGTCTATTGTCGGTAGTGGCTATACAAAAACAAGCGCTGGGCTATTTTTGTCGCGGTTTGGACTACAAATTTTGGCATGAACTGGATTATGTTATTTCAAGCCTTGGTCAGTTTGGCAATGAAATGGTTTTAGGAACTTATCCTTGGATATAATCGGCAAGGGCCTGTCCTTGTAGCCCAGCGTTTAGGGCGATCAACAGCTTGATTCGGGCTTTTTGTGCGTTTAGTTCTTTGACGAATAGGATTCCATTGTTGTCTAGTTGGACCCCGCCACCGTCATAGCTGTAAACAGGTTCGGCAATTCCGTTGAAGCAGCGTGATACTAAGACAATCGGAATTGCAGCAGCAGTGAGTTGTTCAAGAGCAGGGAGGATCGTTGGTGGTAGGTTACCAGCTCCGAGAGCTTCGATGACTAAGCCTGAAATGGTGGTGGTTTGGAGTGAATCCAAGAGCACAGAATCCATATCTGCATAGGCTTTGATAATGGGAACGATGCCTGTGACTGTCTTTAAATCGAATCGAACACGGGGTTCGGTTTTTTTAAAGTAGAGAATCTCACGTTTGGTGACTAGGCCAATCGGACCGTGGGTTGGTGTCTGGAAGGTGGAGACATTACTTGTGTGTGTTTTTGTGACATATTTTGCTGCATGTATTTCATCGTTCATCACAACAAGGACGCCTTTGTCTGCGGATTTATCAGTGGCTGCGACACGCAAGGCGATTCGATAATTGTACACTCCGTCACTACCTAGTTCGTTAGAGGAGCGCATGGCTCCTGTCAAGACGATTGGTTTGGCAGGAATAGCCATCGTATCTAAAAAATAAGCAGTTTCTTCTAAGGTGTCAGTCCCGTGTGTGATGACAAAACCGTCGTAATTTTGAGCTTCTGCCTTAATTTTCTGATAGAGGGCCATCATGTGCTCGATTCGAATGTGGGGACTGGGAAGGTTGAGAAAGTCAAGAGAGGTGACTTGGATTTCCTCTAGGGGTGCGGTAAGCTGTGTCATTGGATTGATTTGACTTGAGCTGACTTGACCATGGTGATCGGCCTGCATGGAAATGGTTCCGCCTGTGTGGAGGGCTAGGATTTTTTTCATATTCTTTTCTCAGTTTCTTTCAATCTGTGGTATACTAATTGTACCACAATTCTAATGAAAGTAGGTGAGAAGGTTGCAGGTAAAGGCTGTGTTTTTTGATATTGACGGTACCTTGCTGACAGATAATCGTACTGTTAGTAAGTCAACTATTCTTGCCATCAATGCCTTGAAGGCCAAGGGGATTTTGGTGGGGCTGGCAACTGGTCGTGATCCTCGGTTTATCTTGCCTTACATGGCTAGTTTGGGGTTGGATATGGCGATTGCCTATAACGGACAGTATATTTTCTCTAGGGATCGGGTCCTGTATAGCAAGCCTTTGGCGACTGCGGATATTGAGGCTATAATCGCTTATGCACAAGAACATCAGCGGGACTTATCTTTTGGGACTGCTAAAGGTGTGGCAGGGAGCGGAATCATGAGCATGGGGACTGGGAATTTTGCTTATCGTATTACGCGGATGATTCCAGATTCTTGGGCTGGTTTTATTACGTTTATCTTCAATCGGTTGATTCGAATTATTCGTCCGCAGCGTGAGACGGATTTCAAGGCGATTGTGTCTCAACCTGTTTACCAGATGATGTTACTGGCGACAGAGAAGGAAACAGCGGGGCTGTCTGCGCGTTTCCCTAGTCTGGCCTTTACTCGTTCTAGCCCTTATGCGGCAGATGTTATTTGTCAGGGAAATTCAAAATTTCATGGCATTGAGCGTTTGGGGGGAGTTTACGGTTTTACGGTAGACCAGGCAATGGTGTTTGGGGATTCCGACAATGACCTTGAGATGTTGGAAAAGGTTACCTACTCGGTAGCTATGAAAAACGGGAGTAAGCAGGCTAAACAGGTAGCTTCTTATGTGACAGATAGCAATAATCGGGATGGTATTTACAAAGCTTTGGTACAGTTTGGGTTGATAGATGAGCAAGATGTTTAGAAGTGAAGATGAAAATTTCAATCGCGTCAAGGCATTTCATAGGATGATGGATGGTCATACTCAGGAAATTCCGCAAGCATACGATGGTCAGACTGCTGCTTTCAGGGCTGGGTTTAAGGTGGAAGAGTTGGTGGAATTTCTACATGCTGCCTCCAGTCATGAGGGGGAATTTCACCAGTTGATTGAGTATTTACATGATGAGCTGGATCGTGCTGCTGGTAAGGTAAATTCCAAACGATTGCCAAGGATTTCTTTGCAGGATCAGGTAGATGCGCTGCTGGATTTGCTGTATTTTACGTATGGTTCTTTCGTCTTGATGGGAGTGGATCCGTCGCCTATTTTTCGGTTGGTGCATGAGGCCAATATGGGAAAGGTTTTCCCAGATGGACAGGCTCATTTTGATCCTGTGACCCATAAGATTTTAAAGCCGCTGGATTGGGAGGAGAAATTTGCTCCAGAGCCAAAAATTCGGGCGGAACTAGAGAAACAGATGGCGAGAGGAACTGACTGTTGACGGTTTAAAGCTAGTCTTAGGTTAGTTTGGCTATCTGTTCATTGGCAATACAAAAGAGCTCGCCAACAATATGTTTTAATTTCTTGTTGATGAACTCTGAAACGCGAGGCTAGATGGTTATCCAGCCTCGCTTTTATGTAGTATGGGGCCATGTGAAGGCTTGTTATGGTTTCGGCAGCCTTGTTTTTAGGTGGCTGTTTTTATAAACTTTTTTGACCTTCGCGAACAATCAGCAGGTCAATATTGGCATGGCGCATGATGTACTCCGAAGAAGAACCGATGAGCAGGCGTTCAAAGGCGTTGAGACCTGTGGCACCTAGCAGCATGAGATCTGCACCTGTTTCCTTAGGAATATCTAGCGCTAACAGGGTTTTGGGATTACCGAACTCGATTCGAGTTTGAACATCCTCTAATCCAGCATTGAGTGCTTCTTGCCTGTATTCTTCCAGGAGCAGTTCTGCTTCGCGCTCCAGGGATTCGTAAACAGAGGCATCGAAGGCAATGACATTGTGTAGGGCCCGCGTGTCAATGACATGGGCAATGACTAGCCGAGCATTGTTGCGTTTGGCGACATGAATGGCCTTATGGAGGGCTAATTCTGCTCCAGTTGAACCATCAACAGCAACCAATATTGTTTTGTAGGATTGTGTCATTTGTGTCACTCCTTTCACTGTGCGACCTTTCCTTAAATAGGTAGAGTAAGTCCTTACATTTTTATTATAAGTCTTTTTGAAGAAAATGTAAAGGATTCTTGTGCTTTTTTAGTTTTTGGAGTACAATATAGTGCATAAGAAAGTCGAGGTAGCGACATGAAACAGTTTAATAAGTCGACAAAATTAGATGATGTAGCTTATGATATTCGTGGTCCAGTATTGGATGAGGCGATGCGAATGAGGGCCAACGGGGAGCAGATTTTGCGGTTAAATACAGGTAACCCTGCTGAATTTGGTTTTACTGCTCCAGATGAGGTTATCCGTGATTTGATTCATAATGCTCGGAAATCGGAAGGTTATTCAGACAGTAAGGGAATTTTTTCTGCGCGTAAGGCTATTATGCAGTATTGCCAAGTGAAGAAATTTCCAAATGTGGATATTGAAGATATTTACATCGGTAATGGTGTGAGTGAACTTATCGTGATGGCTATGCAAGGGTTGTTGGATAATGGGGACGAGGTCTTGGTGCCTATGCCTGACTATCCTTTGTGGACTGCAGCGGTTAGCTTGGCTGGGGGTCAGGCCCGTCATTATATTTGTGATGAGGCTGCGGACTGGTATCCGGATTTGGAAGATATGGAGTCTAAGGTGACTTCCCGAACTAAGGCCATCGTTTTGATCAATCCGAACAATCCAACTGGTTCCTTGTATCCGAAAGAGATACTGGAGGGAATTATTGAGATTGCTCGTAAGTATGAGTTGATTATCTTTTCGGATGAAATTTATGACCGTATGGTCTTTGATGGGGCTGTTCATATCCCGATTGCCACTTTGGCTCCAGATTTATTTGTGGTGACAATGAACGGTCTGTCCAAATCGCATCGAATCTGTGGTTTCCGTGTGGGCTGGATGGTGTTATCAGGGCCTAAGAAACATGTCAAGGGCTACATTGAGGGGCTCAACATGCTGTCCAATATGCGTCTTTGTTCCAATGTCTTGGCCCAGCAAGTTGTTCAGACATCGCTGGGGGGGTACCAGTCTGTAGACAAGTTGCTGGTCCCTGGTGGGCGTTTGTATGAACAACGGGAGTTTATCACAAAGGCGATTCAAGATATTCCAGGTCTGTCAGCTGTCAAACCCAAGGCTGGTCTTTATGTTTTTCCAAAGATTGACCGTGAGATGTATCGTATCGATGACGATGAGCAGTTTGTCTTGGATTTCCTAAAACAAGAGAAGGTTCTTTTGGTCCATGGTCGTGGTTTCAACTGGAAGGATCCAGACCATTTCCGTATTGTGTATCTGCCGCGTGTGGATGAGTTGGCGGAAATCCAGGAGAAGATGACGCGTTTCTTGGCGCAGTATCGTCGTTAGTAAGCGAAAAGGTAGGGAAGTTAGCAGCGCTAGTTTCCTACTCTTTTTTTGTTTGGTGGGCTAAATTGTCACTGTTTTTCCGACAATAGCAAATTTTCTGATAATTATTGAAATTTGGTTTTTAATTCGGTATAATAAGTATAATCACAGTGTTAAAGAGGACAATATGACAACATTATTAGAAAAAACTCGGGATATTACTTCGATTTTGAAGCGTTCCGAAGAGCAGTTGGCGGAAGAATTGCCTTACAATGCCATCGCGGAGCACTTGTCTGACATTATTGATTGTAATTCTTGTATCATCAATAGTGAGGGTGAGATTTTAGGCTATCACATGAACTATAAGACCAATAATGACAGGGTTGAAGAGTTCTACATTAACAAACAATATCCAGAGGAGTATGTAAAGGCAGTTGCGCAGGTCTACGATACTCAGGTTAACTTGCCTGCGGAGAGTGAGTTGACAGCTATTCCTGTGGAGTCACGGGCAGCTTATCCTAATGGTTTGACAACGATTGCGCCTATCCATGTGACGGGGATTCGTTTTGGTTCCCTCATTATTTGGCGAAATGATGAGCAGTTTCATGATGATGATTTGATTTTGGTTGAGATTGCGGCAACAGTAGTTGGTATCCAGTTGCTTAATTTCCAACGGGAAGAAGATGAGAAGAATATTCGTCGTCGCGCTGCGGTCAATATGGCGGTGAATACGCTTTCTTATTCTGAAATGAAGGCGGTGGCGGCTATTCTGGGTGAGTTGAATGGCAATGAGGGGCAGTTGACTGCGTCTGTGATTGCGGACCGTATCGGTATTACTCGTTCGGTCATTGTCAATGCCCTGCGTAAGTTGGAAAGTGCGGGGATTATTGAAAGTCGTTCGCTTGGTATGAAAGGAACCTATTTGAAGGTTCTTATCCCAGCTATTTTTGATGAAATTAAGAAGCGTGATTATTAAGATGACAAGAGCACTGATTTCGATTGATTATACGGTAGATTTTGTGGCAGATGATGGGAAATTAACAGCTGGGGCTCCTGCTCAGGCTATTTCCGAGCGTATTGCCCAAGTGACTAAAGAAGCTTTTGATAATGGAGATTATATCTTCTTTGCTATTGATGGCCATGAGGAGGGGGATGCCTTCCATCCAGAAACCAAGCTGTTTCCGCCTCATAATATTATTGGGACGCAAGGGCGTGATTTATACGGTCCGTTGGCGGATTTTTATCAGGAGTATGAGGGCCATGCGCGCGTGCGTTGGATGGACAAGCGGCATTATTCGGCCTTTTCTGGGACGGATTTGGATGTGCGTTTGAGAGAGCGTGGTGTAGATACGCTTGTCTTGACGGGTGTCCTATCTGATATTTGTGTCCTGCATACTGCCATTGACGCCTATAATAAGGGCTATCGGATTGAGGTCGTTGCCTCAGCCATTGCCGCATTGACGGAGGAGAGTCATCAGTTTGCTCTCAATCATTTGCGTCATGTGCTTGGTGCGACGGTTGTAGATTAGGGTTTAGGACCAGTCGTCAGACTGGTTTTTTGCTGGAAAAGCTTCCATCTTAGGTGATTTCTACCTTTGTGCGAGGTTAGAAATGTGGTATAATGAAACGATAGATTTCCATTAGGAGGAAAGTAAGAATGAAGATTTCTGAAGCTGAAGTCCGTCATGTTGCCAAGCTGTCCAAGCTGGAATTTTCGGACCAGGAAACAGCGGAATTTGCGACAACTTTGAGTAAGATTGTCGATATGGTCGAACTGCTCAATGAGGTAGATACGACAGGTGTTGCGGTGACAACCACTATGGCCGACCGTAAGAATGTGTTGCGGGCAGATATTGCTCAAAAGGGTGAGGGTCGCGAGGCGCTCTTTAAAAATGTGCCAGAGGCCCAAGATAACTTTATCAAGGTGCCAGCTATTCTAGACGGGGGAGGAGATGCATGATGACCTTTAACAATAAGACTGTTGATGAATTGCACGACCTCCTTGTCAAGAAGGAGATTTCTGTGCTTGAGTTGACCAAGGCGACCTTGGAGGATATTAAGAGTCGTGAGGGGGCGGTGGACGCTTTCTTGACCATTACCGAAGACAAGGCTTTGGCGCAAGCAGCTGCCCTTGATGAAAAGGGAATTGATGTGGACAATGTCATGGCGGGTATTCCTTTGGCGGTCAAGGATAATATCTCGACCAAGGGGATCTTGACCACAGCAGCGTCGAAAATGCTTTACAATTATGAGCCGATTTTCGATGCGACTTCTGTTGCCCAAGCCTATGCCAAGGATATGATTGTCATCGGTAAGACCAACATGGATGAGTTTGCTATGGGTGGTTCCAATGAAAATTCCGCCTTTAAACCAACCAAAAATGCCTGGGACCAGACCAAAGTTCCTGGCGGATCTTCTGGAGGCTCAGCTTCGGCTGTTGCTGCTGGTCAGGTCCGTTTGTCACTTGGTTCTGACACAGGTGGTTCCATTCGCCAGCCTGCGGCCTTCAGCGGTATTGTGGGAATGAAGCCGACCTATGGAACGGTGTCACGTTTTGGTCTGATTGCCTTTGGCTCATCTTTTGACCAGATTGGTCCATTCTCGCAGACGGTTAAGGAAAATGCCCAGTTGCTTAATGTCATCTCTGGTCATGATGTGAAGGACTCGACATCAACTGTCAATGAAATCGCAGATTTTACCAGCAAGATTGGTCAAGACATTAAGGGCATGAAGATTGCTCTTCCAAAAGAATACATGGGTGAAGGAATTGATCCGCAGGTCAAGGAAACCATTCTCAAGGCTGCTAAGCACTTGGAAAGCTTGGGTGCCATTATCGAGGAAGTCAGCCTGCCGCATTCTAAGTATGGGGTTGCGGTTTACTACATCATCGCTTCGTCAGAGGCTTCTTCCAACCTGCAACGTTTTGACGGTATCCGTTATGGTTTCCGTGCAGAAGATGCGACCAACTTGGA
>CAMBAD010000062.1 GCA_945864085.1 uncultured Streptococcus sp.
ATGACAGAAACTGCCTTCTATATCCTTTTTCATTTGCAGGAAGAGCGGCATGGGTATGAGATTACACAAAGGACAAAGGAGATGACTGCTGGTCAAGTTGTTATCAGTCCTGGAACCATGTACGGAACCTTGTCCAAGATGGAAAAGGACGGCTTGATTGCCTTTGTCAGAGAAGAAGACAAGCGGAAATTCTATCAGATAACAGAAACTGGTCGAGACATTTTAGCCATAGAATTGAGTCGAATAGAACGTCTGTATCGAAACAGCAAGGGGGAAAGCTATGGAAAGTAAGACAGAATGTAAAGTATTTTTTATCACAGATTTTGAACAGGAAGCGGCTTATCTCACAGGCATGCACAATGCGGGGTGGAAATTGGTCGCAATCCGAATGGGGATGTGGTATGTATTTGAAGCGTGCCCACCAGAAAATGTGGTCTATCAACTGGATTTTCGGCCAGAAAAGAAGGAAGAGCAATCGGTTTATGAACAGATGTATCGTGACTATGGTTGGGAACATGTCACAGATTGCAATCACTTCGGTATCTTTCGAAAAGCTGGAGTAGGAGATACAGAATTATACAGTGATTTAAAGACTAAGAAGGCTATGGTAGGACGCATTTTCAAAAGGCGTTATCTCCTGAGTTTGGCTATGTATTGTTTGACTTTGCCGACCTTTCTCATCCATAGTCCAATCTCGGCTGTAGTTATTTCCCTTATCTACTTGCCCCTCTTGATCATACTTGGCCTGCGTTTTTATCGTATGATGAAGACTGGAAACTAGGTTCTCAGACCGATTTTTAGCACTCTAAGCAAAAGAGTGCTAATTTTTTGTCTTTTTCTCTTGACAATCCATTTTATCAGCGTATAATGGGAGTATAAAGTTTAGCACTCGGTATACGAGAGTGCTAAAACGAAAAATCAGAGTGTTCATGAAAGGAGCGAAGATGATTACCCAACGTCAAAATGATATTTTGAACCTGATTGTTGAATTGTTTACGCGCCATCATGAGCCAGTTGGTTCTAAGGCCTTGCAGGAGATGATTGCTTCTAGTTCTGCCACCATTCGCAATGATATGGCCAAGCTGGAACAACTGGGCTTGCTAGAAAAAGCCCATACATCAAGTGGGCGGATGCCTAGTCGGGCTGGTTTTCAGTACTTTGTCAATCACTCGCTCAACTTGGAACACATCAATGAAGAAGATGTTTATCAGGTAGTCAAAGCCTTTGACTTTGAAGCCTTCAAACTAGAGGATATTTTGGAACGTGCAAGTGCAGTCTTGGCAGATTTGACAGGCTATACTTCGGTTATCTTAGATGTGGAGCCGACTAATCAACAGTTAACATCCTTTGATGTCGTGCGTTTGAGCAATCACGATGCCCTAGCAGTTTTGACTTTGGATCAATCCAAGCCTGTCACGGTTCAGTTTGCGATTCCAAAGAACTTTTTGATTAAGGATTTGGAAGTGCTTAAGCGTCTGGTTGATGAACGCTTCGTTGGACAGACAGTCTTGTCTATCCACTACAAGCTGCGGACAGAGATTCCTCAGGTGGTGCAGCGCTACTTTACCACAACAGATAATGTCTTGGATTTGATGGATTACATTTTTTCCAATCTCTTCCGAGAATTGGTCTTTATCAGCGGAAAAGTCGCCTCGCTTACTTATGGCAATCTCGCCACCTATCAGCTCTTGGATAGTCCGCAAGTTTTGGCAACAGAGCTACGGGCAGGTTTGGGACAAGACCAGCAGACCAGTATCGCAGTGGCAGAACACAGCGATCCGGCTCTTGCAGATGTAACGGTCATCCATCATCGCTTTCCAATCCCCTATCGGGGCATGGCCCAGATGAGTTTGCTTGGGCCTGTTGATATGGACTACCGTAGGCAGATGAGTTTGATCAACATCATCAGCCGCGTCTTATTTATGAAATTAACCGATTACTATCGTTATCTGAGCAGTAATCATTACGAAGTCAATTAAGATGTGAGGGCGTGAAGGAAACGATTGAAAAATAGGAGATTGACGCGGTGTCATCAGACACAAGGAAATCTATCTTTTTTCTGAGTTTCTAGCCCGAACTCAATTTATTAGTTGTCAAAGTAATAATAGAAAATGAAGAGGTGAACAACTTGTCAGAAGAAATCAAAAATGAAGAAATCGTAGAAGAGGTTGAGGCAACAGAAGAAGTTGTTGAAACTCCTGAAAAATCAGAACTGGATTTGGCAAAGGAGCGAGCAGAGGAATTTGAAAACAAGTACCTTCGTGCCCACGCTGAAATGCAAAATATCCAACGCCGAGCCAACGAGGAACGCCAGACCATTCAGCGTTACCGTTCGCAAGACTTGGCCAAGAAAATCTTGCCGAGCTTGGATAACTTGGAGCGTGCCCTTCAAGTCGAAGGCTTGACAGAAGATGTCAAAAAAGGCTTGGAAATGGTACAGGAAAGCTTGATTCAAGCCCTCAAAGAAGAAGGGGTGGAAGAAGTCGCAACAGACATCTTTGATCCAAATCGCCACATGGCTGTCCAAACGGTTCCAGCAGATGATGAACACCCAGCAGACAGCATTGCACAGGTTTTCCAAAAAGGCTACACCTTGCATGAGCGCTTGCTGAGACCGGCTATGGTGGTGGTTTACAACTAAGATTAGCAAAGCAGCTCTGCCATTTTCAAAAAAACTTGACCGAAATGTCGTTAAACTAGACAAAAATGAAAGTAAATAAAAAGAGGTAAAAACAATGTCTAAAATTATCGGTATTGACTTAGGTACAACAAACTCAGCAGTTGCAGTTCTTGAAGGAACTGAATCAAAAATTATCGCAAACCCAGAAGGTAACCGCACAACTCCATCTGTTGTTTCTTTCAAAAATGGTGAAATCATCGTTGGTGACGCGGCAAAACGCCAAGCGGTAACCAACCCAGACACCATCATCTCTATCAAATCAAAAATGGGAACTTCTGAAAAAGTTTCAGCAAACGGTAAAGAATATACACCACAAGAAATCTCAGCAATGATCCTTCAATACTTGAAAGGTTATGCGGAAGATTATCTTGGTGAAAAAGTAACCAAAGCAGTTATCACAGTTCCAGCTTACTTCAACGACGCTCAACGCCAAGCGACTAAAGACGCTGGTAAAATCGCTGGTTTGGAAGTAGAACGTATCGTCAACGAGCCAACTGCAGCAGCCCTTGCTTACGGTTTGGACAAGACTGACAAAGACGAGAAAATCTTGGTATTCGACCTTGGTGGTGGTACTTTCGACGTATCTATCCTTGAGCTCGGTGACGGTGTCTTTGATGTACTTGCAACAGCAGGTGACAACAAGCTCGGTGGTGACGACTTTGACCAAAAGATTATCGACCACATGGTAGCAGAATTCAAGAAAGAAAACGGCATCGACTTGTCAGCTGACAAAATGGCTCTTCAACGTTTGAAAGATGCGGCTGAAAAAGCTAAGAAAGACCTTTCAGGTGTGACTTCAACTCAAATCAGTTTGCCGTTCATCACTGCAGGTGCAGCAGGTCCGCTTCACTTGGAAATGACATTGACACGTGCGAAATTCGACGAATTGACTTACGACCTTGTAGAACGTACAAAAGTACCTGTTCGTCAAGCCCTTTCAGATGCAGGACTTAGCTTGTCAGAAATTGACGAAGTCATCCTGGTTGGTGGTTCAACTCGTATCCCAGCCGTTGTAGAAGCAGTTAAGGCTGAAACAGGCAAAGAGCCAAACAAATCTGTAAACCCTGACGAAGTGGTTGCCATGGGTGCAGCGATCCAAGGTGGTGTTATCACTGGTGATGTCAAAGACGTTGTCCTCCTCGACGTAACACCATTGTCACTTGGTATCGAAACAATGGGTGGTGTATTTACAAAACTCATTGACCGCAACACAACTATCCCAACTTCTAAATCACAAGTCTTCTCAACTGCGGCAGATAACCAGCCAGCTGTTGACATCCACGTGCTTCAAGGTGAGCGTCCAATGGCAGCAGACAACAAGACTCTTGGTCGTTTCCAATTGACAGACATCCCTGCAGCACCTCGTGGTATTCCACAAATCGAAGTAACATTTGACATCGACAAGAACGGTATCGTTTCTGTAAAAGCCAAAGACCTTGGTACGCAAAAAGAGCAAACAATCGTTATCCAGTCTAACTCAGGTTTGACAGATGAAGAAATCGACCGCATGATGAAAGATGCAGAAGCAAACGCTGAAGCAGATAAGAAACGTAAGGAAGAAGTTGACCTTCGTAACGATGTTGACCAAGCAATCTTTGCGACTGAGAAAACTCTTAAAGAAACAGAAGGCAAAGGCTTTGACGCAGAGCGTGACCAAGCTCAAGCAGCTCTTGATGAGTTGAAAGCAGCCCAAGAAGCTAACAACTTGGACGACATGAAGGCTAAACTTGAAAACCTCAACGAAAAAGCCCAAGCCCTTGCAGTGAAACTCTACGAGCAAGCCGCAGCAGCACAACAAGCAGCCGCAGGCCAAGAAGGTGCTCAAACAGCTAACAACGCAGGCGATGATGTGGTAGACGGCGAGTTTACTGAAAAGTAAGTCAAGATGTGAGAGCGTTAAAAGAACGACAGAAAAATAGGAACTTGACGCTGAATGCTTGCATTCAAGGAAAGTTATCTTTTTTCCGAAGTTCTTAGCTCGAACTCAATTCTCATCTTCTCGAGAATGGAAATTCGGAAGCGAGGACACCAAAACTGATGGCTACTAAAAGTAGCTCATCAGTTAACTGTTACCGCTATTGCGGCTAACCTAGGTGTCTTACTAGATCGAAAACAAAGTATTATCGACTTTGTTTTCTCACGTCGTAAATGATTTGGGAGACTATTTTAGCCCGTGAGCTTGAAAACCAGAAGCGAACGGTTAAGGTTCTTGGCTCGAACTCAGTTCTCATCTTCCCGAGAATAGAAATCATTCGTCAATAAAATTTCCAATCACAGAGGTTGCAACCCAGCCTCTGTTTTTGGGTAAATACCCACCTAACTCTTACAGAAAGGAAAGTGTTCGTAATCGAACACGGGCTACTTTCAATATTTCAAAGAAAGGAATACAAGTTCGGCTATTCGAACACAGGCTAAAAACCTAGTGAAAAAGATAAACTTCCTTGTGTGTTAGGCACACTGCGTCAGTTTCCTATTTTCATACGGTTTTCTTAACGCCTTTTGTATCATAAACTATGAACAATACAGAATATTACGATCGTCTGGGCGTTTCTAAGAGCGCTTCGCAAGACGAGATAAAAAAAGCTTATCGTAAGCTTTCAAAAAAATACCATCCAGACATCAACAAGGAACCGGGTGCGGAAGATAAGTACAAGGAAGTTCAAGAGGCCTATGAAACTCTGAGCGATCCACAAAAACGTTCTGCCTATGATCAATACGGTCCAGCTGGAGCTAACGGTGGCTTCGGTGGCGGAGCTGGTGGTTTTGGTGGTTTTGACGGAGCTGGTTTTGGTGGCTTTGAGGACATCTTCTCTAGTTTCTTTGGTGGCGGTGCTAGCCGTAATCCAAACGCTCCGCGTCAAGGTGATGACTTACAATATCGTGTCAACCTCACATTTGAAGAAGCTATTTTTGGTATAGAAAAAGAAGTGTCCTACAATCGTGAGGCAACCTGTCGAACTTGTACAGGTTCTGGTGCAAAACCTGGAACCAGCCCTGTCACCTGTGGACGCTGCCATGGATCAGGAATCATCAATGTGGACACCCAAACACCACTGGGAACCATGCGTCGTCAGATGACCTGTGATGTCTGTCATGGTCGAGGCAAACAAATTAAGGATCCTTGTCAAACCTGCCACGGAACAGGTCATGAAAAGCAAGCCCATACAGTGACGGTTAAAGTGCCAGCTGGTGTAGAGACTGGACAAAAAATCCGCCTTGCAGGTCAAGGGGAAGCAGGTTTCAATGGTGGTCCATACGGAGATCTCTATGTGATTATTCAAGTACAGGCTTCTGATAAATTTGAACGAGAAGGAACGACCATCCACTACAGATTAGACCTCAATTTTGTCCAAGCCGCCCTAGGTGACAAGGTTCATGTCCCTACTGTTCACGGAGATGTGGATATGGTTATTCCAGAAGGAACACAGACAGGCAAGATATTCCGACTCAAAGGAAAAGGCGCGCCAAGCTTACGCGGCGGAGCAATGGGTGACCAATATGTTACAGTCAACGTTGTTACCCCAACCAACCTCAATGACCGTCAGAAAGCAGCCTTGAAAGATTTTGCGGCTGCAGGAAATATCCATGTTCAACCGCATAAAAAAGGATTCTTTGATAAGGTAAAGGATGCCTTTGATGAACTATAAGTCGGCTCATTTTATTTGAAGAATATCTAAAATCAGTAAGCCTAGCTTGCTGATTTTTTGGATTCGTGATAAGCTAGAAAAAAATGCAAGGAGTAGACTATGTGGAATGACGCGACAGCTATGGCAGAGGCAGTTCGACAAAAACAAGTATCGGCCAAAGAATTAGTCCTAGCAGCTATTGACAAGATTGAACGCCTCAATCCCCAACTCAACGCGGTCGTCAGCAAGCAATACGACCAGGCTTTGGCACAGGCTGAACAACCAATTTGTGCCAACAAACCCTTTTCTGGCGTGCCAATCCTGCTCAAGGATCTTGGACAAAATGAGGCGGGTCAGCCATCAACAGCAGGAGCGCGCTTGTTGCAGGGATACAGGGCAAAGGAAACGGACTACCTAGTAGCACGCCTCAAAGAACTCGGCTTTATCACTCTCGGACGAACCAATACACCAGAATTTGGTTTTAAAAATATTTCCGATTCTAGTTTACATGGCCCCGTCAATCTGCCCGCGGATCTTGGGCGCAATGCAGGCGGCTCAAGTGGAGGCAGTGCTGCTGCGGTAGCCTCGGGTATGGTCCCGCTTGCCATGGCCTCTGATGGAGGCGGATCCATTCGCATACCTGCTTCATTCAATGGCCTGATTGGCTTGAAGCCCAGCAGGGGAAGACTTCCTGTTGGCCCCGCCTCCTATCGCGGCTGGCAGGGAGCCTCTAGTCATTTTGCCCTGACAAAGTCGGTTCGAGATACCAAACACCTGCTTTACCACCTCCAAACCTATCAAGTAGAGGCCCCTTTTCCCTTGGCGACATTACCCGCCGAGGCCCTGTTTACAAGACCTAGCCGACCCTTGAAGATAGCCTATAGCTACCAATCCCCTATCGGTAGCCCAGTATCTCCAGAAGCCCAGGCAGCTGTAAGTAAGATTCTCCCCCTTTTAGAACTGCTGGGACATCAGGTCGAAGAACTGCCCAACTACCCCTTGGACGGCATCCAAGTCATGAAGTCCTATTATCTCATGAACAGCGTTGAGACTGCTCAAATGTTTGAAGAGATGGAGCAAGGGCTCGGTCGAAGGCTGACCAGCGATGACATGGAAATGATGACCTGGGCCCTTTACCAAAGCGGCCAGACCATACCAGCCAAACTCTATTCCAAACTCTTACAAAATTGGGACAACTATAGCGCCCAGATGGCTGCATTTCACCAAACCTATGACCTCCTCCTCACACCGACAGTGGCTGATGTAGCTCCTCTTCATGGACAATTTGCCTTACCTGAAGATGTCGTACACCGCCTCAAGCACATACAGGAATTATCCATGGAAGCCCAACAAGACCTGATTTGGGACATGTTTGCGGCCAGCCTAGCCTGGACCCCCTTTACGCAGCAAGCCAATATCACAGGACAAGCCTCTATTAGCCTGCCAACCTATGCCCGGGCAGACGGCCTCCCAATCGGACTTCAATTTACAGCAGCGAAGGGACGCGAAGACCTACTGCTTCGGTTAGCAGAAGAACTGGAAGAAGCTTCAGCTTTTGTCGGGTAAGAATCTCCATTTTTCGGTTCAATTATTTGCCAATCATTTTTTAAAATGTTACCCTATAAAAGTTGGTGGGATAACACAGAGAAAAAACAAGGCCGAATCTAAGTTCGACCACAAAAGGAGATTGTAATGTTAAAAAAAATAGTGACCTCAGCCCTTCTTGTGTCTTCATTGACTCTAGCAGCTTGTTCAAATGACACTTCTCAAACAACAAGTTCATCTACCGAACAAACGCAATGGGAAAAAATTCAAGAAGCAGGAGTCTTGAAGGTTGCGACACCAGGAACCCTTTTCCCAACTTCCTACTATAACGACAAAGAGGAATTGGTTGGCTACGAAATTGACATGCTGAACGAAATCGGTAAGCGTTTGAATATCGAAATTGAATACCAAGAAATCGGCGTGGCAGAAGCCTTCACATCTGTGGACAGTGGCAAAGTAGATATTGCAGTGAACAACTTTGACACTACACCAGAACGTTTGGAAAAATACAATTTCTCTATCCCGTACAAGTATTCTGTCGGTGGCTATATTGTACGAGAAGATGGTTCATCTGGACTTGAAAAAGCAGATCTTAGCGACTGGACTGGAAAGAAAGCCGGTGGTGGTGCAGGTACTCAGTACATGAAAATTGCTGAGAAATTAGGAGCAGAGCCAGTTATCTATGATAACGTGACAAACGATGTTTATCTGCGTGATGTGTCAACAGGACGCACGGACTTTATCCCAAATGACTACTTCACACAAGTCATGGCCGTCAAATGGGTCAAGGCTAACTTCCCAGATATTAAGGTCAAAATGGGAGAGGCAAAATACAACCCAACTGAGCAAGGTATCGTGATGAGCAAAGCAGACGACAGCTTGAAGGAAAAACTGGATGAAGCTATTAAATCAATGCAAGAAGATGGCACCTTGAAAGCTATTTCTGAAAAATACTATGCAGGACAGGACTTGACTGTTCCGCTTGAAGGTGCAGACCAACTTCCAGTTATCGATACTTCTGATGTGAGCAACTAATCCTCACTGAAAATACAGATTCGTAGATCAACAACTAGAAACAAAGGCTGGTTAGCCAACTCATTTTCTACCGATTGCGTTTATCCATGCCCCTTTGATGAGTTGGCAGGTCTTCTCTATTTTCCTAAAACTACAGTTTATTGTTTATAAGACAAGGGCTGAGGAGCCAGGCAAACAGTCCAGGCTCCTCGCTTTGTCGTATTCCAGATATAAAAGCCCCCAGCTGGGAAAAATGTTATTGCTTCCCAATCTTACCCTCTTTTGTCAGAAAGGAATGTTATGGAAATCAACTGGCAGGCAGTTTTTAACTTAGAAAATGCTATCGAAGCGATTCCTATTATCCTAGAGGGCTTGCCCCTTACCCTATCCCTATCCTTGATTGGCTTTGCATTGGGGACTTTTTGTGGTTTTTTTGTAGCTCTTATGAGAATGTCTCGCCTCCGCTTGCTGCGTTGGTTGGCTATGGTACATATCTCCCTCATGCGGGGGATTCCGCTCATGGTCTTGCTTTTCTTTATTTATTTTGGTCTTCCATTTATGGGGTTACAGCTAGATGCCATATCGGCAACCATCATTGCCTTTACCGCCATGTCAAGCGCCTATATTTCGGAGATTATCCGTGCTTCTCTTTTAGCCATTGATAAGGGGCAATGGGAGGCGGCTCGGTCGTTGGGGCTTAAAACCAATGTGATTTACCGTAAAATCATCATTCCGCAGGCCTTCCGTATCGCCCTTCCTCCTCTAAGCAATGTCTTTCTGGATATGATTAAAAGCACCTCCTTAACTGCTATGATTACCGTACCAGAGATGTTTAACAAGGCAAAAATCGTTGGCGGAACCAAGTCGGACTACATGACAGTTTATATCTGTGTTGCCCTTATTTATTGGGTTATCTGTACCCTTTATGCATTTTGTCAGCTGAAGCTAG
>CAMBAD010000063.1 GCA_945864085.1 uncultured Streptococcus sp.
CATACTCAGTCACTTGGAAATCACGTCCTGCATTGGCACCTGTGTAGTGGAAACCGTCCTCGTTGGCACCGACGACAGCATTCTTCACATCCTGCACCTTGCGGTCCGCAATAATCTTGATATTTTCTGACAAGCCAACTGGGCCAAGTGAGCCAAAGCCTGCACCGAAGACTTTCTCTGCTTCCGCTGGGCTGGCTGCGTCAAAGAAATCTGCTCCAAGGTGGTTTTTCAGCTTGACATCGTTGACTTGGTCATTGCCAACAAGGAGGGCAACAACTGGCTCACCATCTGCCATAAAGAGCATGGTTTTAATGGTTTGCTCTTCAGCGACATTCAAGAAGACTGCGACTTCGTCAATAGTTTTGGCATCTGGTGTTGCTACCTTGGTCAATGCGTCTTCTGCAAGAACAGCTGTGCGTGGTTTGTATTCGCTAGTTGCCATTTCTAGGTTGGCTGCGTAGCCTGACTCACTGGAGTAGGCAATGGTGTCCTCACCAGACACAGACCAAGACAAGAGTTCTGCCTTGATCGCTTCAAGAACATCCTCTGGTATTTCCTCAAAAGAAGCAACCGACTTGTCCAAGACAACCCAACGATTGAGGTCGGTGCGGTCTGGGGTAATGGCCATAAATTCCTGGCTGTCCTTACCGCCCATGGCACCGCCGTCGCCGATAATGGCCTTGAACTCAAGTCCTGCACGGGTGAAAATCGCCTCGTAGGCACGCTTGTAATCATCGTAGGTCTGGTCCAAGCTCTCGTAGCTGGCGTGGAAGCTGTAACCGTCCTTCATGATAAACTCGCGGCCGCGGAGGAGGCCGTTGCGAGGGCGTTTCTCATCGCGGTATTTTGGCTGGATTTGGTAAATGTTGAGTGGCAGCTGCTTGTAGGACTGGACCGCATCACGGGCCAAAAGGGTCACTGTTTCTTCGTGGGTCGGACCCAAGATAAAGTCAGAACCCTCGCGGTTTTTGAGCTTGTAGAGGTCGTCACCGTAAGTTTCATAACGGCCAGACTCACGCCAGATGTCCGCCGACAAGAGAGCTGGTGCCAAAAATTCAATAGCATCAATCTTGTCAAACTCCTCCCGCATGATATTCTTGGCTTTTTCAATCACACGGTTAGCCAGTGGCAAGTAGCTGTAAATACCAGCAGAAATCTGACGAACATAACCCGCCCGCAACATCAAAGCGTGGCTGATTACCGACGCATCCGAAGGCATCTCCCGCAAAGTCGGGATAATCATTTTAGACTGTTTCATATTAAGATATAAGTGCGTTAAGAAAACGAAACGAAAATAGGAAACCTAACGCAGTGCCTTTAGCACTAGGCAGGTTTATCTTTTTCGTAAAGTTTTTAGCACGCATTCAGTTCCTTTCTTAGTTTCATCATCAGGAAATCCAGAGGCATAGTTCTCAATCTATTTTCCGAGTTTTTAGACCGAGTTCAATTACGAACCTCCTTAATTCCTTTCATAATTGGTTGGTCAGGAATACACAGGTTTCAGCCCGTGTTTTCCTGTATTCTTGCCTTTAGAAAAAGACGCGCATAATATCATTCCATGTAACGACTAGCATGAGCAGCACCATGAGGGCGACACCTGCTAGGGTGATATAGGATTCGATTTCAGGCTTGAGCGGCTTTCTACGGATGGCTTCAAGGATATTCATCACAATCTTGCCACCATCCAAGGCTGGGATAGGAATGAGGTTGAAAATACCAATGTTAATTGAAAGCATGGCCATCAAGCTGATAATGGAAGACCAGCCATTCTCTGCAGCCTGCGAACTGACATTATAAATGGCTACAGGACCTCCTAGTTGTTGAACATCGAAGTTGGCAATCAAATTTTTCAGGGCTGTCACTATCAAGAGGGCTGTACTAGCCGCTTCCTGAATACCGCCAAGAATGATGTCAACAAAGCCAGTCTTCAAAATCGGAGAAATACCTACTCGATAGCTGTTCTCCACCTTTTGAGCTGTGACCGTCAGGGATTTCTCCACCCCCTCATGTTCCACCACTAGGTCAAAACTAGGGGCCGTGCTGGCATCTTTGGCAGCAGTTGCAATAATAGTCGAAATTTCCTCGTAGGACTCCGTTTCTTCACCATTGACCGATAAAATCTTATCGCCCGTCACCAAACCAGCTGACTGGAGGGCGCCACCGTCTGTCACCGCGACCGTATTGGTGGACATATCAGGGACACCGCCCTGCATGAACAGCAGCAGAATAAAGGCCAGAATCCCCAAAATAAAATTATTCATCGGACCAGCGAAATTGGTCATCAGCCTGCCCCAGACCGTAGCATTTTGGTATTGGACATCCAGGGGAGCAATGCGCACCTCCGTCCCATCCTCCTCAATAATGGTGGCGTCATGGTCAACCTTGTAGGTCTTGCTTTCATCCAGTACCAGCCCTGTAATTTCCAGCTTTTCTTCAAAATCAAAGGCGGTTACATTCATGGGGAGGCTGTTGCTATCCACCTGTTTATTGGACAGATTGATACGAACGACCTGACCGTCTGCATTCAGACTGAGAGCCACAGGTGTTCCTGTTTTAATCTCGGTCTTGTCCTCGCCCCAGCCAGCCATGCGAACGTAGCCACCTAGAGGCAAGATACGGATAGTATAGGCAGTGCCATCTTTGCCGATATGCGAAAAGATTTTTGGTCCCATCCCGACAGCAAATTCTCTAACCAGAATGCCTGCCTTTTTCGCAAAGTAGAAATGCCCAAATTCATGCACCACTACGATGACCCCAAAAATGAAGATAAATGTTAAAATTCCCTTCATAGGACCTCCTTAAAATAGACCGAAGAAATGCATGATTGGAAAGACAAAAATCATTCCATCAAAACGATCCAAGATCCCTCCGTGTCCTGGTATCAATCTGCCCGAGTCTTTCACCCCAAAATGGCGTTTTATGGCACTTTCTACCAAATCACCAAACTGAACAAAGATAGAGAAGATAACGACCAGCAGGAGCATTCCCCAAAACGGATAGCCTGCATAAAGTGATTTATTAAAGAGCATGAAGATGACGGCAACAACTACCGCCGAAACAATCCCTCCCAAGAAACCTTCGACTGTCTTATTGGGAGAGACCTTAGGAAGCAATTTGCGTCTTCCAAATCGCATGCCGACTAGATAGGCCCCAATATCTGTCGCCCAGACAATACCGATGGCAAATAGGACCTTGCTCAGACTGTCCATTCGGGCCAAGATGAGGTGGTGAAAACCAATCCCTACATAAAAACTGGAAGCAATCGGAAAAACAACATCTGAGTAGTTGTACTTACTGAGATTAAAAACCGTGGTCCCCAATAATAGCAGTACGACAATCGTATAGGCTGTATAGTTTCCGTCTGTCGGCAAGAATGTCAGATAATTTTCCAAAGGCAGGGTCAGCACCAGGCTGGCCAACATCGCCAAGATTCCCTCAATCGAACTAGGGGCCAAACGGTGCATTTTAATGAGTTCTGCGGTCCCAATAATGGCCAACAGGCCTACAAATAACTGGAAAACCAGACCGCCACTTAGTAGAAAAGGAAGGAAAATCGCAAGCGCAATTCCGCCAAATACCACTCGTTTTTGTAAATCCTTGGTCATAATATCTCCTTATACCCCACCGAATCTGCGATGGCGTCGATTGTATTCTTTAATAGCTACCTTCAAGGCTTCTCCATCAAAATCAGGCCAGGCAATGTCGGTAAAATAGAGTTCGCTATAGGCTGTCTGCCAGGGCAAAAAATTGCTGAGCCGCAGTTCACCGCTGGTCCGAATAACAAGGTCTGGATCGCGGAGGTCATTCGGTAGACTGCCTGTATAGAGATAGTCTGAAATAAGAGCCTCGTCAATATCCCCAGGATTAAATTTAGCTTCCAAGACATCTTGGGCTATGGCCTTCACCGCCCTAGCCACCTCATCTCGGCCGCCATAGTTAAGAGCAAAGTTGAGGATCAGACCTGTATTATTCTTTGTTTTTTGCTCAGCCTTATATAGGGCAGCTAGGGTAGCTTCTGGAAGCTTTGTATGGTCGCCAATCATCTGAATTTTTACATTATTGGCATGCAGGTCTGGAACATATTTGTCGTAAAATTCCACTGGGAGGTTCATGATAAACCGAACTTCTTTTTCAGGCCGCGACCAATTCTCTGTCGAGAAAGCATAGACTGTCAGCACCTTCACGCCCAAGTCTGAAGCTGTCTTGGTTACTTTTTGCAGGGCATCCATCCCTGCCTTGTGCCCCATAATACGTGGCTGCATTTTCTGCTTGGCCCACCGTCCATTTCCATCCATGATAATGGCAATGTGCTGGGGAACCTCAATAGCTGTCTCAATGCTTTCTTTTTTCTTGAAATTAAACTTAAACATGGCATTTCCCTCTGATTAGAATCAGTCTATTATACCATATATCCCTTGATTTAAGCAAAAAGCAGGCCAGTAGAACGGCAGAAAGACCGAGGTTGCCCTCAGTCTTCCTAACCTATTCTTCGATAGCACTTTCAACTACAGATGATTCTTCTGCAATAACTGGAGTCGCAGTTGCAGCCGAAACGCGGTTGCGGATAGCTTGGCGTTCAAAGGTCAAGTAGACACCATCCACATCCAAAACAACTTTTTTGTCATCAATATCGTCAACGATACCAAACATGCCGCCGATGGTCACAATCTCATCACCTTTTTGAATTTGACCGAGAGCCTCTTGGCGCTGCTTTTGTTGCTTACGTTGAGAATAAATCATGAAGCCAAGCATGGCTAACATAAGAAGGGGGAACAATAAACCTTGCATTTGTAAACCTCTTTCATTATTTGATAGGCTTGATTATACCAAAATTTTAACTGGAAAGCAAAGAAGTCCTCGCTTCCCTTTCCTATCACGGTCTGGAAAGAGGCAACGGCCAAACTCCCTGCCCTGGTTACTGGCAAAGAGAGCGATAGGTGGGACTATTTGGCACTCCAGACACTCTCAAGGATATTGGTCTGTTCACGACCTGGCCCTACTGAGAAGGTTGAGATACGGACACCGACCAATTCGCTAATCCGACGAACATAGTTGCGAGCCGCTTCTGGCAATTCATCCAGGCTGCGGACGCCTGTGATGTCCTCTGACCAGCCTGGTAATTCTTCATAGATTGGCTTACAGCGCTTGAGCTGCTCCAAGCTTGCTGGGTAATGGTCAATCCGCTCACCATCCAAGTCATAAGCCACGCAGATTTTCAAGGTGTCAAGGCCTGACAAGACGTCGATGGAATTGAGTGAGAGGTTAGTAATCCCTGACACACGGCGGCTATGGCGCATGACAACCGAGTCAAACCAGCCCACACGGCGCGGACGGCCTGTTGTCGTACCGTATTCCTTGCCAATTTCACGAATGCGGTCACCGATTTCATCGTGCAGTTCAGTCGGGAAGGGTCCGTCACCAACACGGCTAGTGTAGGCCTTACATACACCCACAACCTTGTCAATCTTGCTTGGGCCGACACCGCTACCGATAGTCACACCGCCCGCAACTGGGTTTGAGGAGGTAACAAATGGGTATGTCCCTTGGTCAATATCCAACATGACCCCTTGCGCTCCTTCAAACAAGACACGTTTGCCTTGGTCAAGGGCGTCGTTCAGGATAACAGATGTGTCTGTCACATATTTCTTGATTTCCTGACCGTAGGCATAGTATTCTTCAAAGATTTCGTCAAATTCAATCGGTGTTGACTCGTACATTTTTTCAAACAGACGGTTCTTCTCAGCCAAGTTGGTGCGCAAGCGTTCTGCGAAAATCTCCTTATCCAAGAGGTCTGCAATACGAATACCCACACGGGCAGCCTTGTCCATGTAAGCAGGACCGATACCCTTGTTGGTTGTACCAATCTTGTTTTCACCTTTTGATTCTTCCTGCAACTGGTCTAGCTTGATATGGTAAGGCAGGATCACATGGGCACGGTCTGAAATCCGCAAATTATCCGTCGTCACACCTGAATCATGGAGATAGTTGATTTCCTTGACCAAAGATTTTGGATTGACCACCACACCATTTCCGATAACCGAAATCTTCTCTGGGAAGAAGATTCCTGATGGAATCAAGTGCAATTTGTACTTGGTCCCGTCAATAACGATGGTATGTCCAGCATTATCTCCACCTTGATAACGTGCGATTACTTCAGCATTCGCAGACAAAAAGTCTGTAATCTTACCCTTACCTTCGTCGCCCCACTGGGTTCCTACAACAACTACTGATGTCATATTCACTTTTTCTCTGAACTGGCTGACCAGTCCAGCCTTTCTTCTACTTCTGGCAGGAATCTCACCTGCAAGTTTCGCGTACACATTATTCTAACAAAAAACGAACATTTTTTCAAGAAATTCCCTGTATTTCAAAAATGACGAACTTTCAAAGAATTAACTGTTCTATACAAGAAAAAGACGAACATTCTTGGGTTTTATCCATTTTTAAAAAAGCCTTTATCAGAAATTCCCGAAGTCTGCTTGCCAATCGCCTTTCTATCCACTCAATTTTTAAGGAAAAACGTAGCAGAAATTTGTATTTGTTCCCCAAACTAGATAAAATTGGAATAAGACTCTGCATAGAAAGTAGGACGGACGTAGTATGTTACAGCAATTATCACCGAACAGCCCTATTCTTCAAGCCACCTTTGGTATTGAACGAGAATCCCTCCGCATTAACCAAGATAATCGAGTATCCCAGACACCACACCCAGAAACATTGGGTTCACGCAGTTTTCACCCCTATATCCAGACGGACTACAGCGAGCCACAGCTGGAGCTGATTACGCCTGTGGCTCATTCGACCAAGGAAGCCCGCCGTTTCCTCGGAGCTATTACCGATGTGGCGGTGCGGTCCATGGACAAGAGCGAGTATCTTTGGCCCCTGTCTATGCCACCTGTGATTTCAGAAGATGAGATTCAGATTGCCCAGCTGGAGAGCGACTACGAGTACCAGTACCGTGTCGGCTTGGCAGAACGCTACGGCAAATTGCTCCAGTCTATGTCAGGTATTCACTACAACTTCGAGTTGGGCAAGGACCTGACCCAGCAACTCTTTGCAGTCAGTGGCTATCCAGACCTGTTGACCTTCAAGAATGCCCTCTATCTCAAACTGGCTCAGAATTTCCTACGCTACCGTTGGCTCTTGACCTACCTCTACGGAGCTAGCAGCCTGACTGAGAAGGGATTTTTGACCGATGAGATTGGTTGCGTGCGGTCCATTCGTAATTCCAACTACGGCTATGTCAATACTCCCGATGTCCACATCTCCTTCTCTTCTCTGGAGCAATATGTGACCGACATCGAGCAGGCCGTGGCTAGCGGTCAACTATCCGCTGAAAAGGAATTTTACTCCGCTGTCCGCCTCCGTGGTGCCAAGACCAGCCGAGACTTTTTGACCAAGGGCATCACCTATCTGGAGTTCCGCAACTTCGACCTCAACCCCTTTGAGCCACTGGCTATTAGCCAAGAAACGCTGGACACCACCCACCTCTTTGCCCTGGCACTGCTCTGGCTTGATGATATGAATCAAGTTGATGAAGAGCTGGCTCAGGCGGCAGACCTCAACAACCGCATCGCCCTCAGCCACCCCCACACTCCCCTACCAGCAGAGGCAGACGCCCGCCCTATCCTGACTGCCATGGCGGCTATCGTCCAGCATTTCGGACTGGACGACTACTACAGCCAGCTCTTTGCTCAAGTGGAGGCTGCTCTTCAAGATCCTCGCTTGACCCTCTCTGGAAAAATAGCAGAGCAGGTTGAAGACGGGTCTTTGGAAAGATTTGGTCAGCAGCAAGGCCGTGCCTTCCATGACTATGCTTGGACAGCCCCTTACGCCCTCAAAGGCTATGAAAACATGGAACTCTCCACCCAGATGATTCTCTTTGACGCCATTCAGCTGGGCTTGAATGTGGAGATTTTAGACGAGGAAGACCAGTTTCTCAAACTCTGGCATGGTGACCATGTCGAGTACATCAAAAATGGCAACATGACCTCCAAGGACAACTACGTCATTCCTCTCGCCATGGCCAACAAGGTCGTAACCAAGAAGATTTTGGACCAGGCTGGTTTTCCAGTGCCTGCGGGAGCGGAATTTGCTAACAAGGAAGATGCCCTGCGGTATTACGGACAGGTAGCCAGCTCTGCTATTGTTGTCAAACCAAAATCCACCAACTTCGGCCTCGGCATCTCTATCTTCCAGGAGCCAGCTAGCCTTGCGGACTATGAAAAAGCCCTTGACATCGCCTTTTCGGAAGACAGCCATGTGCTCGTGGAGGAATTCGTGGCGGGGACCGAGTACCGCTTCTTCGTCCTGGACGGCAAGTGCGAGGCTGTCCTGCTCCGCGTCGCAGCCAATGTCGTGGGGGACGGACGATCAACGATTCGTGAATTAGTGGACCAAAAAAACCAAGATCCCCTGCGTGGCCGTGACCACCGTTCGCCGCTGGAAATCATCAATTTAGGCGACATCGAACTGCTTATGTTGGAGCAACAGGGTTACACGCCCGATACAGTTTTACCAGAGGGCGTTCAAGCCTTTCTGCGTGGCAATTCCAATATCTCAACCGGTGGCGACTCCATTGACATGACCGACCAAATGGACCAGTCCTACAAGCAACTGGCCGCTGATATGGCGACTGCTATGGGAGCTTGGGCTTGTGGGGTGGACCTGATTATCCCCGACCGCACCAAGCCAGCCAGCAAGGACGAGCCCAACTGCACCTGTATCGAACTCAACTTCAACCCTGCCATGTACCTGCACACTTACACCTACGCAGGACCTGGGCAAAGCATTACACCGAAAATCTTGCGGAAGTTGTTCCCTGAACTTTAAACTGACTAGCTCTCTAGTCAGTTTTTTCTTACAGTCATACCCTTTCCCCATTTTCCCGACTTGTGCTATAATAATCCTTATGGATAAAATTATTAAGACACTATCAAAAAGCGGGCATTTCCGTGCCTTTGTGCTAGATAGCACAGAAACCGTGAAAACAGCCCAAGAAAAACACGACACCATGGCGTCGTCCACCGTTGCTCTGGGTCGCACCCTTATAGCCAATCAGATTTTGGCTGCCAATGAAAAAGGCGACACCAAGATCACCCTGAAAATCTTGGCCAGCGGTGCTGTTGGGGCTATCATCTCCGTTGCCAATACCAAAGGTCAGGTCAAGGGCTACATTCAAAATCCAGACTTGGACTACAAACGGACAGCGACTGGTGAAGTCATCGTTGGGCCTCTTGTGGGCAACGGGCAATTCCTAGTCATCACAGACTACGGAACAGGTCATCCTTACAACTCCATGACTCCCTTGATTTCTGGTGAAATCGGTGAAGACTTTGCTTATTTCTTAACAGACAGCCAGCAGACACCTTCTGCGGTGGGATTGAACGTGTTATTAGACGAGGAAGATAAGGTCAAGGTGGCTGGCGGATTCTTGCTCCAAGTTCTTCCAGGTGCAACTGAGGCTGAAATTGCCCGTTTCGAGAAACGTATCCAAGAAATGCCTGCCATTTCAAGCTTGCTGGCTTCTGAAAACCACATAGAAG
>CAMBAD010000064.1 GCA_945864085.1 uncultured Streptococcus sp.
AAAAAATCTATACTGGAAAAACCAAGGATGTCTATGAACTGGATGACAAAACGGTTCTTCTCAAGTTCAAAGACGATGTGACGGGCAAGGACGGAGTTTTTGATCCAGGTGAGAATCAGGTTGGTCTTCAAATTGAGGGAGCTGGTCGTGCAGCATTGGCTATGACCCAATTTTTCTATGAAAAACTGAATGCTCTTGGCCTCAACACCCACTATGTTTCCGCTGATTTGGACAAGAACGAGGCGGTTGTCAAAAAGGCGACAGTCTTTGGTAAGGGGGCGGAAGTTATCGTTCGCTACCGAGCAGTAGGTTCATTTATCCGCCGCTATGGGGATTATATCGAGTCTGGCACAGAAATTCCAACCTATGTGGAAGTAACTCTCAAGGATGATGTTAAGGGCGATCCCCTCATCACCAAGGACGCTTTGGCTCTTCTGGGCATCATGTCCGAAGAAAGCTATGAGGAGCTGGCTGACTTGGCTAAGAAAATCGGTGATGTGGTCAAGGACGAATTGGCTAAAAAGGGTCTGGATCTCTATGACATCAAGTTTGAATTTGGCTTGATTGATGGCAAGGTTGCCTTGATTGATGAAATTTCAGGAGGCAATATGCGGGCCTACAGAGGGGAAGAATACATTCTACCTCTGGAATTGGAACAAATTCTTTTGGGATAAACAAAAATCGCGCAGTCGTGAAGATTGCGCGATTTTTAGGTGGGAAAATGCTAGAAACTACTTTCTCGAATGGTTAGTTCAGTTCCCAGTTTAATCATTCGTGGGTGAAAATTGCTTGGTTTTTGGAGCATTTGGTCAATTAAATCAACCGCCTGACTGCCCATTTCTTCTGTGAAAACGGTGATACTGGATAGGCTTGGATAGACTTGCTTGGTAATGGAAGTATCATTGAAAGAAATAAGCTGAACCCGATTTGGGACAGGGATTTGTGCTTCTTGCAGGGCCCGAAGGGCTCCGACAGCCAGGGTGTCATTGGCGACAAAAAAAGCATGGGGGAGTTGGTCTTTTAAGTCAGTAATGGCTGCCTTCATCAACTCGTAGCCTGATTGGCTCGTAAAGGGACCGATGTAAACAGACTTGGCTTGGTAGAGTTTGAGGTCGGTCATGTACTGCTTAAAGGTCCGAAAGCGCGGGTCAATGAGGGGTGTTTCGCGGTCGGCAGTCTCTTCTTCTCCAGCAATTAGGCCAATATCTGAAATGCCAGTGCTGAGGAAGTGGTCGATGACCCGAATGACCGAACGGTTGAAATCAGTTGTGACGCAAGAAAACCCTTCGTTGAGGGTATCGCTGTCTACAAAGACCAGCTTGGTGTGGAAAGAAGCTAAGTTCTCCATTTGGGTCTGGCTAAATTTTCCGATAGCAATGATAGCGTCAACTCCTTCCAGCAGGGGATGGTCTAAATCGTTGAAGGAGCGAACCAGCTGATAGCCCAAGTCCATCGCCCGCTGTTCAATACTGATACGGATAGAATAGTAGTAAAGATCGTCCAACTCTTCGCTTTCGCTGTACCATTGGATAATGCCAAGGGTAGCTTTTGCTTGGGCGGCCTGTTTTTTCAAATGCTTGGTATAGCCTAAATCCTGGGCTAGGCTGAGAATGCGATCGCGGGTCTCCTGGCTGACTGCTAGGCTGGTATCACCATTTAAAACCCTGGAAATAGTAGCGGGCGATAGGTCTGCTTTTTTAGCAATGTCTTTGATAGTGACCATGGGATTCTCCTGTGTCTTAATAGCGGAAATCGTTACAGATAGCATGCTTACCCTCCCAAACCGAACATAAAATCTGAAAGAGAAAGGGAAGGACCTGATAATCTAGTCTAATTTTAGTATATCACAAAAGATAAAATTAGTAAAATTTTAGTAAAAAAGTTGACAATTTAATCCACTGATTGTACAATATAAGAAAACGATTACCAAAACAGGAGGTTCTTATGGAAAAAGAACAACTCAAACAAGCCTTTTTGGGCATCTTTGGTCAAGAGGCTGACGCAACATTTTTCTCGCCAGGACGCATCAATTTAATCGGTGAGCATACGGACTACAATGGAGGCCATGTCTTCCCTGCGGCCATTACTTTGGGAACCTACGGAGCGGCCCGCAAGCGTGATGACCAGCTCCTGCGTTTCTATTCTGCCAACTTTGAAGAGGTTGGAATTATTGAAGTTGACTTGAACAATCTGGTCTTTGACAAGGCAGATCACTGGACCAACTACGCCAAGGGTGTACTCAAATTTTTGCAGGAAGCAGGTCACACCATCGATACAGGTATGGAAGTCTTTGTTTATGGCAATATTCCAAATGGTTCTGGCTTGTCATCGTCTGCTTCCTTGGAACTCTTGATTGGGATTATTGCGGAAACATTATACGGTCTTGACTTGACCCGTCTTGACTTGGTGAAAATTGGTAAACAGACTGAAAATCAGTTTATTGGGGTTAATTCTGGAATCATGGACCAGTTTGCAATCGGTATGGGTGCAGACAATCGTGCCATCTACCTCGATACCAATACCTTAGAATATGACCTGGTACCCCTTGATTTGGGCGACCATGTTATTGTGATTATGAATACCAACAAACGCCGTGAATTGGCGGATTCGAAGTACAATGAACGCCGAGCAGAGTGTGAAAAAGCCGTAGAAGAATTGAATACGGTCTTGAACATTCAAACCTTAGGTGAATTGGATGAATGGACCTTTGACCAATACAGCTACCTTATCAAAGATGAAAATCGTATCAAACGGGCCCGTCATGCTGTCCTGGAAAATCAGCGGACCTTGCAGGCTCGCAAAGCCTTGGAAGAGGGCGATTTGGCAACCTTTGGTCGTCTGGTCAATGCTTCCCACGTTTCCTTGGAGCATGATTACGAAGTAACTGGTCTGGAATTGGATACCTTGGCGCATACAGCTTGGGAACAAGATGGAGTCTTGGGAGCGCGTATGACAGGTGCAGGTTTCGGTGGCTGTGGTATTGCCATTGTTCATAAGGATAAGGTTGAAGCATTTACAGAAAATGTCGGCAAGACCTATACTGAGGTCGTTGGCTATGAGCCTAGTTTTTATGTGGCAGAAATTGCAGGCGGCTCAAGGGTTCTCTAGTCTTGAGAGTGCGTTGCCACTCTTTGAAAATCAGATTTAGCTGTTTTGCTATCTGTTCCTTGTTGGCGCAGCGTTGTTTATTTAGGGAGCCTGGTTTGGTTACCCAAGCTAGCCGGTCTGGGAGTTTCTGTTAGTTTATGAAAGGTTGAATTGGAGTATTTATGACAAATCTTGTGGATACATTTGTAGAGCAGGTGATTGCCCTTAGTGATTTTGAAGAGATGGATGCCCTTTACCTGCGCAATCGGGTCATGGCCCTGGTGGGTGAGCAGGCGCTGACAGTTGAGACAGATTTGAAAGATGTGATTGCTCTCAAGGATCAATTATTGGCTCATGCAGTCCAGACGGGCTTTGTGGGCGAATTGCTGGAAGAGCAGGATATGGTTGGGGCCAGTTTGATGGACTTGATTACTCCTAGTCCTAGTCAGGTTAATCGCCGTTTCTGGGAAAGGTATCAGCTAAGTCCAGCAGAGGCCATTGCGGATTTTTACGACCTGAGCAAGCGCAATGACTACATCAAGGTAGCTGCTGTTGCTAAAAATATCTACTACCAGGTGCCGACAGAGTATGGGGATTTGGAGATTACCATCAATCTGTCCAAGCCTGAGAAGGACCCAAAAGCCATTGCGGCGGCACATTTGGCGGAGGCTTCCAACTATCCCAAGTGCCTTCTCTGCATGGAAAACGAGGGGTATCAAGGGCGTATCAATCACCCCGCACGCGCCAACCATCGCATTATTCGTATGGATTTGGGGCAGGAGCAGTGGGGCTTCCAGTACTCCCCTTACGCCTACTTTAATGAACACGCCATCTTCCTCAACACCCAGCATGTGCCGATGGTTATTAGTCCGCAGACTTTTGAACAGCTACTGGGCTTGGTAGATATGCTGCCCGGGTATTTTGTCGGTTCCAACTCGGACCTGCCGATTTCAGGCGGCTCGATTTTGACCCACAATCACTACCAGGGGGGGCGTCACCGTTTTGCCATGGAGCAAGCAGCGATTGAGAAAGAGCTGACTTTTGCAGGTTTTGAAAGCGTTCAGGCAGGGATTGTCAAGTGGCCTATGTCGGTTATCCGCTTGGCTTCCGACGATAAGGCTGCTCTCCTTGGTTTGGCGGCTAAGATTTTGGAAAAATGGCGGAGCTACTCAGACGATTCAGTCCAAATAAAGGCTGAGACGGATGGTGTACCCCACCATACCATCACCCCGATTGCTCGGAAACGAGGAGATTTGTATGAACTGGATTTGGTTCTCCGCGACAATCAGACCTCGGAAGAATTTCCAGATGGCATTTACCATCCACATCCAGATGTCCAACACATCAAGAAAGAAAATATTGGCTTGATCGAAGTCATGGGCCTGGCCATTTTACCACCAAGGCTCAAGGATGAGTTGGCTGAAGTTGAGAAATTCCTGCTAGGTCAGGAAAGTCAGGTGGCAGCTTATCATCAAAACTGGGCAGAAAGATTGAAAAGGGACCATCCAACTCTTACAGAAAGCACCGTCCAGCAAGTCATTCGAGACTCGGTTGGAAGGATTTTTGCCCGAGTATTGGAAGACGCAGGTGTCTATAAACGCACCCCAGCAGGACAAGAAGCCTTTATGCGATTTGTGGAGTTTGTCGGCTTAGCAGCATAATCCTTAGGGCCTGCATTCACAGTTGAGTACATCCATTTATAGTCATTTGAATTATCTTTGATACATCGTCACTTTCGACTTGCCGTACCTAGTACAGCCTGCGCCTCAGTTCCTTGTCTGAAAGCTCTTCATTCGACTATACTTGTGCATACAGGTTCTTAGAAAGAGTGGGACGGTTTCCCACTCTTTTTGGTATAATGGGTGTATGTATAGGTTGAAGGGGAGAAGTGATGACAGAAAAAAGAATGGGGACGCTGATTACCTTGGTGGCTGGTATTGCCTGGGGCTTGTCAGGAGTGAGTGGGCAGTATTTGATGTCGCGGGGAGTGTCGGTTGATATGATTACCTCCCTTCGTTTATTGGTATCAGGAGTTTTCTTGGTGGGTCTTGCTTATGCAAGAGCCAAGGAGCAGCTGGTCCTTGTTTTGAAGGATAAAAAAGCCTTGCTGGGTATTTTTGTATTTGCCATGCTGGGGTTGGTTCTGAATCAGACGGCCTACCTGCAGGCAATTTACTATACAAATGCTGGAACAGCGACGGTTTTGCAATACCTGTGTCCTGTCCTGGTTCTGGCCTATACCTGTTTGAGGGAGAGGCAAGGGCCGACGGGTGTTGAACTTGTTTCGATTGTTTTAGCTATTGCAGGCACTTTTTTGATTGCGACACACGGGCGTCTTGATGAATTGGCTGTGACCCCTAAGGGCCTGTTCTGGGGGATTTTCTCTGCCTTTACCTACGCCCTGTACATTATCTTGCCTGCCAGATTGATTCGGGAACACGGTAGTCTGGTTGTGATTGGTCTGGGTATGCTCATGGGTGGATTTGTTGTGACACTTGGTTTGCAGACCTGGCAACATCACCTGCCCCTTGATGGAGGAAGTCTCTTGGGCTTGCTGGGAATTGTAGGTGTTGGAACCATTTTTGCCTACACAGCCTTTCTCAAAGGGGTCAGTATGGTGGGGCCTGTAAATGGTAGTCTTTTGGCTTCGGTTGAGCCTGTGGCTTCTGTCTTTTTTGCTGTTTGCTTGGTCAATGAAAGCTTTTATCCCATAGATTTTATTGGTATGGTCTTGATTTTACTGGCAGTCCTCTTGATTTCCTTAAAAGATAAGATTATTTCTCAGAAGAGTATTGGTTAATATACTCTTTTTTGCTATACTAAAAGAAAAGGTCGTTGAAAGGAGCTAAAATGATAAAAGAATTTTGTTCTGAAAATCATGTAGATGTAGCAAGAGCGCTTTCGCTAGGAGCGCAGCGTGTCGAACTGTGTGATAATTTGGCGGTTGGTGGAACGACCCCCAGTTATGCAGTGATTGACTATGTTTGCCGATTGGCCCATGAACAGGGGGCTACTGTCATGACCATGATTCGTCCGCGTGGGGGAAATTTCTACTATGATGAGGCGGAACTTGAAATGATGGCAGAGGATTGTAAGGTTGCCAGCCAACTTGGGTCAGATGGTTTGGTGTATGGTTTGCTGACGGAGGAAAACTGGCTGGATGAGCCTGCCTTGGAAAAACTCTTGGCTGTTTCGCAAGGGTGCCAGGTGGTCTTTCACATGGCCTTTGACCAAATTCCTCGCAGTCGTCAGTTTGAAGCCATCGACTGGCTGGCAGAGCATGGAGTAACGCGGATTTTGACCAGGGGTAACTTAGAAGGCTGTGCCTTGGACAATCTTGATTGGCTGCAGGAGCTTGTAGCCTATGCCAAGGGAAAAATCGAAATCGTAATCGGTGGCGGTATGACGGTAGACAATTTCGCCTATTTGCTGGAAAAATTACCTGTAGATCAGGTTCATGGAACTAGATTATTTTGGTGACAGGTTTCTCCTATTAGTTTTTAGTTTTGTTTAAGGAAGCAAGCTTATAATGTAGTTATTCTTTTTCATACCCCTCCTGAGAGCACCTAGCAATGGGTGTTTTCTCTTTATTGTCCTATACCTATGGAAATGTGGGGGGAAATGTGGATAGTATAAGGCAAGTTGAAAAGGTTTACAAAAAAATATAATCTTGTTACAATAAGAACAGCAAAATGAAAGAAGGAGAAAATGATGGAAAACTTGATGGAAAACGAGCAATCACAGGTAGATAAGATTGTGTTGCCCAAAGGGTATTCTGAGCGACTTCAGGCCTATATACAGGAGAAAAAGACGGGTCTGGATGATGACTTGGAGCAGTTTGGGGAAGAGGGCTTGGCTCTCAATAGGTATCAAGGCAGGGAGGCAGACAAGGCTGTTATCTTGTCAGATATAGAGGCTTTGGACTTAGATGTTCAAAAGGAATTGGCCTTGTATGCGATTAGCCTGTTGAATCCGCTGCGTACCCAGCTCGGTTCGGTAGCGGTTGAGGTGAGTGATTTTGCCTTGGATTATGCCTCTAGTTTGGCTCAATCCTTGCATTCTTCTCTGCGTTTTCACAATTATGACAGCCTGGTGGCCATCGCTAAAATAAAAGGAGTTGAGCCGAAAGGTAAAGATTGTTTGGCCTTTTCAGAGTACAGGGAAGTTTATAGCTTGTATGACGCCAAGGAATTGATTTATCAAGCCTTGACATGGCGACTATTTGATGACAGCCATGCGGATTATGGGCATTCAGCGATCCTGCTGGGGATTGAGCAGGAAGAAGCTGGTGATGAGCAACTTGGCCTGGCCTTTTCAAGATATAGCTTGAATATCGATTGGCTCTTGACCCACATGATTTTTATTCCAAAAGATTGGATTTTAGAGACTGGTCAGGCTCAGTAAGAGTTGACTACCTTATACTCTTCAAAAATCAAAATCAGACGTTGTTGACTTGATTTGATGAACTTCAGTTCTATCTGCATCTGCGTCGCCTAGTCTGATTTTGATTTTCATTGAGTATTATATACCTCCTGGAGGCTGGCTTTTGTCCAGCCTCTTTGCGTCGTCCTAGTGGCTTGTGGCTGAACGTTCAAGGTTGGATTTTGTCTTTTCTCGCTCGTGTAACTTCCTTCCCTATTCGCTTTTTTATCAGAAAAATGGTATAATTATCTGATAAAAACCTTTGGAGACGATAGTGAGTTTAGAAAATTACATGCCGGATTTTGCCTTGGAAAAGGCTTATGATGTAACAGTTGAAAGCTTGAAAAAACATGGCATTAAAGTGGTCTTTGTTGACTTGGACAATACCTTGATTGCCTGGAATAATCCCGATGGCACGCCAGAGATGCGCCAGTGGTTACATGATTTGCGGGACGCAGGGATTCCTGTTGTGGTTGTGTCAAATAACAAGTATGAACGTGTCAAACGGGCAGTTGAACAATTTGGGATTGAATTTGAAGCCTTCGCTCTCAAGCCTTTCACCTTTGGTATGAACCGAGCCCTCAAACGCTTTGATGTCAAGCCGAGTGAGGTGGTCATGATTGGTGATCAGCTGATGACGGACATTCGGGCGGCTAAGCGCGCGGGTCTCAAATCTGTTTTGGTCAAACCCTTGATTCAGACGGATTCAATCAATACGCAGATCAACCGTTGGCGTGAGCGACGGACTATGAAAAAAATCATCGCTAAGTATGGGGCGATAGACTATAAGAAGGAGATGTAAGTGGAAGAATTATTTTGTATCGGCTGTGGGGCTCAGATTCAGACGCTAGACAAGACTGTCGCTGGTTTTACGCCTCAGTCAGCCCTAGAAAAAGGCTTGGAAACGGGACAGTTGTATTGCCAGCGTTGTTTCCGTTTGCGCCACTACAATGAAATTTCAGATGTCAATATCTCGGATGACGATTTCCTGAAACTCCTCCATAGTGTGGGAGAAAGCGATGCCTTGGTGGTCAATGTTATTGATATTTTTGATTTCAATGGGTCAGTTATTCCAGGTTTGCCTCGTTTTATTTCAGGCAATGATGTGCTCCTGGTCGGCAATAAGCAGGACATTTTACCCAAGTCTGTTAAGACAGGTAAGGTTACTCAGTGGTTGACCGAGCGGGCGCATGAAATCGGCATGCGACCAATCGATGTGGTCTTGACTTCAGCCCAAAACAAGCAGGCTATTAAGGACTTGATTGAAAAGATTGAACAACACCGCAAGGGACGGGATGTCTATGTGGTCGGCGTGACCAACGTTGGCAAATCAACCTTGATCAATGCTATTATCCAAGAAATCACAGGGGACAAGGATGTCATTACGACTTCACGTTTCCCTGGGACGACGCTGGATAAGATTGAGATTCCTCTGGATGATGGTTCATTCATTTATGACACGCCAGGGATTATCCATCGTCACCAGATGGCCCATTACTTGACAGCTAAAAACCTCAAATACATCAGTCCTCGGAAAGAAATCAAGCCAAAAACTTACCAGCTCAATCCAGAACAGACCCTGTTCTTGGCTGGTTTGGGACGATTTGACTTTGTGGCTGGTGAACGCCAAGGTTTTACGGCCTTCTTTGACAATGAACTCCAGCTCCACCGCACCAAGTTGCAAGGAGCTAGTGAATTTTACAAGAAACATGCGGGCACCCTTTTAGTTCCGCCAACCAGCAAGGAATTGAAAGAATTTCCAGAACTGGTCCGCCATGAATTTACCATCAACGAAAAGACGGATGTAGTCTTCTCAGGTCTTGGTTGGATTCGGGTCAATGAAAAAGCCAAGATTGCTGCTTGGGCACCTAAGGGTGTGGATGTGGTGATCCGTAAGGCGATTATCTAGATGTAAGTACTGGCTGCACTTGTTAGCCAATAAATATAGAAGAATAGGAAAAATAGATGTCATTAACTTCAAAACAACGTGCCTTTTTGAACAGTCAG
>CAMBAD010000065.1 GCA_945864085.1 uncultured Streptococcus sp.
TCCACTACACAGGTGCCAATGCAGGACGTGATTTCCAAGTGACTGAGTATGTGGACATTCGCGAAGTCAAGGAAGGCGAGCCTTCTCCAGACGGACACGGTGTTCTCAACTTTGCCCGCGGTATCGAAATCGGTCACATCTTCAAGCTGGGTACCCGTTATTCAGACAGCATGAATGCCAACATCTTGGATGAGAATGGCCGTTCTATGCCGATTATCATGGGTTGCTACGGTATCGGTGTTAGCCGTCTCTTGTCAGCTGTTCTTGAGCAACACGCCCGCCTCTTTGTCAACAAGACACCAAAAGGTGAATACCGTTATGCTTGGGGTATCAACTTCCCTAAAGAATTGGCTCCGTTTGATGTGCATTTGATTCCAGTCAATGTCAAAGATGAAGCGGCTATGGCCCTGACCCAAACTATCGAAGCAAGCTTAATTGGTGCAGGCTATGAAGTCTTGACAGACGACCGCAATGAGCGCGTAGGTGTTAAATTCTCAGACAGTGACTTGATTGGACTGCCAATCCGAGTGACCGTTGGTAAGAAAGCTGCCGATGGTATCGTAGAAGTGAAAATCAAAGGCACTGGTGACACGCTGGAAGTTCATGTGGACCAATTACTTGAAACCTTGCAGATTTTGACCAAGGAAAATTAAGATCCTGTATTCACAGTTCAGACTTCCATCTAAGGCTCGTTTTTCGGCTCCTCATCTTTGGTTTTTTCAAAATACAGTCCGTATTCCCTCGAAAAACTCCTTGATTAGCGAAAAACGCTCTCTTACATACAAGTACTTTACTTGTGAATACAGATTCTAAGAGATAGGACTTGATTGTGAATTGCAATCAGGTTCTTTTGCTTTTTCTGCCCATCCTGAGGCAAGAAAAAATTGTTCATTTATGGTAAAATGTTTCTAACGAACTACAAAGGAAATGGTCATGTCAGATAAATTTCAACTCTTGCTTCAACAAATCGGGATGCCTCTTGATTCCCAGCAATCAGGGGCTTTTTCGACTGCAAAGATTGAGAAAGTGGTCCTGCACAAGGTCAGCAAGCTATGGGAATTTACCTTCCGTTTTGAAAAGCCCCTGCCTCTCTTGGACTATCAACTCTTCAAGGCTCGGTTGGCGACGGAGTTTGAAAAGACAGGAAACAGGATTCAGTTTTCTATTGTCAGCGACGCGGAGGCCTTTGAAGCAGGTTTGGTGGAGGCTTATTATCCAGAAGCCTTTACGGAAGATTTGTGCCAGAGTGCAGGTTTCAAGGCTCTTTTTCAGCCTTTGGAGGTCGTTTATCGGGAGAATACTCTGTGGATAAAGGGTCCTGAAACCATTGATACAACGCATTTTCGGAAGAATCATCTGCCAAATCTTGTCGAGCAATATAAGCGATTTGGTTTTGGCACTCTTGCGGTGGACATTGAAGTCTGTCAGGATATGACGCAGCAGCAGGCTGCGGCCTTCCATGCGCAGAATGAGGAAATTTACCAGCAGGCCAATGAGGAAAATCTGGCGGCCCTGGAACAACTGGCTCAAATGGCGCCACCACCAGAGGCAGCTCAGCCATTTGTCCCAGAATATAAGAAAAATCGTCCTGCCAAGGTCAATATCGAAAAGGCTGAAATCACGCCTATGATTGAGGTGGATAGCGAGGAGAATCGGATTGTCTTTGAGGGGCTGGTCTTTGAAGTCGAGCAGAAGACGACCAAGACGGGGCGGGTCATTATCAACTTTAAGATGACCGACTATACTTCGTCTTTCACCTTGCAGAAATGGGCTAAAAATGAGGAAGAGGCCCAGAAGTTTGATATGGTCAAAAAGGGCAACTGGTTGCGGGTGCGCGGGAATGTGGAGACTAATAATTTCACTCGTGATTTGACTATGAATGTGCAGGAAGTCCAAGAGGTCAAGAAGGAAATCCGTAAGGACCTTATGCCTGAAGGGGAGAAGCGGGTCGAGTTTCATGCCCATACCAATATGTCCACTATGGATGCCCTGCCTGCTGTTGAGGACTTGGTGGCGCGTGCGGCAGCCTGGGGGCATAAGGCGGTGGCTATTACCGACCATGGCAATGTCCAGTCCTTCCCTCATGGCTACCACGCCGCTCGCAAGGCTGGTATCAAGGCCCTCTTTGGGATGGAGGCCAATATCGTTGAGGACTCCGTACCCATTGCCTACAATGAGGCGGATGTGGTCTTGTCTGAAGCGACTTATGTGGTCTTTGACGTGGAGACGACTGGTCTGTCTGCGGTCAATAATGCCCTGATTCAGATTGCGGCTTCTAAAATGCACAAGGGCAATATCATTGCGGAATTTGATGAATTTATTGACCCAGGTCATCCCCTCAGCCAGTTTACGACTGATTTGACAGGGATTACGGATGAGCATGTGCGTGGTTCCAAGCCTTTAGAACAAGTCTTACGCGAGTTTCAAGATTTCTGTCGGGATTCCGTCATGGTTGCCCACAATGCGACCTTCGACGTTGGCTTTATGAATGTCAACTACGAACGAGCAGGCTTGCCTATTATCAGCCAGCCAGTCATTGATACGCTAGAATTTGCTCGCAATCTTTATCCAGACTACAAACGGCACGGTCTGGCAGCCCTGACCAAGCGCTTTGGTGTTGCGCTGGAACATCACCACATGGCCAACTATGACGCGGAGGCCACTGGTCGCTTGCTCTTTATCTTCCTGAAGGATGTCTTGGAGAAGCATAATCTGACCAATCTCAATCAGCTCAATACGGAATTGGTTGCGGAGGATTCCTACAAAAAGGCCCGTGTCAAACATGCGACGCTCTACGTGGTCAATCAGGTCGGTTTGAAAAATATCTTTAAGCTGGTTTCCCTATCCAATACCAAGTATTTTGAGGGAGTGCCACGGATTCCTAGAACGGTACTGGATGCCCATCGTGAGGGGTTGATACTGGGAACGGCCTGTCAGGAGGGGGAGGTCTTTGATGACCTGCTGTCCAAGGGCTTGGATGACGCGGTCAAGACGGCTGCCTATTATGACTTTATCGAGGTCATGCCTCCAGCCCTCTATGCGCCCATGATTGCCAAGGAGCAATTCAAGGATATGGCTGAGATTGAAGAGACGATTAAGCAGTTGATTGAAGTAGGACGCAGGGCAGGCTTGCCAGTTCTGGCGACTGGAAATGTCCACTATATTGACCCAGAGGAAGAGATTTATCGGGAAATTATCGTCCGTGCTTTAGGGCAAGGGGCGTCGATTAACTGGACCATCGGAAATGGTGAGAATGCCCAGCCAGCGCCTCTGCCTAAGGCCCACTTTAGAACGACCAGTGAGATGCTGGATGAGTTTGCTTTCTTGGGAGAAAGTCTGGCGCGTGAGATTGTCATTACCAATCCCAATGCCATGGTGGACCGTTTCGAAGATGTCCAGGTGGTCAAGACCGACCTCTACACGCCTTATATTGAGAAGGCCGAGGAAACGGTTGCGGAGTTGACCTATCAAAAGGCTTTTGAGATTTATGGCAATCCTCTGCCAGATATTATCGATCTGCGGATTGAGAAGGAATTGACTTCGATTCTGGGTAATGGCTTTGCCGTGATTTATCTGGCTTCGCAGATGTTGGTACAGCGGTCAAATGAGCGGGGCTACCTGGTTGGTTCACGGGGGTCTGTTGGTTCTAGTTTCGTTGCCACCATGATTGGGATTACCGAAGTAAACCCTATGCCTCCTCACTATGTCTGTCCAAATTGCCAGCACAGTGAATTTATCACAGACGGTTCCTACGGTTCAGGTTTTGACCTGCCAGACAAGGACTGTGAAGAGTGCGGAACCAAGTATAAAAAAGATGGCCAGGATATTCCTTTCGAGACCTTCCTCGGATTTGACGGAGACAAGGTTCCCGATATTGACTTGAACTTCTCAGGGGATGACCAACCGTCTGCCCATTTGGATGTTCGGGATATTTTCGGCGAAGAAAATGCCTTCCGTGCAGGAACGGTTGGTACGGTAGCGGCCAAGACTGCCTATGGTTTTGTCAGAGGCTATGAGCGGGATTATGGCAAATTCTACCGTGATGTAGAAGTAGAACGCCTGGCTGCTGGTGCTGCTGGTGTCAAACGGACGACTGGTCAGCACCCGGGGGGAATTATCGTATTCCCTGACTACATGGATGTCTATGACTTTACGCCTGTCCAGTATCCTGCAGACGATGTGACGGCCAACTGGCAGACCACCCACTTTAACTTTCACGATATTGATGAAAACGTCTTGAAACTGGATGTTCTGGGACACGATGACCCGACCATGGTTCGCAAGTTGCAGGACTTGTCAGGTATTGATCCGCAGACTATCCCTGCGGACGACAAGGGAGTTATGGCCCTTTTCTCAGGTACGGAAATTCTGGGAGTTACCCCAGAGCAGATTGGGACCCCGACAGGTATGCTGGGCATTCCTGAATTCGGAACCAACTTTGTACGGGGAATGGTGGAGGAAACCAAGCCGACCACCTTTGCGGAACTTTTGCAGTTGTCTGGTCTTTCGCACGGTACGGACGTATGGTTGGGCAATGCCCAGGACTTGATTAAGGCAGGAATTGCCGACCTCTCCACCGTTATCGGCTGTCGGGATGACATCATGGTTTACCTCATGCACGCAGGTCTGCCGCCTAAGATGGCCTTTAACATCATGGAGCGGGTGCGGAAGGGCATGTGGCTCAAGATTTCCGAGGATGAGCGCAATACCTACATTCAAGCCATGAAAGACAACAAAGTGCCAGACTGGTACATCGAATCCTGTGGAAAAATCAAGTACATGTTCCCTAAAGCCCATGCGGCTGCCTACGTTATGATGGCCCTGCGGGTTGCCTATTTCAAGGTTCATCATCCGCTTTATTACTATTGTGCCTATTTTTCTATTCGGGCCAAGGCCTTTGATTTGGCCACCATGTCAGGCGGTCTGGATCGGGTCAAGGCCAAGATGGAAGAGATTGCCCTTAAGAAGAAAAACAACGAGGCTTCAAACGTTGAGCAGGATCTCTACACCACGCTGGAATTGGTCAATGAAATGCTGGAGCGTGGCTTCAAATTTGGCAAGCTGGACCTCTACAAGTCCCATGCGACAGACTTCCTGATTGAAGACGACACCCTCATTCCGCCATTTGTGGCCATGGATGGATTGGGAGAGAACGTTGCCAAGCAGGTGGTTGCTGCGCGTGCCGAAGGCGAGTTCCTCTCTAAAACCGAACTCCGCAAACGTGGTGGACTATCTTACACCCTAGTGGAAAAAATGGACGAAATGGGAATCCTTGGCAAAATGCCAGAGGATAACCAGCTCAGTCTCTTTGATGATTTGTTTTAAACTTGTTCACTGTTTCTTTGGAAGCAGTGAATTTTTTTATAAAAAGAAGTCAAAACTCTTGACTATTGTGTTGGACAGGTATATAATCGCTACATAGTGATAAAAGTTACTATGTAGTAACAATTAGAAAAGAGGAAATCCTATGTCAAACTTTGCAAACCTACAAGAAAAACGCCGCACTATCTATGCACTTGGTAAGGACCTGCCAGTATCAAATGAAGAAGTGGTAGCACTCGTTGAGAAAGCCATGAAAGAATCTCCATCCGCTTTCAACTCACAATCAAGTCGTGCAGTCATCCTTTTCGGTGCTGAATCAGACGCTTTCTGGAATGAAATTGCCTACAGCGAATTGGAAAAAGTAACGCCAGCAGAAGCTTTTGAAGCTACAAAAGGTCGCTTGGCTAGCTTTGCAGCAGGTGCCGGTACCATCTTGTTCTTCGAAGACCAAGATGTTGTCAAAGGCCTGCAAGAAAGCTTCCCGCTCTATGCTGAGAACTTCCCAATCTGGTCTGAGCAAGCCCACGGTATCAACTTGTACGCCGTTTGGTTGGCTTTTGCTGAGAAAAACATCGGCATGAACGTACAACACTACAACCCATTAGTAGACGCACAAGTAGCGGCAAAATACGGCATCCCAGCTAACTGGAAACTCCGCGCACAAGCACCATTCGGTAGCATTGCAGCTCCAGCAGCGGAGAAAGACTATATGGCGGATGGGGACCGTGTAAAGGTTTTTGGTAACTAATTAAAGTTTACAGTTTACTTTATTACGTCGGCAGTTGAGGGCTGGGCAAAAAGCCCGGCGCCACTTCTCAGAGTTCGTGCCAACATCTCAGCGCAGTGGTTGATTGGCAGATTTGTTCGTGTCTTACACTCCAAATCTGACCTAATCAACTGTGCGGGGGTGAGAAGACGAACTCTTTTTTAGACCAGTCGAGTTCTTTCTCACTCCCTATTTCCAACTTCAAACAATCCACTGGATTGTTTGAACTCGCTTTGCCTGATTTTGCCAAAGCGACTTGCTCCGCTCTTTTATCTCCCACCTTGCACAGTCCATTAACTGTGCAAGCAATCTGGGGATACGAATAGTCCAGTGGACTATTCGTACCTAAGCCTGAAAACAAAAAGCGAAGTACATCAGCTAGTCACTTAGAAATAAGAGAGCATTGAGTTATGCCTGCGGCTTACTGATACGAACTCCATTCGCTTCATCTCCCACCTCTAACTGTCTCCCAGACAGTTAGAGCTAGTACTAAAAGCAAACTGAAAACTTTACTCTGCGAAATTTGAAACTATCCCTTGTCAGCTTACCTTGATGAGTGTAAAGCTCCAGTGGAGCTTTACAGCCTGCTCCTTTGAAACAAGAGAGGAGCGGAGTTCTACCTTCGGCTTGCTGACACGAACTCCGTTCGCTTCATCTCCAACCTCTAACTGTCTCCCAGATAGTTAGAGCTAGTACTAAATGTAAACTGAAAACTTCATTCTGCGAAATTTGAAACTATCCCTTGTCAGCTTGCCTAGGTGAGTGTAAGGCACAGGTGTGGCAACGGATAGAAACCGATCCTATCAAAGAATATCGTTCAAACTTCCTGTCTCAGTCAGGAAGTTTTTTTGTCAGCCCAGCTTCAAAATATGATACAATAATCTAGTATTACATTTCAAAGGAGAAGAAGATGGTATTACCAAACTTTAAAGAAAATCTAGCAAAATACGCAAAACTCTTGGTTTCAACAGGTATCAATGTGCAACCTGGTCACACGGTGCAGTTGACAATCGGTGTAGAACAGGCTGAGTTGGCCCGTTTGATTGTCAAAGAAGCTTACGCTCACGGGGCTAAGGAAGTCTTGGTTAACTGGTTGGATGATGTGATTGCGCGTGAGCGTTTGGTCAATGTGGATGTGGAACTCTTGGAACAGGTTCACCCGCAACGCATTACGGAAATGAATTATCTCTTGGAGCGCAAGGCTAGTCGTCTGGTTGTCTTGTCAGAAGATCCAGGTGCTTACGACGGTGTGGATCCAGAGAAACTCTCTCGCAACGCTCGCGCACTCAGCCAGGCTTTGAACCCAATGCGGCAAGCAACGCAGGCTAACAAAATCAGCTGGACACTTGGTGCAGCCTCTGGTTTGGAATGGGCCAAAAAAGTCTTCCCAAATGCAGCGTCTGACGAAGAGGCAGTGGATCTTCTTTGGGACCAAATCTTCAAGACCTGCCGTATCTACGAGGAAGATCCAATCAAGGCTTGGGAAGAACATGAAGCGCGCTTGGTAGCCAAGGCTAAAATTTTGAATGATGAGCAGTTTGTCAAGCTCCACTATACAGCACCAGGAACGGATCTTGTGCTTGGTATGCCAAAAAATCACTTGTGGGAAGCGGCTGGTTCGATCAATGCCCAAGGTGAACACTTTATTGCCAACATGCCAACAGAAGAGGTCTTCACAGCACCTGACTACCGTGTGGCAGACGGCTATGTAACGTCAACAAAACCACTCAGCTACAATGGTAACATCATCGAAGGCATCAAAGTAACCTTCAAAGATGGTGAAATCGTGGATGTGACTGCTGAAAAAGGTGACGAAGTCATGAAGAAATTGGTCTTTGACAATGCCGGTGCACGCGGACTTGGTGAAGTTGCCCTTGTGCCAGACAAGAGCCCGATTTCTCAATCAGGTGTGACTTTCTTCAACACTCTCTTTGATGAAAATGCCTCAAACCACTTGGCGATTGGTTCTGCCTATGCCTTCTCTATCGAAGGTGGTACAGAAATGAGCCAGGAAGAGCTGAAAGAAGCTGGTCTCAACCGTTCGGATGTCCATGTGGACTTCATGATTGGCTCTAATAAGATGAACATTGACGGTATCCGTGAAGACGGTACCCGTGTGCCAATCTTCCGTGATGGTGAGTGGGCTATCTAATGATATTATATAAGACTGGGGAACCAGTCTTATTTTATAAGAATTGGAGGAATACGAAATGTTATCAAGTATTATCGCAGGTGCCATTATTGGCCTGATTGCAGGTGCAATCACTTCGTCAGACGACCGTCGTGGTTGTTTGGGGAATATTATCCTAGGTCTGGCTGGCTCTTGGATTGGACAATTATTATTTGGAGATTGGGGACCGCAGTTTGCTGGCATGGCCTTGGTACCATCAGTCTTCGGTGCCATTTTATTGGTGGCAATTTTTTCTAGTTCAAGGCGTGATTAACAGGAAGTACCAACTGTTGATAGGGTTTGGTGCTTTCAGGTGGCGATTTGATTGAATTGCCGAATTGTTCGGATTTTTCAGAAAATTTCAATTTTTCTATTGACAAGAGAGCAAAAGTAGCGTATTATAGAAAACAACTAAACACTGAGAGGAATACAGTCAAATGAAATCTGTCACTACAAACTTTGCTTTGTTGTTGCGACGGTCGGGCTAGTGCACTAGGTAGCATTAGTCCTGT
>CAMBAD010000066.1 GCA_945864085.1 uncultured Streptococcus sp.
TCGCTGAAATCTTCAAGCGTTTCCGTACAACAGAAACCTCAGCCCTACTTGACCGTCTCAAAGACTTGGGTTATTATCACTCAACACTTGCTGGTTTGACAGTGGGTATTGCCGATATCCCAGTCATCGACAACAAGGCTGAGATCATTGAAGAATCTCACGAACGTGTCGAACAAATCAAGAAACAATTCCGCCGCGGTATGATTACCGATGATGAGCGTTACGCAGCGGTGACCGACGAATGGCGTTCCGCTAAGGAAAAATTGGAGAAACGCTTGGTTGAAAAACAGGATCCGAAGAACCCAATCGTTATGATGATGGACTCCGGTGCCCGTGGTAACATTTCCAACTTCTCCCAGTTGGCCGGTATGCGTGGTCTGATGTCAGCTCCGAACGGACGTATCATGGAATTGCCAATCTTGTCTAACTTCCGTGAAGGTCTTTCTGTATTGGAAATGTTCTTCTCAACTCACGGTGCCCGTAAGGGTATGACGGATACGGCCTTGAAGACAGCCGACTCAGGTTACTTGACTCGTCGTTTGGTTGACGTTGCCCAAGATGTTATCATCCGTGAGGACGACTGTGGAACAGACCGTGGTCTTGACATTCGTTCGATCACAGATGGCAAGGAAATGATTGAGCCGCTGGAAGAGCGTCTGCAAGGTCGTTACACTAAGAAAACGGTTAAACACCCTGAAACAGGTGCAGTTATCATCGGTCCAAATCAGCTGATTACCGAAGACATTGCCCGTGAAATTGTCAATGCTGGTGTTGAACAAGTAACCATCCGTAGCGTATTTACATGTAACACCCGTCACGGTGTCTGCCGTCATTGTTATGGTATTAACTTGGCAACAGGTGACGCGGTTGAAGTGGGTGAAGCAGTCGGTACCATCGCAGCCCAATCCATCGGTGAGCCTGGTACCCAGCTGACCATGCGTACCTTCCACACGGGTGGTGTAGCCTCAAACAGCGATATCACGCAGGGTCTTCCTCGTGTCCAAGAAATCTTTGAAGCCCGCAATCCGAAAGGGGAAGCGGTTATCACTGAAGTCAAAGGTGAAGTTATCGCCATTGAAGAAGACGCTTCTACTCGTACCAAGAAAGTCTTTGTTAAAGGCAAGACTGGTGAAGGCGAATACGTGGTGCCATTTACAGCCCGTATGAAGGTTGATGTTGGTGACCAAGTGGCGCGTGGAGCAGCCCTTACCGAAGGTTCTATCCAGCCAAAACGCTTGCTTGAAGTCCGTGATGTCTTGGCGGTTGAAACTTACCTTCTTTCTGAAGTTCAGAAAGTTTACCGGAGCCAGGGTGTAGAAATCGGCGACAAGCACATCGAGGTAATGGTTCGTCAAATGCTTCGTAAAGTGCGTGTCATGGATCCAGGTGACACAGATCTTCTCATGGGTACCCTCATGGATATCACAGACTTTACAGATGCCAATGCTGACGTGGTGATTGCTGGTGGTATTCCTGCAACAGCTCGTCCAGTCCTCATGGGTATCACTAAGGCTTCCCTTGAAACCAACTCATTCTTGTCTGCCGCATCCTTCCAGGAAACAACTCGTGTCCTTACAGATGCAGCCATTCGTGGTAAACGTGATAACCTTCTCGGTCTGAAAGAGAACGTTATTATCGGTAAGATTATCCCAGCAGGTACAGGTATGGCCCGCTACCGTAATCTTGAACCACAAGCCATCAATGAGGTTGAAATCATTGAAGATACAGTGGCAGAAGAACTTGCTGAAGAAGCAAAGCTTGAAGCTGTAACAGAATAAAAACCTGGATTCACGAGTGAAGTGCTTGATGTAAGAGATAGTTTTTTGCTAATCAAGGCAGTTTTTTGAGAGAATACGGACTGTATTTTGAGAAAAACGAACGAAGAGTAGCTTAAAAGCTAGCCTTAGACGGAAGTGCTGAGCTGTGAATACTGGTTCTAAGATAAGATAACACATCTCTCTATGCAGGGATGTGTTTTCTAATATTCGGAAATAAACCGCATACATGATTTGATAAGGAATTAACAAGCAGATTGATTTTAAAACACCTACAAATTCGCTATAATAGAATCACTTAAAAGGAAGTATAAATCATGTATCAAGTTATAAAAATGTATGGGGATTTTGAGCCATGGTGGTTTGTAGACGGTTGGGAAGAGGATGTCACCGAGGCTAGAACTTTTGAACGATATGAAGATGCAGTCGCTGTTTTTCAAAAAGAATGGGTCCGCCTGTCGGAACAGTTTCCGATGAAAAAGCTGAAAAATGGTACCCTTGCGGCGTTTTGGAACGAAGATGATCAGTATTGGTGTGAGGAGTGCGACGAATATCTCCAGCGCTATCATTCGCTTTTGTTGGTGGAGACAAAGGAAGGACTGGCCAAGCAAGCTACCATGCCACGGGTGCGCCCATGTAAGTTAAAACAAGGCAATTATTAACTGAGTAGCTGTCTGCTAAGAAACCCTATTATTCCTAGTGAGTAATAGGTTTTTTTGTTGAAGGTGGGCCGAAAGTCCATCGTCTATACTCAGGGTTCGCTTTGTTGAGTTCCTACCTGCTCCCAACAACCAGCCTAGTGAACTTGTGTTGTATCTTCCACTACTTTTAGATGATATGGAAAAGATTTGCGAGCAAAAAGGCTCTAAGCCATGTTTTCAGGAAACGCAGCTTAGAGCCTTTTGCTGGGATTGAGGGCAAGTTAGATTGTGAGAAGGTGAAATGTGGTTGTTAGATGAGGTTTGTTTGTGGAAAGCCTCGCTTGGTCAGGATAATTTTGCAAGGAATCCCGATTAATATTCCAATAATTCCTTGTAGAGGGCCAAAGCGGCGGCAGATCTTGCGCCTGTAAAAAGACTGTAGGGAATAATATGGATCGGAGGTGTTTCTTGATTGGACAAGACTTTTGGTTCCAAATGAATTGCTTGATTCAGCAGTTCTACCAGCGGAGGCTTGGTCAACAATGGACTATGCAGGTAGATAATCTGACTGTCTATCAACATATTTAGGTTTAAAATTGATTGGGCTATGTACTTTAGCGCGGTATTGACCAAGAGGATAGCGCCAGAATCTCCTAATTCATAAGCCGTTAACACGGTTTCTAGTCCAATATCTTCTTGTTTTTGAACCAAATTCTGGAAGAGGCTGTGGTCAGCATTTTGGAAAAGGAGCTGGGCTTTTTTTATCAGCCAAGACTCTCCAGCATAGGTCTGGAGGCAGCCACGTTTGCCACAGGAGCAACGTTCCCCCTCAGGTTGAACAATGGTATGCCCGATTTCGCCAATGATACTATTATTTTTTCCATAGATTGTTCCGTTGTACATATAGGAACAGTGCATGCCCCTACCAAGGTGGAAAAAGACGAAGTTTTGGTCATATCCCTGGCTAAAAAATAATCGTTGTGCCAGTGCCATGCAGTTTACATTGTTAGAAAAGTAGAGAGGATAAGGGAGGGAATCCGCCAGTAATTTTAGGTCGAAATCTTGCCAGATAGGATTGTCGGTTGTAATCCGAAAATCGTTCAAATAACGACCAGGGAGCCCTAGTCCTAAGGCGAGTATGCTGGTTGTTTCGGGCAGAGAGGCTATAAATGGTAGGAGGTGATCAAGGATCAGCTGGCTCCCTCTTTCTTGAATCATCCTGCCTGTGATGGGGACATTTTTTTTCTGTACAATCTCCCCGCCACTATCTGTTGTGACGAAGGAAATGTATTTTTCAGATAGTTCCATGCCTATTAAATAATGTTTGCTCCTATTGATATGCAGGAGTATTTTTTTGCGTCCAGCCTTGACAATCTCGTTTTCTTCTTCCCCGATTTCTTTAATGTAGCCTTCCTTCAGTAGATTTGCGGTAATACTGCTAGTTGTAGCAGGTGTTATCGAGGTGTTTTTTGAGATGTCGATGCGTGAAATGGCTCTGTGAACGTAAATTTGTTCTAAAATTTTTGCTCGCAAAGCTAATTGTTTTTTTGAATACATAAATGAAATCCTACTCTGGGGTTGATAAATTGATTATAAAAAATTATTAAAAAAATAGCAAACGTATTGACAAACTTCTATAAAAATTATAATATATAATTAAATAAAGAAACAAACAGCTGTTATCTTGTTAATTGATTTCAAAATATAATCAAAGGAGGGGGTTGAATGAAACGATTGATTAGCGCCAATCCTTCAGAAATTGTCCAAATGTCTGGGGCAGATTTGAAACAGAGTATTTTGGAGAGTGAGGGGCGGGTAGTTTTATCTGAAAATGTTGCTTTTCGTGAGGCTTTTGTTGGTGACTTGACCAATGCAGAGATTGCTAGAGCCTTTGGGGCTGATCTGATTTTGCTGAATGGGGTAGATTTATTTGCACCGACCATCAGTGGAATGAATGCCCAATCGGATAATTTTGTTACAGATTTGCGCTCCTTGGTTGCCTGCCCAATCGGGGTGAATTTGGAACCGGTCGATTCAAGTCACATTAGCTCAGCAGAAAAAGAAGGGATTACCGAAGGGCGACGAGCGACGGTAGCTAGCCTAGCAAAAGCAGAAGAATTAGGTTTTGATTTTATTTGCTTAACTGGGAATCCTGGTTCAGGTGTTAGTAATCAAACGATTAAGGAAATTTTGCAAGAAGCCAAGCGGCGATTTTCTGGCCTGATCATAGCTGGCAAAATGCATGGCGCTGGTATCGGCGAAGTATTGATGACACCAGACCTGGCAGAGGAATTTTTAGCGGCTGGTGCAGATATTATTCTGGTTCCAGCTGTGGGTACCGTGCCAGCCCTGTCGGAAACCGATATGCGAGCGATTGTGGATAGGGTACATAGACGGGGCGGGCTCGTCATGAGCGCCATCGGTACTAGCCAAGAAAGTTCCGACCCAGACACCATCAAGGCGATTGCCTTGCAAAATAAGATTTGCGGTGTGGACATTCAGCATATCGGGGATGCAGGCTACGGCGGTCTGGCTCCAGTTGAAAATATTTATACATTGAGCAAGGCGATTAGAGGTATTCGACATACGGTCTCGCGCATGGCTCGTTCAATCAGACGTTAAGGAGAAAAATAGTGAAGAAGACGATTATGTTAGTCTGCGCGGCAGGTATGAGCACCAGTCTTTTGGTCACCAAAATGCAACAAGCGGCAGCGACAGCAGGTTTGGAACGGGAGATTTTTGCAGTTTCTGCTGTGGAAGCGGAAGAAATTCTTGCTGAGAAAAGGGTGGATATTCTCATGCTTGGGCCGCAAGTGCGCTATATGTTAGCAGAGTTCGAGGCAAAACTAGCTCCTCTAGGGATTCCGGTCACCACTATCTCCATGACTGACTACGGTATGATGAAGGGAGATAAGGTCCTAGAAACTGCTGAATCCTTGATAGGAGGATAGGTATGTATCAGGAGACTGAATTAGAAGTTATTATGTCGCTAATTATGTACGGTGGTGAGGCCAAAAGCTGTGCTTTTGAGGCAATAGCTGCAGCGAAACAGCAGGATTTTGAATTGGCAGCTTCCTTGATTGAGCAGGCAGAGCAAGCCTTGCTGCAAGCACATAAGGTACAAACAGGATTATTAAGCCAAGAGGCGGCAGGTCAGGAAATGAAGGCTGGCTTGTTGATGGTTCATGGTCAAGACCATTTGATGACCAGTATTTGCTTTGTTGACTTGGCTAAGGAAATTATTTTAGTTCGGAAAGAAATTTTAGAAACAAATAAAAAGAAAGGACAGACTGATGAAAAATAGTTTGGATCGTTTGCAGGACAAGCTGACACCAATCGCTGCCAAGATTGGGAATCAGAAGTTTTTAGTGGCACTCAGGGATTCGTTTGTAGGGACAATGCCTGTTATTATGACAGGTTCTATTGCCCTACTGATCAATGCGTTTTTGGTTGACTTACCAGACCAATTTGGTATGACACAAATTACCGAGGTATTTCAGTGGTTAGTAGACATCAACTGGTTAGTATTTAAGGGAAGTATTCCGATTGTTTCCTTGTTGTTTATCTTTTGCTTGGGTGTCAATATTGCCAAGATTTATAAAACAGACACCACTTCGGCAGGCTTGATAGCCTTGGCTTCCTTTGTGATTTCCATTGGCAATTCTATTAGTAAAACCTTCACTCTAGAAAATCTTGGAGATGTCGATTTAGCCAGTATTGTAGAAGGCGTAGCTGGTTTAGAGGTATCTGGTTCGGATTTAACGGTTACTATTGGCGGAGTCTTATCTGGTGCCCAAATCAATGCTAGAGGGTATTTCACAGCTATATTTATTGGATTTTTAGCAACGGTTATCTTCTGTAAGGCCATGAACAAGCAGTGGGTCATCAAATTACCAGACTCTGTCCCACCAGGTATTGTCAAGCCATTTATGTCCATTATTCCTGGTTTTCTAGCCATGTATGCTGTGGGGATTTTCACCTATATTTTCAACCTATTAAGCCAAGATGTCTTTATTGAATGGGTTTATAAAGCTCTACAAGTACCGCTTCTGGGCTTGTCGCAAAGTTTCTTTGCTGTTATTCTGATTGTATTGCTCAATAAGCTCTTTTGGTTCTTTGGTCTTCATGGAGGAAATGTCCTGGCACCTGTTATGGAGGGACTGTTTGGGGTAGCCATGTTGGCCAACTTGGAAGCTTATCAGGCTGGGGAAGCAATTCCCTATTTCTGGAATAGCGGATCCTTCGGTGCTTATGTTTGGTTTGACGGTCTTGCCCTTGTCCTTGCTATCTTCCTAGTGTCACGTAACAAGCACTATCGAGAAGTTGCCAAACTAGGTCTTGGTCCTGTTCTCTTTAATATCGGTGAGCCAGTTAACTACGGTCTGCCTGTTGTCCTGAACCCAATCATGTTCATTCCTTATATTGTAGGGCCATGCTTGATGACAACAGTTGCGTATTTGGCCTCTGCTTGGGGCTTGGTTGCACCTGTCACTCAAAATGTCACTTGGGTAATGCCTCCTGTTCTATATGGTTTCTTCTCGACAGCTTTTGACTGGCGCTCCATTATCCTTTCAGTTATCTGCTTGGCAATCGGTACCTTAGTTTATATCCCGTTTGTAAAAATGGCAGACAAGCAGGCAGAATTATAATCAAAAAAAGCTCGGTTAGTCCGAGCTTTTTGCTGTCTCAAAGTGAAGACTCATGTCCTGGCTATCGAGTTTCACCTGACCGCCGATTGTAATGGTAAAAAGAGGCTGGGTATGGGCAAAGTCCAGGTCATACAAAACAGGAATGGTTTTGAGAAGGGGGTGCTTGTCCAAAATCGCCAGCAAGATTTCCTCGGTCATCTTGGTTTCCTTCGGAAAACGCCCAAAAACAACCGCCTGCGGACTTGGGTAGGCTTGGAGGAGAGCAGTCAAGTGGCGAGCGATAATCAGATAATCGTCGTCTTCCGCCTCCTCCAAAAAGAGAATATACTTGTCTGGTTTGGGAGCAAACTCTGTCCCTGTCAGCAGGTTGAGGGTTGAGATATTTCCGCCTATGGCAATACCAGAGGCCTGGCCCGGATTGTAGACCTTCCAGTCAGTTGGGTAAAAGGTGCGAGGGGCGTCTGGTAGGTACCAAGCATCGCTAGACCATTCTGGACTAGGCGTCAGGTCATAGGAAGCTTGTGTCACAGCCGTGAGCCAGGCTTCAGTTTGGTAGTTTTGACCGCCTTCCATCTTAAAACTAGAGTAGGCTGGCCCCATATAGGTTTCCATACCCGTTTTGGCGTAGATGGCATTGAGCAGGGCGGTCGTGTCCGAATAACCACAGAAAATCTTCGGATGGCGGGCAATCAAGTCATAATCCAGATAAGGCAGCAGTTCGTTGCAATTCACCCCGCCAATCGTTGTCAGAATGGCATCGACCGCCTCATCCGCAAAGGCCGCCTCCAAGTCTGCTACCCGACTGGCAATCGGAGCTGAATCGAAGATGTCATTTTCAAAATAATGTTCAGAGAAGGAGAGTGTGAAGCCTAGGTTTTCCAATTTTTCCTTGGCGGCAAGATTGGCCTCAAAGCCACCAACTCTTTCTATAGAAGATGATGGGCTGACAATGCGAATATGGTCACCTTTTTTCAATTTTTTCATAGAAAACCTCCAAAACTTTTTAACTATTCTAACAGAAAATAGCTAAAAATCAACTTATCTCGCGAATAAGGAGTTAAGGAGGTTCTATGATTCAAGAAAAAGCAAGAAAAATGATCGAGCAGGCAGTGGCCAATCGCTCCAGCGATATTTACCTGGTGCCTAGGGGTGAACAGTATCATCGCTATCATCGAACGATGGACGAACGAGAATTTGTCGATCAGCTAGAGGAAGCTGAAGTCCAGGCTATTATCAGCCATTTCAAGTTCTTGGCTGGGCTCAATGTTGGTGAGAAGCGTCGCAGTCAGCAAGGTTCTTGTGACTATGACTATGGCTCAGGAGAAATTTCCCTACGTCTCTCAACGGTTGGAGATTATCGCGGCAAAGAAAGTCTGGTCATCCGCCTGCTCTACGATAACGATCAGGAGCTGAAATTTTGGTTTCAGGCTGTTGAAGAAATCGTCAAAGAAATCAAGGGACGAGGGCTCTACCTTTTTTCGGGTCCAGTCGGCTCTGGCAAGACCACACTTATGTACCAGCTTGCCAGGTTGAAATTCCCAGATAAACAAATTTTGACCATCGAGGATCCTGTCGAAATCAAGCAGGAGGATATGCTGCAACTCCAGCTCAATGAAGC
>CAMBAD010000067.1 GCA_945864085.1 uncultured Streptococcus sp.
AGTCGCAAGCGACAAGAGCTAGGTATCATATCATCTCCTAGAAAACAGTCGGCCGTGGTCGGCTGTTTTCGTGTTTAGCCCCAGCCTGTTTTGTTCTAAGAATGGTTTCGGAAGCTCTTTAAAAACGTTCAGTTTCATTTAAGTTAATAGGTTTATACTGTATTCAAGCTAGAAATAGCGAACAACTTTTCTTTTCACCTAAAGGTGTCCCTATCTCTAAGTCGCAAGCGACAAGAGCTAGGTATCATATCATCTCCTAGAAAACAGTCGGCCGTGGTCGGCTGTTTTCGTGTTTAGCCCCAGCCTGTTTTGTTCTAAGAATGGTTTCGGAAGCTCTTTAAAAACGTTCAGTTTCATTTAAGTTAATAGGTTTATACTGTATTCAAGCTAGAAATAGCGAACAACTTTTCTTTTCACCTAAAGGTGTCCCTATCTCTAAGTCGCAAGCGACAAGAGCTAGGTATCATATCATCTCCTAGAAAACAGTCGGCCGCGGTCGGCTGTTTTCGTGTATAGTCGCAGCCTGTTTTGGTCTAGGAATGGTTTCGGAAGCTCTTTAAAAACGTTTAGTTTCATTTAAGTTAACAGGTTTATACTGTATTCAAGCTAGAAATAGCGAACAACTTTCTTTTCACCTAAAGGTGTCCCTATCTCTAAGTCGCAAGCGACAAGAGCTAGGTATCATATCATCTCCTAGAAAACAGTCGGCCGCGGTCGGCTGTTTTCGTGTCCTCTATTTTCATGTAAAAATGGTATAATGGTAGTGATTAAATAAGGAGAAGAGTATGTCAGTAATAGGGAAAGCAAGGGGCAAGATTATTTTGATGGGCGAGCATTCGGTGGTCTACGGACAGCCAGCTATTGCTATGCCTTTTTCTGCTGTGGAAATTACTGCCAAAGTGACTGCCCAAGGAGAGGCCCTCAGTGTAACGTGTGATTTTTATAAAGGCTTGGTCCACAAGATGCCCAAAATCTGGGAAAGCCTCAAACACGCCATTCGCTTCTCCCTCTATCGTATCGGAGCGCCAACTGACCCAGCCATCCATATCGAGATTCGCTCGACCATTCCTGCTGAGCGAGGCATGGGTTCCAGTGCGGCCGTGGCCGTGGCAGTAGCACGCGCCCTCTTTGCCTACTATGAAAAAAAACTGACAGACAGCGAACTCTGGGACATTGTCCAGTCCTCCGAAAAAATTGCCCATGGCAACCCTTCAGGCATTGATGCAGCGACCACCAGCGGCAAGTCCCCTGTCTTTTTCATCAAACACCAGCCCATCGAACCTCTCGCCCTTCACCTCCACGCCTACTTGGTAGTGGCCGACACCGGTGTGACAGGCAACACATTAGAAGCCATTTCAGACGTGGCGGATTTGTTGGAGAAACAGCCAGAGGCGATAACGCTAGTGGAAGAACTGGGCAACTTGACACGACAGGCCAAGGAAGACCTAGCCACAGACCAGGCAGAGCTTCTAGGCAGCAGAATGAACCAAGCCCATGCCCTTCTGCAAAAATTAGGCGTGTCTGATCCCAGCCTGGATCAGCTAGTCAGCCTTGCCCAAGAAAATGGAGCTCTCGGAGCCAAATTAACCGGTGGCGGTCGAGGCGGCTGCATGATTGCCCTAGCAAGAACAGCCCAAGAAGCCCAGAACCTTGCTCAACTTCTTGCCCAAGCAGGCGCCCGCCAAACCTGGATACAATACTTAGGAGAAACCAATGACTAGACAAACAGGCATTGCCCGTGCCCATACCAATATTGCCCTAATAAAATACTGGGGAAAACGAGATAAAGAATTATTCCTACCTATGAACTCCAGTCTATCCCTGACCCTTGACACCTTTTATACCGACACTAAGGTCGTTTTTGACCCAGAATTGACAGCCGATGAATTCTATCTCAACGGAATGTTACAAAAAGAAAAAGAAATTTTAAAAATTTCTCGATTTTTGGATTTGTTTTGCGAATATGTAGGTGAAAGGGCATTTGCCCGAGTGGAAAGTCTAAATTTTGTTCCGACTGCAGCTGGTTTAGCCAGCTCAGCATCAGCCTTCGCAGCACTTGCTCTGGCAACCGCAACTGCTTTGGATTTAGATTTGTCACCTGCTACACTCTCAACCCTTGCACGTAGAGGCTCAGGCTCCAGTACCCGTAGCTTGTTCGGCGGCTTTGTCGAGTGGGATATGGGAACGGGTTCGGAAGATTCTATGGCTCATCCCATTGACAATGCCGATTGGGATATTGCCATGATTGTCTTAGCTGTCAACACTGGACCGAAAAAAATTGCCAGCCGAGAGGGAATGGACCATACGGTTGCCACCTCACCATTTTACGCAGCCTGGGTAGAAACAGCCAAGCAAGACTTGGCAGACATCAAAGCAGCCATTGCCAGTCGTGATTTTGAGAAATTGGGCAAAATCACAGAACACAATGGCATGAAAATGCACGCAACAACTCTTTCTGCCAATCCACCCTTTACCTACTGGTCAGCCGATAGCCTACTGGCCCAAGAGGCTGTCCGTCAGGTGCGAGAAGAAAGCGGCTTGTCAGCCTACATGACAATGGATGCAGGACCGAATGTCAAGGTCCTCTGCCGAGCAAGTCAAATGGATGAGTTAGTAGATGAATTGGCAAAAGTCTTCCCAAGGGAGAAAATTATTACCAGCAAGCCTGGCCCTGCCGCCTATGTCCTCAGCGAAGCTGAGTGGCAGGCCTCACAAGCAACGTTTGAAAAGGGCTTGTAGCATGAAAGTACAAGTAAAGATACCTGGAAAACTCTTTCTAGCAGGGGAATACGCAGTCGTCGAGGCAGGCTATCCCGCAGTGATTGCGGCCCTTGACCAATACCTGACTGTCACCATTGAAACCAGTGAACGTGGCAGGCTACATTCCAGCCAGCAAGCAGACCTCTATCTGACCTGGGAGCGTAGAGAAGGTCAAATCCATATCCAAGCTGACCACCCCTACGCCTTGATTGAAACAGCTATGCAGGTGACAGAGGAATATTTGACGGCCAAGGGCTATACTTGTCAAGCAACTTACAGCCTAGCGGTCCAATCCGACCTGGATGACCAGACTTCAGGTGCCAAGTATGGCTTGGGGTCGTCAGGGGCAGTGACGGTTGCGACAGTCAAGGCCCTCCTGACCTACTACGGTCACCGACCAGACGCCCTCCTGACCTACAAGTTAGCAGCCCTGGCCCAGACCCAGCTAGGTATGACAGGCTCTTTCGGGGATTTGGCGGCTTCCAGCTTTGGTGGCCTGATAGCCTACCATTCCCTGGACCGTTCTTGGCTCTTGGGGAAAATGGCAGAGCTGTCCCTGCTTGATCTGGTGGAGAGTGCTTGGCAAGGCTTGTCCATCAGCCCTATCCAGTTACCAGAAGGCTTAGACCTCTTGGTTGGCTGGACAGGGTCGGCGGCTTCGACAGACAGACTGGTTTCCCAGATGGAAAGCCAAAAAAGTCAGGCAGAAAAAGAGCAAATTCATAACCAGTTTCTAGCCGACTCCAAGACCTGCGTAGAGCAGCTGATAGCAGCCTGTCAGACAGGCAATCTGGAATCAGTCAGACAGGCTATTGCTCAGAACCGCAAGCTTTTACAGGACTTTGCGACTGGGATGGATTTGGTCATTGAAACGCCTCAACTGAGCCAACTCTGTGACCTGGCCCAGACTTATGGAGCGGTGGCCAAATCATCTGGTGCTGGCGGTGGTGACTGCGGCATTTGCTTGGTAGACAGTAAGGAACAAAAGGCGGCGATAGAGGAGGCTTGGCAACAAGCCGGCATTCTTCCACTCCCCCTAAAAATTGCAAATAGAGAATAAGGAGAACCCATGTTTTATTTAGGAGAATTTGGTTTAGACCGCAAGGATCAGCACGTTGGCTTGGCCGATCGACAATATAGTGCCATGCCGGCCAAGGATTTTACGGAGACCTTGTTTGTCCATCATTCCTTGCCACAGGTCAAGGTGGATGAGGTGGATATTTCGACCAGTGTGGCTGGTCTGGACTTTGCCTTTCCTTTCTTCATCAATGCCATGACTGGCGGAAGCAAGAAGACGCGGGACATCAATCGCCTGTTGGGAATTATGGGGCATTTTGGGAAGATTGCTCTGGCTTCGGGGTCGGTTAGTGCGGCCATCAAGGATCCGTCTGTTGCGGAGACCTTCTCCGTTATGCGTCGGGAAAATCCTTACGGGATTATTTTTGCTAATCTAGGTGCCCATCACAGCGTTGAAAATGCCAAGCGGGCAGTGGATTTGTTGGAGGCCAATGCCATCCAAATCCATGTCAATGCGCCACAGGAAATCATCATGCCTGAGGGGGACCGTGATTTTACCATGTGGTTGAAAAATATTGAAACCCTGGTGCGGGAGATGGAAGTGCCTGTGATTGTCAAGGAAGTTGGTTTCGGCATGAGTCGTGAAACGGTTGCTCAGCTGGCTTCTGTCGGTGTAAAAACCATTGATGTATCTGGTACTGGTGGAACAAATTTTGCCAAGATTGAAAATGCTCGTCGTACCTTCAATGAATATACTTATTTGGAAGGTTGGGGACAATCGACGGTGACTTCCTTGGTGGAGGCCATGACGGTTCCTGAGGATATTCGTCCAAGCCTGATTGCTTCTGGAGGTATCAAAACCCCACTCGATATTGTCAAATCCCTGTCCCTGGGTGCGGACCTTGTTGGCATGTCCAACCATTTCCTTCAATATGTTAAGGATGGCAAGGGTCACCGCTTTGAGGAAGGTTTGCAGACTATTTCTAGTTTCCAATGGCAGATGGCAGAAATCATGACCATGCTGGGGGCTAAGAATATTGCTGACCTGCGCAAGAAAGACCTGGTCTTGGCTCCCACTGTCCAAAACTGGTGCGAAGCGCGTGGGATTGACTGGAAAGCCTATGCCCGTCGGTCGCAGAATGTGAAATAAGAAGAGAAACTCGTGAAAGCGGGTTTTTTTGATGGCGTAAAATGATAGGGTAACGACGAGAGCGGGAAAGATGAATTGTGGAGATTTGCCTTGAAATCCTATCTCCAACCTTTTTACCTCACTTTCTCATATCTACGCAGCGAATTATAAGAAACAGTTACCCCGCTAATGGTTGAAAATGTTCGTAAAAATCTAACGAAAGAGCAGTTTATTCTGCTCTTTTTTAGTATTTCTTTTGTTTTATACGGATTTATGGTAGAATAGTTAAAAATTAAAAGAGGTGTAGTATGAAAGCAATTATTACAGTAGTTGGTAAGGATAAGACAGGTATTGTTGCAGGCGTAGCAACCAAGGTTTCTGAATTGGGGCTCAACATTGATGATATTTCTCAAACCGTTTTGGATGAATACTTTACCATGATGGCGGTTGTGTCTTCAGAGGAAAAGAAAGATTTCACCCTGCTACGCTCAGAATTGGAAGCCTATGGTCAAAGCCTGAATGTGAAAATCAATATCCAGAGCGCAGCCATCTTTGATGCTATGCACAATCTGTAAGGAGGCCTTTCATGGATATTAGACAGGTAAAAGAAACCATCGACATGATTGAGGAGCAGAATTTTGACATCCGTACCATTACCATGGGCATTTCGCTTCTCGACTGTATCGATGCAGATATTGATAAAGCAGCTGAAAAAGTCTATCAAAAAATCGTTACCAAGGCTAAGAATTTGGTTGCTGTCGGTGACGAAATCGCTGCAGAGTTGGGGATTCCGATTGTAAATAAACGGGTCAGCGTGACTCCTATTGCCCTGATTGGTGCAGCAACGGCTGCAACAGATTATCTTCCACTGGCCCACGCCCTTGACAAGGCAGCTAATGAAATCGGCATTGATTTTATAGGTGGTTTTTCAGCCTTGGTACAAAAAGGGTACCAGAAGGGGGATGAGATTCTCATCAACTCTATTCCGCAGGCTTTGGCTCAGACTTCTAAGGTCTGCTCCTCTGTCAATATCGGCTCCACCAAGACCGGTATCAATATGACTGCCGTTCGGGATATGGGGCGGATTATCAAGGAAACAGCCCAGGCTTCTGATATGGGTGCGGCCAAGCTGGTGGTCTTTGCCAATGCGGTTGAAGACAATCCCTTCATGGCAGGCGCTTTCCACGGTGTCGGTGAAGCAGATGTGGTCATCAATGTCGGTGTTTCTGGCCCAGGTGTTGTCAAACGTGCCCTTGAGAAAGTGCGCGGTGAGAGCTTTGATGTGGTGGCGGAAACCGTTAAGAAGACAGCCTTCAAGATTACCCGTATCGGTCAGTTGGTTGGAACCTTGGCTAGTGAGCGCTTGGGTGTCAAGTTTGGTATCGTTGACCTCTCCCTTGCACCAACGCCAGCGGTTGGAGATTCTGTGGCGCGTGTCTTGGAAGAAATGGGTCTGGAAACCGTTGGTACACACGGAACGACGGCTGCCCTTGCTCTTCTCAATGACCAAGTGAAAAAGGGTGGCGTTATGGCTTGTAATCAAGTTGGCGGCCTTTCAGGCGCCTTCATCCCTGTATCTGAAGATGAGGGTATGATTGCGGCCGTTCAAAATGGTTCCCTCAATCTGGAAAAACTGGAAGCCATGACAGCTATCTGTTCGGTTGGTTTAGATATGATTGCCATCCCAGAAGATACCCCTTATGAAACCATCGCAGCCATGATTGCGGACGAAGCGGCTATCGGGGTCATCAACCAAAAAACCACTGCCGTTCGGATTATTCCAAAGGGCAAGGAAGGGGACATGATTGAATTTGGCGGTCTTTTGGGAACAGCCCCAGTCATGAAGGTCAACCAGGCCTCATCTGTTGACTTTATCAATCGTGGCGGACAAATTCCTGCTCCGATTCATAGTTTTAAAAACTAAAAACGTAAACCGATTGCGACAAGCAGTCGGTTTTTTGCTATACTATATAGTAAGAAAAGATACTCAATGAAGATCAAAAACAGACTAGCTCCAAAGGTTGGAGGAATCTTTGGAGGTTGGAGATAGAGCGAACCCCGTTTGTTTCGACATGTGCAGATGAACCTCTGTTCCTTTATTATTTCAAGGGAACAGGCTGAAAAGCTCCACCGGACCTGTTCACTCATCAAGTCAACAATGTCTGTCTTTGATTTTCCAAGAGTATGACAAGGAGAATGCTATGGCAGATACAAGACTTTATATTTCGCGTCACGGGAAGACCATGTTTAATACTATCGGTCGTGTCCAAGGTTGGTGCGATACACCTCTTACAGAAAAAGGTGAGGAAGGGATTCGTGAATTGGGCTTGGGACTGAGAGAGGCGGGGCTGGACTTTAAGCTGGCGGTATCTAGTGATTTGGGGCGAACTGTTCAAACCATGACCATTGCTCTACGAGAATTGGAGAAATTAGGGACAATTCCCTATTACCAAGACAAGCGGATTCGGGAATGGTGTTTTGGCAGTTTTGAGGGCATGTACGACGCGGAGTTGTTCAATGGTGTCTTGCCCCGTATCAGCGGCATTATGGACGCTTCCACTATGAGCTTTGAAGAAATCGCAAAGGGTATTCAAGAGGCCGACACAGCGGGCTGGTCTGAGTCTTGGGAAGTGTTGAGCCGCCGCATTTTAATGGGGTTCGAGGCCATCGCCCAAGATTTGGAAAAACAAGGTGGAGGCAATGCGCTCGTGGTCAGTCATGGTATGACTATCGCAACCCTAGCCCATCTCTTGGAGCCTGAGCGTGGGGCAAATGTTTTCCTCGACAACGGATCTATCACCGTTCTCAAATATGAAAGTGGCAAACTAACCATCGAAGCCTTCGGGGACATGTCCTATCGCCATCGTGGGGCGGAATTGATTGCTCAAGGGAAATGAGAAATGAAATCAGGGGTCTTCTCTGATTTTTTTGTTGACAAATGTATCGAGGTGCGATATAATACATACACCGAAGTTCGATATATCGAAGTGCGAAAGGAGAGCTATGGACGATAAGTTTAAACGGGTCTATGTTCCCATGACAGAAACTGCCTTCTATATCCTTTTTCATTTGCAGGAAGAGCGGCATGGGT
>CAMBAD010000068.1 GCA_945864085.1 uncultured Streptococcus sp.
GCCCTTATTTATTGGGTTATCTGTACCCTTTATGCATTTTGTCAGCTGAAGCTAGAAAAACGCTTGGCGACCGATTAAAAAGGGAGCGGGTAAGAACTCGACAAGTCAAAAAAGAATTCGTCTACCTGCCCCCGCACAGCTCCAAAGGTTTGGGGAACCTTTGGAGGTTGGAGATGAGGCGAACTTGTTCGCATCAAAAGGTTTGGGGAACCTTTTACCTCGCTTCACATATCTAGGCTCAGGTTTCTATGGTCACTTTTTCGTTTTAAGGTGACCAGCTGAAACAGTTCCCCGAACTGTTTCACTCCCCCGAACAAGCCTCGCTTTTATATTTTTTAGCTCGGGTTAAAACAGTCACTTCCCTGACTGTTTTAATCCACTCCACTGGACTGTTTTGACGCAAACTTCGTTTGTTTCATTTCCAACCTCCAACAATCTCCCAGATTGTTGGAGCAATCAGCCACTGCGCTATAAGTATCTAAAATGAAAAAAAGAGTTTGGAACACTTTTGTTCCAGACTCTTTTTAGGTTTATTCCTCATTCACATATTCCAAAATATCCCCAGGCTGGCAGTCTAAAATCCGACAAATGCTCATCAGGGTATTGAAACGAATACCTTTGGCTTTACCAGTTTTGAGAATGGACAGATTGGCCTCTGTTATGCCGACTTGTTCTGCCAAGTCCTTGGAAGTCATCTGTCGATTTTTCAGTACCTTGTCTAGGTTGACTCGAATCATTTCCATATCAGATAAACTCGCTATTCTCGGTTTCTAATTGTTGCCCTTTTTGGACTAATTTCCAGACTGCATAGGTCAGCAGGATAAAGCTTGCATTGAGGAAGAAATCAGACCAGCGGAGATTGAGGAAGTTGTGTGGACCTGTGGCCTTTGTCAAGAAAATCAAGGTAGTCAAACTAAATTGACTAGCGGTCAAGGTAAGTAAACCAGCCAAGAGTTTTTGATAAAGTTCCATACTAGCTGAGGTGAAATAATCTTCTGTAAGAAGTAGTTTACATAATTTTTGAAGCGAATGGGCGATGTGGCTAATGCTAGATAAAATCAATACAATCAGACCAGTCGTTAACAGAATGAGCCAACCACCAATCTGGTCAATGGGCTTGTTAAAGGTGTATTCCCAAGATTGGACTACAAATGAATCCCCCATTAGACCAGCTAAGGTGAAGAAAAGATAGAGGAAAATTAAAAAATAGAAGAAGAAACGCACCCCAGCAGCCAACCAGCCTGCCGCTTTAATCAAACTTGTTTTCATAGCGAACCTCCAGATTATTATTGTTTTAGGATAATTTTCTTTTCAAAATTATTATAAAACAATAATGTTTCAAATGCAAGTCTTTTTATAAAAATAGATTAAAAGAAGGGAGTGAGAAAGAACTCGACAAATCGAAAAGAGTTCGAGGTTGGAGATAAAGCGAACAAAGTTCGTAACAAAACAGTCTATCCCCAGACTATTAAAGCGGATCAATCACTGCGTCAAAATGCTATCCCGAACTTTAAGAAGAGAGGCTGGACAAAAAGCCCAGCCTCAACGTTTATTTAAAATACAAGAGTCTCAGTCCATTCAAGATTACTAGGATAGTCGAACCTTCGTGTCCAACGACGCCGAGGGGCAGGTTGATAGACTGGAAGAGATTGGAGATGATGAGCGTAACAATGACAGCCAGGGCAAAGATGATATTTTGTTTGATAGTGGCCCGCATTTTCTTGGATAGCCGGATGGAGTAAGGAATCCGTGTCAAATCTTCCATCAGAACGATGTCGGCAGATTCCATGGCAATATCGGTACCAGAACCCATGGCATAGCTGACATTGGCTTGAGCCAAGGCTGGTGCGTCATTGATACCATCACCGACCATCCCCACAGAAGCAAATTCCTTTTGCAGGTCCTGAATGATGGAAGCCTTGTCAGTAGGCAGACAGTTGGCAATCACTCGCTCAATCCCAACCTGCCCAGCCACGTAGCGGGCTGTCTTTTCTTGATCGCCTGTCAGGAGAATCGGAGTTACCCCCATTTCTTTCAGCTGGGCAATTAAGACCTTGCTTTCAGGTTTGAGGCTGTCTTCTACCAGGAAAATAGCCCGAATGTCATTATTTTGACTGACATACACTAAGGTTTTTCCTGTACTTTCAGCGGCGTTAATTTGGTCAACCAATTCAGCAGGAAGTGGCTCAGTCAACTCTCCAATCACAAAATCCGCCTTACCGATTTTCCATTCTTGTCCAAGATAGTAGGCCACGAAGCCCTTACCAGTGATGTCTTGGACTTCTTCGAGGGCAATAGCAGAGCTGTCAGCCGTATAGGTCAGCATAGCCTGAGCGATTGGGTGACTAGATTGCTTCTCCACTGCCTGTACCACCTGTTTAATAAGCTGCTCATCACCCAAATACGTAGCTCCAACCACCTCAGGTCGACCAATCGTAAGGGTGCCTGTCTTGTCAAAAACAATCGTTTCCAATCCAGCAATATTGTCAGCAATATCGCCACCTTTGATAATCATCCCCTTACGAGCGGCCCGACTAATCGCTGCCAAGGTTGCAGGAGCAGAACTAGCCACCAAAGCGCATGGAGAAGCGATTGTCAAAAGAATCATTCCTCTGTAGAAGGCAGTCAGCCATTCCCAGCCCAGAACAAAATGGGCAAAGAAGATAAAAAGCGGAACGATTAACAAGACAACCTTGACATAAGTATCTTCCATATTTTCAATAAAAGTAGCTGTTTTAGACTTGTTTTCCTGGGCATTTTCAACCATTTGAACAATTTTATCAAAGAGGGCATCCCCTTTTTCAGCGCTGACCTGGACAGAGACAGTTGGTCCTTGGTTAATGGTTCCCCCAATCACGCTGGCACCTTCAAGCTTTTCAGCAGGCAAAGGTTCGCCGGTAATCATGGATTCATCAAAAATTGACTGGGAACTGAGCAGCTTACCGTCGAGCGGTACCACATCTCCCTTACGAACCTGAATCACATCTCCGATATGAATATCGGCTGTATCAAGGATAGTGATTTGCCCATCTGCCTCGATTTTACGAGCGGTCGGCGGTGTCATGTTCATCAGTGCAGCAATGGCATTGCGACTCTTCTCCATAGCCAACTCCTCCAGGGTAGAGGATAGGGAGAAGATAAAGATGAGGAGCGCTCCCTCCATCCAGTAGCCGATAATACCAGAACCGATGGCTGCCAAAATCATGAGCAGGTCGACGGATAGGTGCTTGTCGAAAAATAATTCAGAAATTCCTTCCTTGGCAGATTGGAAGCCTCCGATAAGAAAAGCCAAAATAAAGGCAGGAGCCGCCAGTCTTTCCTGTTGGGTGTTGAGCAGGACAATGCCCAATAGAATGAAGATGAGGCAGAGACTGGTCGTAACGATGTGTCTATTCTTTTTTAGGGTTGATATGAGGGTCATAACAAGACCTCCTTATTTATAATGAATATCATTTAGATATTCTAATTATAATCGTTATAAAAAAGAAAGTCAAGGTTTATTTAGAATTATTTTAAATAAGAATTGTCAGACATTTTTAAAAATAAGAAAAGACCCGACCTGATCTATAAAGAAAGGGTCGGATCCATTGAGGAGTGGATGGCATAGAAGACGGAAACTTATTTTTTCTGGCAATCTGGGCAAATACCATAGATAGACAGGATTTCCTTTGTAATTTTGTAGCCTGTTTGATGATGGGCCTCTTTTTTCAAACTTGGAATTTCAACATCCATAAAGTCAGTAATTTTGCCACAGATTTCACAGATGACATTGAGGTGTTCGTGCCCCATGAAATCATAGTAAGTAGTATTGTCGTTGGCGCGTTTGATTTCTGTCACAAAGCCTTCTTCCAATAACAATTTGAGGTTATTGTAAACAGTTGCCAAACTCATACTGGGATAGTCTGGCAGCAGGTCCTTGTAAATCATCTCGGCGCTGGGATGGGCGTCGCTGTCAATGATATACGAAACGACAGCCTTTCGGGTTTCAGTGATTCGGACCCCTTTTTCTTTGAGATGGGTAATCACGTGTTCGTAGCTGGTGTTGGTCTGATTGCTGAGATGAGAATGGAGTTCCATGTGCTCTCCTTTCATTGGTAACTAGAAATATTCTAAATAACTTTTCTTTATTATACCTTATTTTCACAAAAAGTGCGAACTTAGCCCTTTGATTTTTCTGATGATTGGTTCATCAAGAGGTAGATTGACTGGGAAAGGGTTATCTGTGCTGGTACAGATGGCTGTTGTCGGTCTTGTTTCCCTACTTTCCCTATGCTACAATCAGAACATGACAAGATACAAGGCAATTATATCCTATGATGGATTTGGTTTTTCTGGTTTTCAACGCCAGCCTCAGGCACGGACAGTTCAAGAGGAGCTTGAAAAGACATTGGCGCGATTAAATAGCGGTCAGCCTGTAGTGGTTCACGGTGCAGGAAGGACAGACGCGGGTGTTCATGCTTATGGGCAGGTGATTCATTTTGATTTGCCGCAGGCTAGGGATGTTGAAAGGCTTCGTTTTGCTCTGGATACTCAGACAGCAGAAGACATTGATGTTATAGCTGTTGAAGAGGTGGCGGATGATTTTCATTGTCGCTATGCCAAACATAGCAAGACCTATGAGTTTTTGGTGGATATTGGGCGGCCCAAGAATCCGATGATGCGGCATTACGCAACCTTCTATCCGTATGAATTAAATATTGCCTTGATTGAGGAGGCCATTGTCGATCTGGTTGGCAAGCATGATTTCACGGGCTTTACTGCTTCGGGTACTGCTGTGGAAAACAAGGTGCGGACCATCACGGAGGCGACAGTAGAGTGGGATCAGAAGCGGAATTTCTTGATCTTCACTTTTTCGGGCAATGGTTTTCTTTACAAGCAGGTCCGCAATATGGTGGGGACTCTCTTGAAAATTGGCAATGGGCGTATGCCGGTCGGTCAGATTAAGCGGATTTTGGCAGAAAAAGATCGTAATTTGGCAGGTCCGACTGCTGCTGGTAATGGTTTGTATTTAAAGGAGATTCGATATGAAGAATAACTTGATTCTGGCTCTATCGGGCAATGATATTTTTAGCGGTGGCGGTCTTTACGCAGATTTGACGACCTACACGGTGCATCACCTGCATGGTTTCGTGGCTGTGACTTGTTTGACAGCTATGACGGACAAAGGTTTTGAGGTTTTTCCGACAGATGGGCAGATTTTTGCTCACCAGTTGGCTAGTTTGAGGGAGGTCCCTTTTTCAGCTATTAAGATTGGGCTTTTGCCGAATGTGGACATAGCAGAGCAGGCTTTGGAGTTTGTCAAGGTTCATCAGGATATACCAGTGGTGCTGGATCCTGTTCTGGTCTGCAAGGAAACGCATGATACAGAGGTTAGTCAGCTGCGAGATGAACTATTGAAGTTCTTCCCTTATGCGACCATTATCACCCCAAATCTGGCAGAAGCTCAGCTATTGCTTCAAAAAGACATCAAAACGGTGGAGGAGATGAAGCAGGCGGCAGTGGCGCTCTATGAGTTGGGTGCCAAGGCTGTAGTTATCAAGGGGGGGAATCGCCTAGATGATCAGCAGGCGATTGATGTTTTCTATGATGGGCAGGAGTTTGCGGTATTAGCCTCACCGCTTCTGGCTGCCAACAATGTGGGGGCCGGCTGTACCTTTGCGTCCAGCATTGCCAGTCAGTTGCTACTGGGGAGAAGCCCGCTTGAGGCAGTAGAGTTGTCCAAAGCGTTTGTCCATGCGGCAATCGAAAAATCCGATGAATATGGAGTGATTCAATATGAGAAATAAAAAAACACAGGAACTGGTACTGTTAGCCATTTTGACAGCTTTGACCTTGGTCTTGGCTCACATTCATGTGCCGACTCTTAATGGCTTTACTTCGCTACTGGATGTCGGGGTTTTCTTTACAGCCTTTTATTTGGGTAAGAGACAAGGCGCTATTGTCGGTGGTTTGTCAGGGCTTTTGATTGATTTCTTGCTGGGCTATCCTCAGTGGGCTTTCTTTAGCCTGGTGTTCCACGGTGCGCAAGGTTATTTTGCGGGTTGGACAGGTAAGAAGCGGCTTCTTGGTGTCTTCTTAGCCAGTCTTTCTATGATTGGGGGATATTTTGTGGCTTCTAGCCTGATGTATAATGTAGCTGACGCTGTCTCGGGTCTTTGGAGCAATACCATGCAAAATACAGTTGGTCTTGTTCTTGGGTACATCTTGGCTCAGTCAGTAGAGAGAGTAGGGGCATTCAATCATGTTAGAAAAGGCAATTAAAGAGCAAACCCAGCAGATTGTTTCTCACATTTTGGAGCTGAGTGATCTTCAAAAAGGCCAAATTTTTGTCCTTGGTCTATCTTCTAGTGAGGTCCTTGGCGGTCATATCGGACAAAATTCCAGTCGAGAAGTGGGACAGGTTATTGTGAAAACAATCTTAGAAATTCTGGAACCCAAGGGGATTCACCTGGCGGTTCAAGGCTGTGAACACCTCAATCGTGCCTTGGTAGTGGAGCGAGAATTGGCCATCCAGAAAGATTTGGAAATTGTCAATGTCTTGCCGACCTTGTATGCAGGGGGCTCAGGTCAGTTGGCTGCCTTTGACTACATGGCAGATCCTGTTGAGGTGGAATTTATCACTGCTCATGCTGGGGTCGATATTGGTGATACAGCTATTGGTATGCACATCAAACATGTACAGGTGCCTATCAGGCCTAGCCTGCGCCAAATCGGTCAAGCCCATGTCACAGCCCTGGCCAGCCGACCAAAGCTAATTGGCGGCGCGCGTGCGGCTTATGTAGAAGATAAGATACGGAAGAATTAATCACAACCAATCGGTTGTGATTTTTTTGAACAAAATCCTTGCCAAGGGAAATGTTTTGTGTTAAACTTGTTCATGTATCAGATACAAGATAAAGGAGGACCTATGGACACTAAGTTTTCTGTTGCCCTTCACATTCTTACCATGATTAGCGAGAGCAGTGATGTCATGACTTCGCAGGCTCTGGCGGAGAGTGTTGGCACCAACGCTAGCTACATTCGTAAGGTCATTGCCCTCTTGAAAAACGCAGGGATCATCCAGTCCCAGCAGGGCAAGGCAGGTTATGAGTTGAGCAAGGAACCCAAGGACATATCTTTACTAGATATCTACTTTGCGACTCAGGAAGTCAGCCACATCCAACTCTTTCAGCAGCACCAGCATGCCAATCAGGCCTGCCCTGTTGGCAAGCATATCCAAGGTGCTGTGAGCCCGATTTTTGCCAGCGTTGAAAAGCAACTGGAAGAAGACTTGGCCCAGCAAAGCTTGGACAATGTGATTGAGAACCTTTACGCGGAAGCCAAGCAAAAGCGTATCTGACTGTCTCAGTCAGATTTTCTTGGAATACAGTTAGACCTGTATCAGATACAAGTCGTAATATAAAAGGAGTAAACCATGAAAGCAGCCCAACACACATCTTATAACAAAAACAATATCGCCCTCAGCCTGACGGAGATTGCCAAACCACAGATCAAACCAAACCAGATCCTTGTCAAAGTGACCGCAGCAGGTGTCAATCCTCTGGACAACATGATTTCTCGTGGAGA
>CAMBAD010000069.1 GCA_945864085.1 uncultured Streptococcus sp.
AGGATCCTGTCGAAATCAAGCAGGAGGATATGCTGCAACTCCAGCTCAATGAAGCAATCGGAGCGACCTATGACAACCTCATCAAGCTATCCCTGCGGCACCGACCAGACCTGCTCATTATCGGAGAAATTCGCGATACAGAGACAGCGCGTGCAGTTATTCGAGCCAGCCTGACTGGAGCAACCGTCTTCTCAACCGTTCATGCTAAGTCGATTCCAGGTGTCTATGCCCGTATGTTGGAATTAGGAGTTCATGCTGATGAATTAGACCAGGCCCTACAGGGCATTGCCTATCAGCGTCTAATAGGGGGAGGAGGTGTTGTAGATTTTGCTAGAGAACAGTTCCAAAACCATTCCACAGACCAGTGGAATCAGCAGATTGACAGCCTTCTTGCAGCAGGACATATCAATCTTCGGCAGGCAGAAGCCGAAAAAATTGTCCTTGGAACGCCAGCGTAAGGTGATTGAATTGTTCAATAATCTCTTTGCCAGTGGCTTTCATCTGGGGGAGAGTGTCGATTTCCTCAAATGCAGCCAGCTTTTGGCTGATAGTTACACCCAGGTCTTATCAGACGGTCTTCTAGCAGGAAAGCCTTTTTCTAGCTTGCTAGCTGATCTGGCTTTTTCTGATAGTGTGGTCACCCAGGTTTCCTTGTCTGAGGTTCATGGCAATACCAGTCTGAGTTTACAGCATATCGAAGCGTATTTGGGTAATTTAGCCCGCGTGCGTAAAAAGTTGATAGAGGTCGGAACGTATCCTCTTATCCTGCTTGGTTTTCTGATAGCCATTATGCTGGGGCTCAAGCAGTATCTCTTGCCCCAGTTAGCAGAAGGGAATGTGGCGACTGACTTGATTAACCATCTGCCGACTATCTTTTTTGGCCTAGTGTTGACCACCTTGCTTGCTGTCTTAGCTGGCTTGTACTGGTATCGCAGGACGAACAAACTGACCGTCTTTAGTCGTCTGTCAGCTCTGCCATTTTTTGGAAAACTCATCCAAACCTATCTGACGGCCTACTACGCGCGTGAGTGGGGAAGTTTGCTGGGGCAGGGTTTGGATATGCAGCAGATTGTGGCGCTGATGCAGGAGCAGAGGTCCCAGCTTTTTCGGGAAATCGGGCGGGATATGGCGGTCGCTATGGCCAATGGGCAGAGCTTTCACCAGCATATTCAAGCCTACCCTTTTTTTAAGAGGGAACTGAGTTTGATTATTGAATATGGCCAGGTCAAATCTAAGTTGGGCAGTGAATTGGCGGTCTATGCCAATGAGTGTTGGGAGGAATTTTTTTCTCGGGTCAATAGGGCCATGCAGCTGATTCAACCGCTGGTCTTTCTCTTTGTGGCCGTAATTGTTGTCTTAATCTACGCAGCCATGTTGCTGCCGATTTATCAAAATATGGAGTTATAAAATGAAAAAAATATTGAAATTGAAAAAGAAAGCTTTCACTCTGGTGGAAATGCTAGTCGTCCTAGGAATTATTAGTCTTTTGTTACTATTATTTGTGCCAAACCTGAGCAAGCAAAAGGAGACTGTTCAAAAGACAGGCGATGCAGCTATTGTCAAAATAGTAGAAAGTCAGATGGAGCTGTACGAATTGGAGCACCATACGGAGGCGACGATTACGGACTTGCAAAAGGCTGGTTATATCACAGAAGATCAGGCGGAGCAATATGCTAAGGCGAAGCAATAAGGCTTTTACTCTCTTGGAGAGCCTGCTGACTCTATTTGTGATTAGTTTTCTGGCGATTTCTCTATCAGGAACGATTCAGACAGCCTTTCAAACCGTTCAGGAAGAGGTGTTTCTCTGGGAATTTGAGGCTCTCTATAAGGATAGTCAGCAGTTGGCTGTTAATTCCCAGCAAAAAATCAGTCTGCATATCAGGGAAAATGAACTGACAAATGGCTATCAGACGGTACAGGTGCCTGAAAAAATAGAGGTTTTGGAGGAGAGGAGGATTGACTTTCAGGAAGATGGGGGCAATTCCTCCCTCACCAAGATTCGTTTTAAATTGAACCGAAAGACGGTCAGTTATCAATTATATATAGGGAGTGGTCGGTATAAAAAATCAGAAGAATAAAGCGTATATTTTATTGGAAAGCCTGGTAGCCTTGGCAACCTTGGTTACCATCTGCAGCCTGATTTTATCGGCCATCGATGCTGGTCGGAGACGAGAACGATGGGAATTGGAACAACAGGAAGTGTTTAACCTCGCCCAGATGGCTGTGCAAACCAAGCAAGATAATCTAGCGCTCAATGGGGTGGAAGTGGTTGTTCATCGGACTGGGAATAGGGTCGTCGTTTTGCATGAAGGAAAGGAGGTCTTATCCATTGATAAAAACTAAGGTGCCTGCCTTCACTCTCTTGGAATGCTTGATTGCTCTGATTGTCCTCTCAGGAAGCTTGTTGGTCTTTGAAGGTTTGACCAAATTGATTGCCCAAGAATCCCGTTATCAACAGCAAACCCTACAAAAGGAATGGCTGGTATTTTCAGACCAGCTACGTACGGAATGGTCGCAGGTAGACTTGGTCAAGGTCGAAAATAACAAGGTTTATGTTGTGAAGGATGGGCAGGGCCTGGCCTTTGGGAAGTCGCGTTCGGATGATTTTCGTAAAACCAATGATAAGGGTCAAGGGTACCAGCCCATGCTGTATAAGGTGGATGAGGCCAGGGTTTCTCGGCAGGGCGGCTTGGTTCGGATTGATTTTACCTTTAAAAATGGAGAGGAGCGTACCTTTGTCTATGCTTTTGAAGAAACGGGTTAGGGCAGGGATTTTGCTTTACGCCCTCCTGATGCTGGCTATCTTTAGCCTTCTGCTCCAATTTTATCTCAATCGCCAGCTGGCTGAAAGTCAACTGGTTCAAGCCTCCAAACAAGAAGCCACTGCCTATATCATAGCCCAGCTGGTCTTGGAGCAGGTAGAAGAGGGAATCCAAACTGAAAAAATAAAGCAGGCAGAAAAAACAACAGCCGAAGGTGAGATGACGGGCTTGGCCGCGGAAGAACAAGCCACCGCCAACCAGCCAATGACCACACATTCCACAGATGAAAAGGATACAGGCAACCAGATAGCTGACAGGGGAAATGTGTCTTTCCAGCAAGGACAGTCTACCTATCGGATCAATGGCACCAACCTATTGATCACCGTAGAATTGACCGAGGGCGGGAGCTATCGGTATCAATTTCCGATAAAAAACACGGCACAAGCTGTGGAAAGGGAGTGAGTAAATCGCTCCCTTTTTGGTGCAAAGTCTGTGAAATTCTGATAAGATAGGAATATGAATTTTGAAAAGATCGAACAGGCTTACGACCTGCTATTAGAAAACGTACAGACCATCCAAAACCAGCTGGGCACCAATATTTATGATGCCATGATTGAGCAAAATGCAGCCTATGTAGCTGGACAGCACGAGACAGACCTGATTGTCAACAACAATAAAAGCTTAAAAACATTAGGCTTGACCAAGGAGGAGTGGCGTCGTGCTTACCAATTCCTGCTAATCAAGGCCAATCAGACCGAGCCGCTGCAATACAACCACCAGTTCACACCGGATTCCATCGGCTTCATCATGTCTTTCTTGGTAGACCAGCTGGTTCCCACACAGCAGGTGACGGTTTTAGAAATCGGCTCTGGCACAGGGAATTTGGCCCAGACCATCCTCAATGCCAGCCAGAAAAAGCTGGATTACTTGGGAATTGAAATCGATGACCTCCTGATAGACCTGTCGGCCAGTATAGCGGATGTCATGGGGGCTGACATCAGTTTTGCCCAAGGAGATGCGGTACGTCCGCAGATTTTGAAGGAAAGTCAAGTCATTCTTGCGGATTTGCCGATTGGCTACTATCCAGATGACCAGATTGCCAGTCGGTATCAGGTAGCCAGTCAGCAGGAACATACCTACGCCCACCATCTACTCATGGAACAGTCCCTCAAGTATCTTGAAAAAGATGGGTTTGCGATTATGCTGGCTCCAAATGATCTTTTAACCAGTCCACAGAGCGATTTGTTGAAAGGTTGGTTGCAAGCAGAGGCTAATATCGTTGCCATGATTGCCCTGCCACCAAGTCTTTTTGGCAAAGCAGCCATGGCCAAGTCAATTTTTGTCTTGCAGAAGAAAGCCGCTAGACCGCTAGTACCATTTGTCTATCCCTTGCAGAGTTTGCAAGAACCAGAAGCTATTCAGAAGTTCATGGTCAATTTCAAAAATTGGAAGCAAGAGAATGCAATTTAGGTGAAAATCTGTTATACTAATAAGGAAAACGCTTAAAAAGGGGAAACGTATGTCAAAAACAATTGCGATTAACGCAGGAAGTTCAAGTCTGAAATGGCAATTATATCAAATGCCAGAAGAGGTCGTTATTGCTAAAGGGATTGTTGAACGGATTGGATTGAAAGATTCGATTGTCACAGTTAAATTTGGTGATGAAAAAGCGACTCAAACACTCGATATTGCCGACCATATTCAGGCAGTTAAGATCCTTTTGGAAGACTTGCTCAAGCACGAAATTATCGCAGACTTTTCAGAAATTACAGGAGTTGGCCATCGCGTAGTCGCAGGTGGTGAAATTTTCAAGGATTCTGTAGTGATCACAGATGAAATCTTGAAACAAATTGAAGACCTCTCAAGCCTGGCTCCGCTGCACAACCCAGCTAACGCTGCTGGTATTCGTGCCTTCAAGGACATTTTGCCAGAGGTAACCAGTGTAGCAGTCTTTGACACAGCCTTCCATACAACCATGCCAGAGGTGGCTTACCGCTACCCAATTCCAAACAAGTACTATGAAGAGCACCAAGTTCGTAAGTACGGAGCGCATGGAACATCTCATTTTTATGTTTCACGCGAGGCAGCAAAAATGTTGAACAAGCCAATCGAGGAAGTGAAAGTTATCACTGCCCACATCGGAAATGGTATTTCGATTTCTGCTATTGATGGTGGTAAATCAGTGGATACTTCAATGGGCTTCACACCGCTTGCAGGTCCTATGATGGGCACTCGTTCTGGTGACATTGACCCAGCTATCATCCCTTACTTGATTGAAAATGTAGCTGACTTGAAAGACGCTGCAGATGTAGTCAACGTTTTGAACAAGCAGTCTGGTATTCTTGGTATTGCGGAAGTATCGAGCGATATGCGTGAGGTCGAAGCTGGATTTGAAGCGGGCGAAGCAAAATGTACCCTTGCCTTCAATATGCTTGTCAATCGTCTGCAAAAATTCATCGGTCAATACTTTGCAGTCTTGAACGGTGCTGATGCCCTTGTCTTTACAGCAGGTATCGGTGAGAACTCTACTCTTGTTCGTGAAGCGGTTGTTAACAGTTTGACTTGGTTCGGTATGGAATTGGATCCAGAGAAGAATGTTCGTGGTGCTGAAGGAGATATTTCAACTCCAGAATCTCGCGTTAAAGTCTTGGTTGTTCCAACGGATGAAGAATTGGTTATTGCTCGCGACGTAGAGCGATTGAAATAAGAAAATGTAGAGAGGTCGGTACTAGTTACTGGCCTTTTTTATAGATTTTTAGTTTTCATCTGTGCTAAAAGTTATTGGCTACTCGCTGGTGAGTGTGGTATAATGGACGAGCAAAGAAATTTGCACAGAGTAGGTGGTTTGCGTTAAGTGTATGTGGATGGGATGTTGCCACATAACGAAGCGTCAGCGCGGTAAACCATTGCATCCGCTGTCGAATACATACGACAGCTCCATTTTTTGAAAAAGGAGCGTTTTTATGGAAAAGAAAATTCCAAAATTAACGGTGCAGCTGTTGGCTGCTGTTGCAGTGACCCTTGCCTTGGTCAGGATTGTGGAGAACTATTTCTCTATTCGTCTTTCGGATACCTTGCAGGTCCAGTTTACCTTTATCCCAAATGCTATTTTGGGAGCTATTGCCGGTCCTGTTTGGGCTGCTATATTTGCGGCGATTTCAGACCCAGTCTTTGTCTTGTTTAGTGGACAGACCATGCTGTTCAGCTTTATCTTGATAGAAGCGGTATCGGCTTTTCTCTATGGCTGGTTTTTCTATAAAAGACCACTCGATAGTAAGAAGAAGGCTGATTGGCTCTATGTTGCTGGGGTTGTTGTCCTAATTCAACTTGTGATTTCATTTATCATGACACCGGTTGCTCTTCATTTCCATTTTAGAACACCTTGGATTGCCTTGTATAGCAGTCGTTTGATTAAGGCTATTTTTGAAATTCCATTACGCATTGTCGTGACCATGCTTGTCTTGCCAAGTTTACAAAAAATACCTGAATTGGCTAGGTTAATGGGCCTTAAATAAGAAACTATCTAGCAACAGGTCATCCCCCTGTTGCTTTTTATAGAGAGGGAAACATGAATTATTTAGAAATGAGGCAGTGGTTGTCTAGTCGCCCGGCCTCTGATTTAGAACATGGGGTTGCGCGTGTCAACTGGCTCTTAGAACGTTTAGGCAATCCCCAACTTCAAGTGCCGACCGTTCACTTTGTGGGCACAAACGGTAAAGGTTCGACCTTGAATGCGTTACAGTCTATCTTACGGTCTTCGGATTACACCGTCGGCCGCTTTACATCACCGTCTATCATTGATTTTCGAGAGCAGATTGTCTTTGAGCAAGAGATGATTTCGGAGGAGGATTTTGCGAGGATTGTGACAGACTTGCAGCCTTTGATTGAGGAATTGGACCAGGCAGCAGGACTGGATGCCATCTCGGAGTTTGAGATTGTAGTGGTGGTCATGTTTGTCTATTTTGCCCACTACCAACGCCCCGATATTCTCTTGGTGGAGGCGGGCATGGGCGGTTTGCAGGATGCGACCAATGTCCTTAATCCTCTAGCGGTAGTTTGTCCTTCCATCGGCTTGGACCATCAGGCTTTTTTGGGAGAGACCCACGCAGCCATCGCCCGTCACAAGGTTGCCGTCTTGCGTGAGGGGGTTCCTCTCATCTATGCGACCGACCAGCCAGAAGTAGTGGCAGTTTTTGAGGAGCAGGTTCGTCAGCTTCAGAGTCCGACCTATGCGGTGGGGCGGGAGATTCTTTTGGAAAATAGCAGAGCAGGCTTTGCAGTTTCAAGCCCTCTCGGCCGAGTAGAAGATTTAAGGTTGCTTATGCAGGGCCGTCACCAAGAGGTCAATGCAGCCTTGGCAGTAACAACCGCTCAGCTCATTAAACCTCATTTTCCAACAATTACCAATGAAACCATCCGCCAGGGCTTGTCCCAAGCCATCTGGCCAGGCCGTTTAGAGTTGATTAGGCCTAATCTCATGATTGACGGTGCCCACAATAATGAAAGTATCGCCGTCCTGACCCAGCTCTTGGAAGAAAAGTATTCGGACAGGGCTATTGAGATCCTCTTTGCAGCTATCAATACCAAGCCTGTAGACCAGATGTTGTCCCAACTTAGCCAATTTGGTCCTGTTAGCGTGACAACCTTTGATGATTTCCGTGCGGTGCATCTGAACGATTATCCGTCAGGTTATGAACGAGTTCATACCTATCAGGAGTGGTTGGAGCAGGCGGACTTGGACAATCCCAAAAAACTCTACC
>CAMBAD010000070.1 GCA_945864085.1 uncultured Streptococcus sp.
TGGCATCCGCCGCCGCCATGGTCCCCTTACGGTGGGTCACGACGATAAACTGGCTGTCCTTGTCAAAGCGATTGAGGTAATCCCCAAAGCGTTTGACATTGGCCTCATCCAGCGCCGCCTCCACTTCATCCAGGATGACAAACGGTATCGTTTTTACACGGATAATGGAAAATAGCAGAGCTAGGGCCGAGAGGGCCTTTTCGCCACCAGACATGAGATTGAGAGACTGGATTTTCTTACCCGGAGGTTGGACTGAAATTTCCACACCCGCAGTCAAGATATCACTTTCTGTCAAAATCAAGTCCGCAGAACCACCGCCAAACATCTGTCTGAAAGTCTGCTTGAAGCTTTCGCGAATGGCCTCAAAGGTGACTTTGAAGCGCTCCTTCACTTCATCATCCATCTCGTGAATGGTATCTAACAGAAGATCACGCGCCGACAAAATATCCGTCCGCTGTTCATTGAGGAAGGTCAGACGGTTGTTTACCTCGTCATACTGCACAATGGCCTCCAAATTGATTGGACCGAGAGCACGAATAGCCCTTTCCAAGTCTTTGAGACTCTGTTCAGCTGCGGATAAATTCTCCACTTCCTTGGCTTGAGACTGGGCTGCTTCAAAGCTCAGTTTGAAATGCTCCGTCAGATTCCCAAGCAAGGTTCGTAATTTATCCCCTGCCTGCTCACAATCTGCCTCCAACTTAGCTTGCTTGCGAATCAAATCCTCATTTTTAGTACGGGCTTGCTGCAACCGACCTTCCAAGTCTTCAAACTGGCCATCAATATCTTCCAATTCAAATTTGATACGAATCAGCAGCTGATTGGTTGCTGTCTGTTTGTCTGTAGCCGCTTGCAGCTGTTCATCAAGCACTTCCAAACTCGTATCATCCAAAGCTTCTAATTTCTGGTCAATGACATCTTGTAAGATGCCGATTTCCTTACTGGTTGCTTCCTTTTCGTCCAGCAGGCGACTGTAATCTGTTTGTTCAAAACGGAGTTGGCTGGTTAAGCCTGCCTGCTCTAGGGTCAACTGACCTTTCTGTTCTTGGAGTTTTTGCAGGCTCTCTTGAATGCTGTCGCGATTATCACGCACTTGTTTAATTTGTTGATCAAGGGCGGATTTTTTTTCATTCAAGGCTTGGACAACTGCTTCTTCCTTGACAGCTTGTTTTTCCAGTTCAGATAGTATTTCTGGGCTGACTTGACTGATTTGTAAGCTGTACTGGGCTGTGAGTTGATTCAAGCGATTGTCTGCTTGCTCCTGATGGATTTGGGCAGACTGCTGAGCCAAACGGGCCTCTTCGCCTTGCGTTTTGATGGTTTCTAGTTTGGCTTGGGCTTCTTCTAACTCTTCTTTTTTGGCAGCAACCGCACTCTCTTGTGCCTGTAGCTGGCTAGATAGCTCTGCTATTTCCCCTAAAAGAGTATCCAGTTCGGGCTTAATAAAGGTCGTGCTGTTGCTACGGTTGCTACCTCCAGCAAAGGCGCCGCCTGGGCGGATTTCAGCACCGTCCATGGTCACCAGCCGCACCTGAAACTTGGTCGCACGGGCCGCCTGATTGGCATGGTCAATGGTATCAAAGATGGCTATGGTTCCCAGCAAATTTTGAAAAATAGTATCCAAATTTGGCTGATAGGTCACCAAATTACTGGCCATTCCCAGAAAACCAGCTGAGTTTTTAAGGGTAGACAGCTGCTGTTCGGCCAAGAAGCGGGGTTTGATAGTTGTCAAGGGGAGGAAGGTTGCCCGCCCCTGGCGCTTCTCCTTCAAGAAGGCAATGGCTCGCTTGGCTGTCGCCTCGTCTTGGACAATGACATGTTGACTGGCACCGCCCAGAGCGATTTCCAAGGCAGTCTGATAAACTGGGTCAAAGATCAGTTGCTCACTAACTGCACCGATAATACCGCCTAAACGAGGGGCGGCCTGCAAGACTGCCTTGACTCCTGCGTAAAAATTAGAGTGGTTTTTTAAAATAGCTTCCAAACTGGATTGCCGAGCCTGTTTTCCCTTAAGGTGATCCAGCAGGTCAAACATGGCAGACTGCTGACTACGGTAGGTTTGTTCTAAGTCCTGTACCAGCTCAGCTTGCTCTTGGTATTCTGCTAAGAGTTGACGCAACATAACCTCGGCCTGCTCTAGCCTTGCCTGACTTTGGATTTGTTCTTCCTGCGCCTCTTCCTTTTCAACCTGCAAACGCGCCAAATCTTCTGATTTGCTTTCAGATAAGCTGATTTGGTTGGCTATGACCTGCTTAATTTTTGTCAGTCGGTTTGAGGCCTCTGCCTCCTCCTGCAGCAGCAGTACATACTGTTCACGCAAGTGATCCAAAACCTGATCGGGATCTTCTGAGAAATAGGAAATCTCCTTGGTAACAGTGGCAAGGCTTGCCTGTAAGTCAGATAATTGCTCCTCTAATTGTGCAATTGTTGTTGATTTTGCTGCCAGTTCCGCCTCGAGATCCGCTTGTTTTTCCTGCATAGTTTCCAGACGAATCTGGGCTTCTTGACGACTCGATTCCTTCTGGCTGGATTCTAGCTTGTGAACCTCGATTTTTCGTTCTAAATCGCTGATTAACTTGGTTAAATCAAGTAAAACTGCCTGTTCACGCGCCATCTGTTCCGATAGGCGGTGGCGCTTTTCTTTCAAGGACTGATTTTCCTGTTCCAGTTCATCCCGCTGCTGGTAGTAGGTAGCCAAGTCAGCCTTGACCGCTTCTAACTCGCTTTCCTGAACTGTTACTATTTCCTTACCGCGTTTCAGTTGGGCAACGAGCACATTCAGATACAGTTCCTTGCGTTGCTCATCTAGCTCTACAAATCTTTTAGCTGTTTGCGCTTGCTTTTCCAAGGGTTTGACCTGATTGTCCAACTCATAAATAATATCGTCCAGACGGTCCAAATTCCCCTGAGCCTGGGCTAACTTGCTCTCAGTCTCCTTCTTACGGGTCTTGTATTTCAAGACACCAGCAGCCTCTTCAAAAATGGCCCTGCGCTCCTCTGGCTTAGAGTTAAAAATAGCCTCAACCCGCCCCTGTGAAATAATAGAAAAAGAATCCCGCCCCAGACCAGTATCCATGAAGAGATCATGAATATCACGCAGACGAACCTTTTGCCCATCAATCAGGTATTCACTGTCACCAGAGCGATAAATATGGCGTTCTACCCTAATTTCTTTCTGTTTATTTGCAATGAAACCTGTGCTATTGTCCAAGGTTACCACAACCGAAGCATAATTGAGTGGCTTCCGATTTTCTGTTCCCGCAAAGATAACATCAGGCATCTTACCACCACGCAAACTCTTGGCAGAAGATTCTCCCAAGGCCCAACGCAGACTCTCTGTAATATTGGATTTACCAGAGCCATTAGGACCGACTACCGCTGTCACTCCACGATCAAAAACAACTTTTGTCTTGTCCGCAAAAGACTTGAAGCCCTGCATTTCAATCGATTTAAGATACATACCTATCCCCTAGCCTCCACAGCATTTTTGGCGGCGGCTTGTTCAGCTAATTTCTTGGAGCGGCCACGACCACGACCAATCACACGCTGATCAGCGGACACCTCCACCTCAAAGGTCTTATCATGGGCAGGACCAGATTCCGCTACAACTCGATAAGAAATCACAATCTCACCATTGACCTGTAAGATTTCCTGTAAGGCAGTCTTATAATCCGTTACACGCTCAAAATTTCCTTTTTCCAGACGAGGAATCATGACCTTGTGGAGAAAATCCTCCACGGCCCGTTCTCCCTTGTCTAACAATAACGCACCTAAAAAAGCCTCGAATACATCACCAAGAATAGTATCCCGATTCCGTCCACCAGACTTCTCCTCGCCCCTTCCCAGACGGAGATAGTTATCAAAACCGCAGGCACGCGAAAAACTAGCCAGAGACTCCTCCCGCACAAAGGTCGAACGCAACTTAGACATCTCCCCCTCAGGTCGATCAGGATATTTCTGATACAAGTATTTTGAAATCATCAACTGAAGAACAGCGTCTCCTAAAAATTCCAAGCGTTCATTATGTGAAATTTTTAGAAGGCGATGCTCATTGGCATAGGAAGTATGAGTAAAAGCTGTTTCCAACAAGGTCAAATCTGAAAAATCAATCCCAAAATCCAGCAATAATTTTTTATGTAAATCTTTCATAATACGCTCCTTTCTATCAAGCTCCATTTATGTTCTGACAAACCTGCTTACCACAAGTCTGTCCTAATATTATACCATATTTCCCACTAGACTTCCCATCCTAGCCTAGTTTCCCAGCAAATGTTTCGAATTTTAGAACCTCTATTCACACGTAAGCTGCTTGATGTAAGATATCATTTTTTTTGTTAATCATGACCGTTTTTGAGGGAATACTGACTGCATTTTGAAAAAACGAACGATGAGTAGTTGAAAAATCAGCCTTAGAATAAAAGTGCTGGACTGTGAATGCAGGTCCTTAAATCATCTTTTCTGAAAACATTTACATTTGCCAAATTTTTCGTTACAATAAAAGAAAAGCAAGAAAGGAGCCAGCATGATGAAGAACGAACCAAAACCCCTCAACACCTCGCTCCTCTCCCTCGTACAGTTCATCGGAGCCATCCTCGTTATCGCCCTACATTGCCGCAGACTCTTTGACGCAGACCAAGCCCACTTCCTCCAAAAATCCATATTTAGCCGCATGGTCGTCCCCTTCTTCATGGTCACAGCCAGCTTCTTCCTCTACCGAAACCACCCTACCCTGTCCAAATACTACCTCATTCACTATAGCAAACAGTACCTGATATGGAGCAGTATCTACCTCCCCTTCTTCCTCTTTTACCTGCAACTGGAAGCCACACCAGCCTCCCACTACCCCCTAGCCATCCTCGCAGGCCTCACCTACACAGGCACCAGCTATCAACTCTGGTACATCCCCGCCTTCATCCTAGGACTGGTTCTGGTCCACTTTTCCTTAAAAAAATGGGGCTGGCGCAGCACAGCTTGTCTAGCCTCTACTCTCTATCTCCTAGGCTCAGTCGAAACCTACTCCTCCTACCTGGCAGAATCCGTCCTCTCGACCGCATTTGACCACTACAAAACCATTTTCTACACTAGCCGCAACGGCCTCTTCTACGCACCAATTTTTATCCTGACAGGATTTTTCCTAGCCGACAAACTCAATCAGCCCATCTTTCAACACAAACTCAAAGCAAAACTCCTCCTCTGCCTGACCCTCTTAGGCCTGGAAGGCTGGCTAATCTACCACAATCAAGGACATGATAAAAATTTCTTTTTCAGCCTCGTTCCATTCACAGCCTACTTTGTCGCCTGGGTATTGACGACAGACCTGTTCCTACAAAAAAACTTGCATTTCCTCAAAGGTTATGCCACCTATTATTATTTTATTCATGTTATTCCAGTGGAAGTCACTTTCTATCTCCTACAAGACAGCCAACTCAGCCAAATTCAGCAAGGTTGGCTGACTTTTGCCATCACACTAACCAGCTGTCAGCTCCTTTCCTGGCTCCTCTTAGACCATACAAAAAGACCTTGTAAGACCTAACTTACAAGGTTTTTAGCTATAAGTCAAAATCCTCCGTCAATTTTGCAATCACCTGTTTGAGCAAGTCACGATTGACACTATATTTAGCGTCCTTGATTTTTGTGTTAAAGAGGAGCAAGTCACCGTTAATCAGTTTTTGCGTATGGAAAGACACAGCTGCCCCTGTGATAGCCAGTCGTTCGGCAATGTCCTTGCTCTTAGCATGAGGTTTAGTCAATTCCACCAAAATCTGATAACGGGTACTATCACTGATGACCTTGAGAGCAGTTGTCAAATCATCCACATCCAACTCTTCATGTGAGAGCAGAATTTGGTCAATACGGCAGGAAGCAAGAAGCGCAACCTTCATGTAGTCAAATTGTTCATTGCCGTAATAAGCAAACCAAAAACTCCATGGACTGAGGACAAAAAATTGGGCATTCTCTATCTTCAAAGCCTCCAAGCTGGTCATAGCTAACTGCTTAGATTCCCTGTAGAGTTTTTCAATATCAAACTCTCTAGCAAAGGTTTCTCGCTCTGCCCTTGCCTCTTCAAAATAGGGCTGATAGATTGGGAGTAACTTATACAAGAGATTGACAGAACGCTGAACAGTTCCTAAAGGGTTGCGAATGGCTAGCGACCAGTACCATTTTTCCGCTGGCTTTTTGTCCGTCTTTTCCAAGAGTTCCATGAGGCTGAGGTCCTTCTCACGATGTCCGTCATTTTCTGACGCCAACATGGTTCTCATCGCCTCTTCAACTTCATCCTGCGACAAGGTAAGGATTAGCTGACAAGCTTCCTCAACCGTCTTTGGATCCTGTCCTTGATCCAAGAGGTAGAAATACAGACTATGTAAGACATTAAAGATATGCCCCCAGAGAAAGACCTCGTTGACTTCCTGACGGAAATCAGCTAGCTTTTCCTCAATCTCATCACGAATGTCCAAGGCATCTTTGAGGATGTCTTTTTCTTTCTGTGAGAAATCCGCCTCAAACGGCTCCTCGCGCTCCTTGACAATCAAGGGAATGAAAAACTTCTCAACAATTTCACTTCGGTAATCACGGTAATCTAATTTCATACGCATACTTTCTAAATTTGAGCTAATTCATTTTTTGGTTTACGACCTGCAATAACAGTATAGCCCAACAATCCCACAGAAAGCAAGAGGAAGATGAGAGAAATGCTTGTCGCAGAAAGAAGAGTCACCATAAGAGCAACCAGGGATTGACCTGCAAGCATCCCAATATTAAATATAGTTCCCATTCCTGCATTGATTGTCGCCAATTTACCCTCTGGTATTTCATTCATTATCAGAGCATATAGTTTAGGATTGATAATTCCAGTTGTCATCGTAGTGGCTAAAATGACTGTCATCACAATATGAACATTATGATAGTAGAAACCAACAAAAAGCAAAACTGGCATAAGGGTACAGATTTTAAGTAAGTTGACTAAGCTGATATTTTTGAAGAGTGCCATACCTATACTAGAGCCAAGAATGTAACCGACAGAAAAGAGATTAAAGACCAAGGCAACTGTTATGCCAGAATTGACAATCACAAAGTCTGAAAATTCCTTCATAGTGAGGATTACCAACGGTGAAATAGCTGAAAAAGTTGCATTAAAGCAAGCAATAGTAATAATAGAAAACTTGAGAACAGGAATCTTTTGTATGGTTTGATAGGATTCCCTGAGACTTTGTCCTATTCCCTTGACAAGTCCTTCTCCTGTTTCGGTTTGCTCAGCTTCTTGAATTGGATTTTCCTTCAACAACTTGGCAAATGCTGGATGGAGGGTTAGCATAATCGCAAGGCTAACCAAGAAAGTCCCAGCATTGAAAAAAGCAAGATTCTGGTAAGACATAAAACCGATTAGAATGGCACCGCTAAATCGAAAGGCAATCATTAATATTCCGCTCACCGTGTTCCTGAAAGCCATGGCC
>CAMBAD010000071.1 GCA_945864085.1 uncultured Streptococcus sp.
CGCTATATTCCTTAGAAACGGAATGAATGTTCAGATTAGCTGGAGGAGTATTAAAACGGTAACCTCTAGGAATGGTTACGTCAAAATATTGAGGAATTTCATCTGTAAATTGTTGCAGATAAAGCGCTGAGATATATGAGAAAACAGCTTTCGGATATCGGTACTGAAAGAAGTAGTATTCGTCGTAGTCTCCATTCTGGGTTAGGAAAATTCCTTTTTCGACACGGTATATAATTCCTTCTTTTTCTAGTCTTGTCAAATATATTGTTGGAATATTTAAAGCTTTACAATCTTTATAGGTGATAATGCCATTGTGGTTTTCTATAAATTCAAGTAGAATTTCTTTTTTTGACATGCTTACTCCTTTCAATGTTGCTTTTACACTACGATTTTACAATATTTGTAGTGCAAAAGCAACATCTTCTTTTCAACTAGGAAATAGGAGTTATTAAGTGGTTTGGTGGTATAAGAAGCAATTAGACTGTCGCTAGAGACGGAAAGTATTTTCGTTCCATAGTATTATCCTAATTTTTATAACTTTTGTTTCGTTCTATAGTATGGGCGACCGTTACCAGCACACGTGGAGTGTGTTAGTTTGCTAGTCAAGAAGTAGTGCGGCGCAAAGCAGAATATGGGCCAAGGATTCTTGGGGCGTAGCTTATGCAGCAGTAGTTATTCATAAAAAAGAATGTAACAAGAGAAGTATAAGAGGTACCTAAAATTCCGGGGTGAATAAGAGGTAGTATAGCTACAAGCTATAGCTTTTACCATCAAATAAATATTAGGCAAAAAACCAAAAATACGATAGAATAGGTCAAAAGACCAAAGGAGCCAAATTATGACTAGAGAATATTCGTTTGAAACCCTACAACTTCATGCTGGTCAGGAAGTAGACGCAGCTTCAAAATCCCGTGCAGTGCCTATTTATCAAACAACATCTTATGTGTTTGATGACGCACAAGAGGCAGAGGACCTCTTTGCCCTACGGAAGTCAGGGAATATTTATACTCGCATTACAAATCCAACTGTAGCCACCTTTGAAAACCGTGTTGCAGCCCTAGAAGGCGGTATCGGTGCCCTGGCAACAGCCTCTGGTATGGCAGCTATTACCTATACTGTTTTAGCCTTGGCTCATGCAGGAGACCACATTGTTGCTGCAACCACCCTATATGGAGGCACTTTTAATCTTTTCAAAGAAACCCTGCCTCGCTATGGTATCACAACATCTTTTGTGGACATTGACGATTTTGAGGCAGTAGAAGCAGCGATTCAGGACAATACGAAACTGGTGTTCATTGAAACCCTCGGAAATCCTGTGATCAATATTCCAGATCTTGAAAAACTAGCCACTATCGCTCACAGTCACAAGATTCCCCTTGTTGTTGACAATACCTTTGCGACACCATATCTTATTAATGTCTTTTCACATGGTGTTGACATTGCTGTACACTCCGCGACAAAATTCATTGGCGGTCATGGCACAACAATCGGCGGTGTTATTGTAGATAGCGGAAAATTTGATTGGGCTGCTTCTGGTAAATTTCCCCAGTTCGTCGATGAAGACCCAAGCTACCATAATATCAGCTATACACGAGATGTAGGTGCAGCTGCCTTCATTATCGCTACGCGAGTGCAGCTACTACGAGACACAGGTGCAGCCCTGTCACCATTCAATGCCTTCCTGCTCTTGCAGGGACTCGAAACCCTATCGCTTCGGGTAGAACGCCATGTGGCCAACACAGAAAAAATCGTTGATTTCTTGCTCAACCATCCAAAGGTAGAGTCAGTCAATTACCCATCACTGGCAGATAGTCCTTACAAGCCTTTGGCTGACAAGTATCTACCTAAAGGAGTAGGCTCCATCTTTTCTTTCCAAGTCAATGGCGGAGCAGAAGAAGCGCGCAAGGTCATCGATAGATTGGAAATTTTTTCTAATTTAGCTAACGTTGCCGATGCCAAGTCCCTGGTTGTTCACCCAGCTACCACAACCCATGCCCAGCTATCTGACAAAGACTTACTGGCAGCAGGTGTCACACCAAATCAAATCCGTGTATCTGTCGGACTTGAAAACGTTAATGATTTGATTGAAGACCTACGGATTGCCTTGGACGACTTGTAAAAATAGAAAAATGAGTTTGGACATGTTCCAGACTCATTTTACATCCAGCAGTGGGAAATCCTGCCTATTCTTGACCTGCTTGCAAACCAGGTCACTATTGGAAAAACGGATATTTGACAAAAAATTATACTTTCAACTGCCCATCTTTGCCTTCATAAGGTATAATAGGATAAAGTATTTGGGCTCTTGCCTGAAAATGAAAAGGAAATGAAAAATATATGGATATTGTATTGAGTGTCTTGCCCATTGTTATCTTGATTTTTTTGATGATAAAAATGCGGGTTCCTGCCAACTATGCCTTACCTGGCATTGCAGTTTTGGTCTACGTCATCCTGCTGGTTTATTTCAAGACGGATTTTGCCCTTCTCAATTCTGGTCTGGTGACAGGATTTTGGGCGACCCTAACCCCTATTACAGTGATTATGGGGGCCGTTCTTTTCAATAATTTCCAGCAACAGACGGGCAATCAAACCGTTATCAACCGCTGGATGTCTAGCTTGACACCCAATCCAGTTGCCCAGATGATGATAATCGGCTATGCCTTTGCCTTTATGATTGAAGGGGCTTCGGGCTTTGGGACACCGGCGGCCATTGCAGCGCCTATTCTGATTGCCCTTGGTTTTGAACCCTTGAAGGTGGTGATAGCGGTCCTGATTTTTAATTCCATCCCTGTATCCTTTGGAGCTGTTGGAACGCCGACCTGGTTTGGATTTGGCTCTCTGGGTTTGACCAGTCAGCAGATTGGGGAACTTGGGCTAAAAGCAGCCCTGGTTCATTTGACGGCGGGATTGGTCATTCCATTGATTGCCCTTCGATATGTTTTCAGTTGGGCACAAATCAAGCAAAACCTCCTCTATATCTACTTGACGGTCTTTGCCTGTGCCCTGCCCATGACCCTACTAGCCACCGTTAACTATGAATTTCCATCCCTTCTGGGTGGTGCCATTGGCTTTATCATTTCCATTTGGCTGGCCAAGAAAAAGATTGGCTTGGCCAAGTCGGAAAAGGAACGCCTGACGGCTGCACCAGTTAGTCCTAAAGAGCTCTTTATGGCCCTTTTGCCCCTGATTAGTCTGGTCCTGATTTTGGTGGTGACCCGTGTTCCCCAGCTGGGCATCAAGGACTTGATGCGGACGGATGCTATTCTTTTCAAGGCCAATCTCGGCTTTGCGGATTTGGAAATCACTCAGGCTCTCAAGTTTAGTCTGGCCAATGTCTTTGGAACCAGCTCTAGCGAATCGTATGAGTTGCTCTATGCTCCAGCCTTTATTCCTTTCTTTCTGATCGTCTTTGCCCTGTCAGGCTTCTATCCGAGCATGAAAGGTCGAGTCTGGAAGATGATTGGCCAAACGGCCAAACAGATGCTGGTGCCCTTCTTCGCCCTTCTGGGTGGTGTCATCATGGTCAAGTTCATGTTGCTCAATGGTGATAACTCCATGGTCTCTATCATTGGTATGTCATTAGCCGCTGCAACAGGCCCATTCTGGGGACTCTTTGCCTCCTATCTGGGAGCCATCGGTGCCTTCTTCTCTGGTTCAGCAACCATCTCTAACTTGATATTTGGCGGTGTCCAGCAGTCCATCGCAATCCAAACCGGCCTCAATATGACCACTATCCTTGCCATGCAGTCAGTTGGTGGGGCCATGGGAAATATGACCTGTGTCAACAATATCATCGCAGCCTCATCCGTTTCAGGTGTCCATCGTCAGGAAGGCTATATCATGCAAAAAACTGCTGTTCCTATGTTCATCTACGGCATCATTACAGCTCTGGTTGGATTTTTACTTTAAGAACTAAAGGAGGCTGGGTTCAAGTCTTAAAAATAGAAAATAGCTTAGAATTTCGTTATCAGAAACGTTTATTCTAAGCTATTTTTGATTGTTCAAATTTTAACCGAACGGCTAAAACTTTAGTCTTCGCCAACCTCCTGTGCAGGATGGGAGGTCAGACAGTCAGTCAGAGTAGTGCCTGTTTGAGCAAGGGAATAAAACAAACGAAGTTTGTGTCATCCAGTGGAGTGGATTAAAACAGTCAGGGAAGTGACTGTTTTAACCCGAGCTAAAAAATATAAAAGCGAGGCTTGTCCGAGGAACTGTTTCAGCTGGTCGCCTTAAAACTAGAAAGTGACCATAGAAGCCCGAACCTGTCATTTTGGAAGTGAGGGGAGCTCTTTTACCTGTCGAGTTCTGTTCCACTTTCTTTTTTATATTACTTGACAGTCTATACTATGTGTTGTATAGTATAAGTGTAAAGGAGGTATAAGTATGGAATCACAACTCAAACGAGGTTTGATTGAAGTCTGTGTTCTGGCAGCTATTCGCAAGCAAGATTCCTATGGCTACCAGATTATAAAAGACATATCCCCGTATCTCTCGATTTCCGAGTCGACTCTTTACCCAATATTGAAACGTTTGGAGTCCAATGGGAGCCTGACTGTCTATTCCATTGAGCATAATGGACGGTTGCGAAAGTATTATAAAATAACTCAGGCAGGATTGGGTAAAATCGAGGATTTTAAGGAGGAGTGGAACAAGCTACAAAAAGCATATAATTTCATTACCGGAGAGGAGAACCGATGAAAAGAGAAGTATTTATTGAGTCTTTAAAAATGGCCTTGGGTGATCTACCCGAGGAAGAAATTCAATCTTCTCTGGCCTATTTCAACGAGATGATTGATGACCGCATGGATGAAGGCATGACCGAGGAAGAAGCTATTGCGGATATGGGTCGTGTTGATGAGATTGCTGCCAAACTACTGGCGGAAAACCAGACCTTGGTCGAACGTGTTAAGGATAAGTTTATTCCCAAACGCCGGCTAGCAACTTGGGAAATCATTCTCCTTATCCTGGGATTTCCAATCTGGGGAAGTTTGCTCCTAGCAGCAGTGGCGATACTAATTTCGGTGGTAGTGATAGTTGTCTCTGTTGGACTTGGTGCAATCGCGGGGATCTTAGCAGGATTCGCCATGCTTTTTGTAGCCCCATTTCATCCGAGCAGCAGTTTCGATGGCCGCTTGTTTAGTGTAGCTATCTCTTGTCTCAGTGTCGGATTGGGCCTGCTTTGTTTTAGCTGGGTGGTCCAACTTTTCCGCTTTGTCAAAAGCCGTGTCAAACACTATAGAAAGTAGGTCATTCTATGAAAACGATTCAACGTATCGCAGGTGTCTTTCTACTAATCAGTCTCATTGTCGGCGGAATTATTCTGGTGCGGACAGGCGGTGATTTTTCACAATTAAGCAATGAACAATGGGTGCAGAAAGAAAAAACATTCGAGGCTAGTCAAATCACGCAACTCCGTTTTGATACGTCTTCAACCGATGTCACAGTGATAGGTAATACAGATACCGACCAAGTTCTTATCAAGTATCCTGAAAGTCAGAATAGAAGCTATACAATAATAGAAAAAGATGGTCAGCTGACCATCTCGGAAAAATATGAGCGGATTTTTGGTTTTATTTCGCTGGATATTGATTTCTTTTTCGGGCACAAAAGGGTGATTGAGGTAATGATTCCTAAGGATATTCTGACGAAGCTCACGGTAGAAGGAAGTTCTAGTGATGTTGCCATTCAGAATTTAATTGTCAAAGAAGACATTCAAGTGGAATTGAGTTCAGGTTCTATCACGATAGAAGATAGCCAAATCGGAGGGAGTTTTTTGGCGGAGTTGACAAGTGGAGATGTTACCGTAGCTAAGGTAAAATCTAGTGACTTCAGTCTCCTTGCGACTTCTGGTAGTATTCAACTTGAAGGAGTAGAAGTGACGAATCTAACTGAGATAGGGGCTACTTCTGGAGATATACTGCTAGGGAACTTTACTCCAGGAAAGGTAACAGAATTGTCAGTAACCAGCGGGGATGTTTATGGAAACTTGGCTGGCACCATCACTGACTACACAATCCAGTCTCACACTACCTCAGGAACCAATAATTTACCTCAAGACCTTAGGGGAGGCAATAAGCAGCTGCAAGTAGAAGTAACATCTGGAGACATTAGCCTTCAGTTTGACCAGTAAATCAAAAAATACTTGCCTCAATCACATGTTTTTTATAGCCTAGGTCCACATTTTCTTCTTACTGGCTATATATCTACTTCAACCAGCCCAGTTTTCGTCAGTCTGTAAACCTTGTGACAAACTTCTTTTAACAGATTGCGGTCATGTGACACGCAAATCAGACTACCCGAGAAATCAGCGAAGAGTTTACGAATCTGAGGTTGGGAAGTGGGAGAAAAATTGCGGCTGGGCTCGTCCAGCAGAAGGACATTGGCTTGCTCCAAAACCATTTTCAGCAAAAGTAATTTGGCTTGTTGTCCGCCAGATAATTCTCCAATCGCATGGTGAACTTCCTGACGGGTAAATTGGAGACTAGCTAGGCAGCTCAAGGCTTTCTGGCGCTCTTCTAGCCCCTTGTCTTTTGTTAGAAATGCCAGAGGTGTTTCTTGAGAGACGAGCAGGTCAGCATAATTTTGTGGCATGTAGCCCAGTTGGAGGTCCGAGCGTCCCTTGAGTTGATGGTATAAGAGGGTTAAAAAGGTAGATTTTCCAATGCCATTTGTGCCAATAATACCGACTTTTTCTTGGGCTCTGAGTTGAAAGCTAAGTTTTGGAACTAGGATTGTTTTGCCAATATTCAGTTGAATATCTTGTAAATCAAGAATGGTTTTATGAGGCGGTAAGGGCTTGGTATCTGAGAAAAAGAGAGCAATGGTATCTTCATGAAAGGGAACTTGAGTGAGATTTTCTTTCATTTTTTCGAAGCGTTTTTCGCGAGAGAGGACGTTTCTCATCTTTTTAGCGATTAATCGTCCCATTGTCGCATCATGTGTATTGAGTAAGGTGTGACGAACCTGCGACTTTTGACGTAGGTGCCTGGTTATAGTCTTTTCAAATTCCTTGCGGTCATTTTTAGCCTGTAGGAGTTGCTTTTGATAAGCAGCCTCACGCTGGTCCTGATACGCTTGGTAACGGGCTTTTTCAACCCTGGTTTGAGCCACTGTTTTCTTTTTGACAGACTCCAGATGAATAATTTTTGTAGCTGTTCTGGACAGCAAGGTCTCATCGTGGGAAATGAAGATAATGGTTTTAGGGCTAGTTGCGATAAAATTTTCCAGCCAGATTAAGGTATCAAGGTCCAAATCGTTAGAAGGTTCATCCAGGAGGATGAGTTGACTGTCTTGTGCCAGTAGCTTGATGAGT
>CAMBAD010000072.1 GCA_945864085.1 uncultured Streptococcus sp.
ACTACAAGGAGAAAAATATCGCTCAGGTCCTTGATATGACGGTCAATGATGCGGTTGAGTTCTTCAAACATATTCCAAAAATCGAACGCAAGCTCCGCACCATTCAAGATGTGGGCTTGGGCTATGTGACTTTGGGACAACCTGCGACAACCCTTTCAGGTGGTGAGGCTCAGCGGATGAAATTGGCTTCGGAGCTCCACAAGCGCTCGACGGGCAAATCTCTTTACATCTTAGATGAGCCGACGACGGGCCTTCACACCGAAGACATCGCTCAGCTTCTCAAGGTTTTGGCGCGTTTTGTGGATGACGGCAATACAGTTCTTGTCATCGAACACAATTTAGATGTCATCAAAACTGCCGACCATATTATTGACTTGGGACCAGAAGGCGGTGTCGGTGGCGGTACGGTTGTCGCGACAGGCACACCAGAGGAGGTAGCTAGCAACCCAGCCAGCTTTACAGGCCAGTATTTGAAAACGAAGTTGAAATAAGCATTTAAAAAAGAGTCGTTTTTGGCTCTTTTTTTGGAGCTTACACCGATTTTTTCTACGCTTGATAAGCTAGTACAAATTAGATATAATATAAAAAATAAGTTTCTTAACAAGGAGACCTCCATGCAATCGGAATACGTTTTATTGTGCAGTCCATACAGATACAGTTCAGTTTTTGCCAATTCAGTCAATAGACAATTTATTGAAAAAGAACTAATGAGTGTCGTCATGCCAGGTGTTAATATAATGGCCAGAGGCCTGTTGCGAACCATGTTAGAAACAAACTATGGAATTACAGATTATTCAAGTTTAAAAGAAGAAATTGTTAAACTAGAAGATGGTCATTATCATGCTTTAGAAGATGTTTCTTCATTTATTGATGGAATAGGCACTCCTGATGTAAAAGACTTTTACCTTTCTTTAAATTCATTAACAGGTTCTCAACTAATCAAAGGCTTTGACGACTGCCGTATAATTGATGTCTTGACGAAATCGTATGCTGCTCGCTTGATTACTAAAGAAGAATTTGAGGAACTGTTTACCAAGCAAACAGAGCGTATCAAAAATAGTTATCAGACTTGGGAACAATACCTAGCATCTTGTGTAATGGGAAAATTACTTCAGTATGTTCCTAGCTCAGAAACCATTACAAGCGTTGGGGAATATGTGATAGATGTTTATTCTTTTTGTATTGCACCGACGAATGTCTTTTCTTATGGTACTTTTTGGGCAAATCATGAGTTAACCGACTTGACAACCTTGTTAGAAAACTTTTTACCTGAAGAAATTGTTAAAGAGTTAAAACCAAGGCAATATCGTGTATATTATAATGATGAGACCCCAGGACTTACTGAGCCTTCAAATGATTTACTTGCTTCCATAGAAGGAACTTCTATAGACCAAACTTTTATCGATTATGAACGCTATCAGTATCTGAGCGAACTTGCAGATTACGTTTTTTGGACTCCCCTTATTGAGAATAATCTTGAATGGATGATTGCAGAAAAAAACTTGCAAGAACAAGATACAATTCTTTTACCAAAGGAGTATGCAAGTCTTTATTCGGCTAGAGTATTTTGGTATCATTATCCAAACCACAAGGAGTTGCATGAAGAACATATTTTTGCCATGTTTGAAGGAACTCTAAGTTTAAATCTTATCTTTACAGAGGAAGCTGTCTACACCTTTAAGAAGAAATTATTCGGCAAACCAGAACTTGTCAGAATCCCTTGGGAACAAGTTGAGTTAAGTTCGTCACTTAATTTACAGATGGAAGAAAGTAAAATTTATTTTGACAAAAAGACAATCTCTAATGTCAGTCCAGTTTTAAGCGAAATCGGTCTAAATAGTAAGGCTATTGACGATTTAGATTCTCAAGAAAGGAAAGCTCTTGAAAATGAATGGCAACAAAAAATGAATCAATTTTTAGAGGGGATTCCTCAACGGATTCGTGAATTTAAGGGGAAATGAGAAACAACTCTTGATGCTGTTTTGAAAAGTCGCTTAGGCGACTTTTTTCTGGATTTACTGGAAAGAATTGGTATTTGTCCGCATTTCTGCTATAATGGTTACAAAATCTTTGGAGGTTTACAATGCAAAAAAGACTTGAAAAGTTTGAAGTTAAATTAGCACAGTCAGATGTGAACGGCATCTTGGTGACTGGGCAGAATAATATTTATTATCTAACAGGTTTCTGGGGAACAGAGGCGACCGTCTTCATCAGTGGCAAGCGCCGCTTGTTTGTGACAGATGCACGCTACACCTTGATTGCCAAGGCGGCCGTAGAAGGCTTTGATATTATTGAAAGCCGTTTTGCACTTGAAGAAATCGCTAAGATTATCAAGGAAGATGGTCTTGAAAAAATTGGTTTTGACAGTGAGGTGACCTATGGGTTCTATCAAGGGCTGACTAGCATTTTTGCAGGTTATCAGTTGGTTGCCATGACAAACTTTATCGAAGACCTGCGCATGATCAAGGATGAGAAAGAAATTGCGACCATCCGCCGTGCCTGTCAGATTTCCGACCAAGCCTTTCTGGATGTTTTGGACTTTATCAAACCGAGTCAGACAACGGAGATGGATGTTAATCATTTCCTGGATCATCGCATGCGCCAGCTTGGGGCAGAAGGGGCTTCTTTTGAGTTCATCGTGGCATCTGGTTACCGCTCTGCTATGCCCCATGGAAGAGCATCGGACAAGGTTATTCAGACAGGCGAGAGCTTGACGCTGGACTTTGGCTGCTACTACCAGCATTATGTCAGCGATATGACACGCACCATCCATATCGGTCATGTGACAGACCAAGAACGCGAGATTTATGATGTGGTCTTGCGTGCCAACAAGGCCTTGATTGAGCAGGCCAAAGAAGGTCTTACCTATCGTGAATTTGACAGCATTCCGCGTGAGATTATCAACGCGGCGGGCTACGGTGCCAACTTTACACACGGGATTGGCCATGGTATCGGTTTAGACATTCATGAGTATCCTTATTTTGGAAAATCTGACGAAACCATCAAGGCAGGAATGGTCTTGACGGATGAGCCTGGGATCTATTTGGATGACCTATACGGCGTCCGCATCGAAGACGATCTGCTGATTACAGAAACCGGTTGTGAAGTCTTGACCTTGGCACCGAAAGAGTTGATTGTTTTAAGCTAGTAGTGCAAGTAGGAGGTGCTTATGGCTATTAATATTGAAACTGTAACGAAAAAATATACTGTTGGCAAATTGACGGAAGATCATCTTCCTGCTGTGCTGACACTCTATGATGGCAATCCGCTCTATACCTTTTACTGCCCGCCGAAACCTAGTCTGATTAGTTTGAAACAAGATTTGGTTGATCTTCCGCCGGGTAAGTCAATCGAAGACAAGTATTTCCTCGGCTATTGGCAGCAAGAGGAATTGGTGGCCGTAGTGGATATTATCGCCGACTACCCTGAAGCAGGGATAGCCTATATTGGTCTGTTCATGGTTGATGCGGCTTATCAGGGAAGAGGGCTGGGAAGTCAGCTGGTTGACGACTTACAGGCTTGTTTGGCTAAAGATTTTAAGGCAGTGCGTTTGGGGTTTATCAAGGGAAACCCTCAGGCTCAGCACTTCTGGCTGAAAAATGGATTTCAAGTGGTCAAGGAGGTAGAAGAGCCAGACCGTACGGTAGTGGTGGCAGAAAGACACTTGAACTAATACTCTTCGAAAATCAAATTCAGATGTTGTTGACTTGATTTGATGAGTGGGAGTGGGAAAGAACTCTACAAGTGAAAAAAGAGTTCCCCTCACTTCCCAACATGTAGGTTCGGGCCTCTATGGGCACTTTCTTATTTTCAGGTGACCAGTTGAAACAGTTCCCCGAACTGTTTCACTCCCCAGACCTTTTGAACTCCCACCCCCGCACAGCTCAAAAGGTTCAGTAAACCTTTTGAGGTTGGAAATGAAGCGAACTCTGTTCGCAACAGTCGTAAGGTCAGATTTGGAGTGTAGAACACGAATTGCTGAGATTTGCGAAGCAAATCTTATCTCCAACCTTTAACAGTCCACTGGACTGTTAAAGCCAATCAACCACTGCGTCAAAGTGTTATCGCGAACTCTAATAAACGAGGTTGGACTTAATGCCCAGCCTCAGCCTGCTATCCATATAGTCGTTTAGTTTTTCTTTTATTACTTCGTTAACTCGCTTTGCCGTACTCCAGTACTGCCTGCAGCTCGTTGCCTAGTACTAAAAGTAAACTAAAAGACTATAAAAGAAAAAATAGCAGGAATTGACATCGTGCTGACACGAACTTTGTTCGCCTTATCTCCAACCTCCAAAGGTTCCCCAAACCTTTGGAGCTAGTCTGATTTTGATTTTCTTTGAGTATAAATTGATGGAAATGAAAAAAGCTCTAAGTCCTGTTCATACGAGCAGTGGCTTAGAGCTTTTTCTTAGTCCATCTCTTCTTTGATGGGGCAATCGCAGCTGCAGTCTGTGCAGGCACCCTTGTCTTTTATGAGGCTGCGGACGGCAAGAAGGAAGCCTAGGAAAATCAGGCCGGCTAGGATGATGGTGGTCATGCAAGTTCTCCTTTTTCTAATTGATGAAGACGGACAATCGGCAGGTCTTGCTGCGGCTTTCTAAGAAGCAGGTACAGTCCAAGGACGAGTATCAAGAGGGAGGCTATGGTCCAGAAACTGAGGGGTTGCTGATAGAAGAGCACAGAGCCTAGTTGGTAGCAAGTGAGGCTGACACAGTAGGCTAGGAGGGTCTGAAAACCAACAGCTATCCAAGTCCACTTGGCTGTTCCCATCTCGCGATGGATGGCTCCGATAGCGGCAAAGCAAGGAGCGCACAGGAGGTTGAAGATGAGGAAGGCATAGGCGGAAAGGGCTGTGTAATCATTCTGAAGCTGGCTCCACAATTCAGGGTTTTCCTCGGTCGTTTCGCCTAGTTTATAGAGAATACCAAAGGTGGCAATCACAGTTTCCTTGGCTAAAAGACCGGTCACCGCAGCCACAGTTGCCCGCCAGTTGCCAAAGCCCAGTGGTTCAAAGAAGAAGGCCAGACCTCTACCGAGAGAAGCTAGAATGCTTTGGTCGGTTTCTACCATCTGCAAGGCCCAATTGTAGGAGCTGGTAAACCAGATGATGACATTGGTCACAAAAATGATGGTTCCAGCCCGCTTGATAAAACTAAGAGATTTGTCAAAGGAGTAGCGCAAGACACTGGTCAGCTGAGGAAGGTGATAGGAAGGAAGCTCCATGATGAAGGGGCTGGCGACACCGCCCAGCTGCTTGGTCTTTTTGAGAGCCACGCCCGATAGGACAATGGCAGCCATGCCGACGAAATAAGCACTTGGTGCTATCCAGGGATTGCCCGGAAAGAATGCACCTGCGACTAATGAGATGATGGGCAGTTTGGCTGAGCAGGGCATGAAGGTAGCTGTCATGATGGTGATTTTTCGGTCAGCCTCACTTTCAATCGTGCGGCTGGCCATTACGCCCGGAACACCACAGCCGGTAGAAATAAGCATGGGGATGAAGGACTTGCCAGACAGGCCAAAGCGTCTAAAAATCCGATCCATGACAAAGGCAATCCGGCTCATATAGCCAATATCTTCTAGGATACCCAGACAGAAAAAGAGGACGAAAATTTGAGGAACGAAGCCTAAAATAGCTCCACAGCCAGCGACGATACCGTCTAAAATCAAGGATTGAAGCCAGTCCTCAACTCCTAGTGTTTGAAGGCCGTTTTCGATAAAGTTGGGCACCAGTTCTCCGAACAGAACATCGTTGACCCAATCGGTTCCCATAGTACCAACGGTTTGGATGGAAAGGAAGTAGACCAGCCACATCACCGCAGCAAAAATCGGCAGGGCCAGAAAACGGTTGGTGACGATTTGATCAATTTTATCAGACAGATGAAAGCCAGATCCGGCTTCCTTTTCTACCAACTGTGCGATGGTTTCAATCAATTGGTAGCGCTGGTTTACCATAATCGCATCCGATTCGTCGTTGTAGAGTTTTTCGACAATGGAGATGATGTCTGCGATTTCCGCCTGTGCCTCTTTGTCTAAATTCAAACGGGTTTCGATGCCTTCGTCCTTTTCAAGAAGCTTGATGGCATAGAAGCGTTGTTGGTGAGCAGGGATGTCCTGCGGCAAGAAGTCCATGATTTGGGCGAGAGCGGCCTCAATCTGCTTGTCATATTGGGGGAAGGGCTGTACCTTTGGCTGGCCTAGGTCACGATAAATGGTCTGCGAAAGGGTGGGCATGCCTGTCTTTTTGACGGCACTGATAGCCACGACGCTAATCCCTAGATGATAGGAGAGAAGTTCCAGATTGAGGGAGCGGCCTTGACTGGCGAGAAGGTCGCTCATATTCAGGGCCAAAACCAGAGGCAGACCGGTTTCAATCAGTTGCAGGGTCAGGTAGAGGTTGCGCTCGAGGTTGGTCGCATCTACAAGGTTGAGGATGAGGGCTGGCTCGGTACTGAGTAGGTAGTCCCTTGCGACCATCTCTTCAGGTGTGTAGGGCGACAGGGAGTAGATTCCCGGTAGGTCTTGAAGGACGAGGGTTTTGTCTTTTTTCAACTGGCCGGACTTGCGCTCGACGGTGACACCTGGCCAGTTGCCGACCCGCTGGTTGGCTCCAGTCAGGAGATTGAAGAGGGTGGTTTTTCCGCTGTTGGGATTGCCGGCTAGGGCGATGTGAGTGGTCATTTTGTATCCTCCCCGAGTTCTTGGACGCGCACCATTTGCGCTTCGGACTTCCGCAGGGTCAATTCGTAGCCTCGCAGAGTGATTTCAATCGGATCGCCTAAAGGCGCAACCTTTTTCAGATAGAGCTTGGTTTCCTTGGTCAATCCCATATCCATCAGGCGGCGCTTGAGGGCGCCGGTAGCGCAAATCTCTACCACCTGTGCTTGTTTTCCGACCTTGAGGTCAGAAAGCGGCAGGTGGCTTTGGTCTTGGTCGTGTTCAACTAGGGTTAAGGCCTCTATAATGGCCTTATCAAGGGCTAATCGGCTGGCCTTGACTTGAATAATGGCATTGTCTTTAGTTTTGGAAATCAAGCGAAGGGTACTGTCTGTCTGGAGTCCTAGATGGCTTAGGTGCTTGCGAATATCTTCTCTAAGCTGGCAGTCCGCCAAGCGATAAACTTTTCCGATTGCTAACGAATCTAATTTCATATCTTATCTCCTTTGTCAAGAAAGATGCTCAATCTAGTATAGCATACTTTCTTAAAAATGTCAGACAATTCTAGG
>CAMBAD010000073.1 GCA_945864085.1 uncultured Streptococcus sp.
GAAAGGGGGTGGTTTGTTTACTAAGCCCTTTGAAACAAGTCACATCCTTCAGTTTGGCGGTTACTGCCTTGGCAGAAAGGGAAACGACTTTCCCTTCTACCCTTCCCTTGATAGCCAGAGTAGTGACTATCAAGCTGGTCGCAACAGCAAGCTGAGAGACTGCACTATCAATCGATGAGAAAATGACTTACACATCGATAGATAGGCCCACTTTGTCCGATTCTAGCTACAGTATATCATAGTTGCTAAAAAAAAAAAGCATTTCCTATCCTGGAAATACGTTTTTTTGGTTGACGGGGAATTTTTGAGAGAAAATCGCTTCTTATTTGGCTGATTTTTTGGGGAAGTTGAGACTTGAGTGTGGTTGTTTATCAGCTTATTTTGGGCATTTCTTTGGTATCAGTCAGTTTTTTTATGCCACTTGATCCACTGGTGATAGAGGAAATAAGCTAGGATTCCTCCTAGGGTATTGGTCCAGAGGTCGTCCACTTCAAAGACCCTTTCTGCGTCAATCAGCAGGTCCAGCAGTAGCTGGGTCAGCTCAATGGACAGGCTGAGACAAAAGCTATAGAGGGCTGCTGTTCGGAGGCTCCGCCATTTTTCAAAGAGAAAAACGAGGGCTAAAACAAGGGGGAAGAGGAGGAAGATGTTGGTCAGGTTTTGCAGGATGATGAGCCAGAGGTCGTAGAGGCTGTCGACTTGGTCGCCGTTGACGACGCTGTTGAAGGGGGTTGGCAGAAGGTAGAGTCTGCCGATTTGGACGATGCCTGGGGTTTCGAAGTCCTTGTACTGGGGGTACCAAGATTGGGGAAGGAAGCACATGAAAACAATAGCCAGGGCGTAGACCCCAGCTAATGCTTGACAAATCTGTCTTCCAAGGGTGGTTAGGTTGCCATCTTTTTGGAAGAATCTTTTCATGCCTTGATACCTGCCTTGGCTTTGGCGGCTGCGATACGAGCACGCGCCTTTTCTCGGTCCTTCTTGAGGGTGTTGGAGCGGAGCTGACCGCAAGCGGCGTCAATATCTGTTCCGTGCTCTTGGCGCACAACGCAGTTCACCCCATTCTTTTTAAGGCGGTCATAGAAGGCTGAGACCCGTTCTGGGGTTGAGCGACTGTACTGGTCATGCTCACTAACAGGGTTGTAGGGAATCAAGTTGATGTAGGATAGTTTGCGGATATTCTTGGTCAAATCTGCTAGTTCCTGAGCCTGCTCCACTCCGTCATTGACCTCGTTGAGCATGATGTACTCAAAGGTTACGCGGCGGTTGGTGGTCTGGATATAGTCCTCGATGGCGTCAAAGAGAACTTCGATAGGAAACTTGCGGTTGATACGCATAATGCTTGAACGCAGGTCATTGTTTGGTGCATGGAGTGAGACTGCAAGGTTGACCTGCACTCCCTCACGGGCAAAATCACGGATTTTTGGTGCGAGACCTGAGGTCGAAACGGTGATATGGCGTGCACCAATCGCCAGTCCCTTGTCATCATTGACCACGCGCAAGAAGGTCATGACATTGTCATAGTTGTCCAGTGGCTCACCGATTCCCATGACCACGATATGGCTGACCCGCTCACTTTGCAGGCGCTCATCCAGGTATTTTTGTACCAGCATAATCTGGGCAACAATCTCTCCGCTAGTCAAGTCCCGCTGTTTGGGAATCAAGCCAGAGGCGCAGAAAGTACAGCCGATATTGCAGCCCACCTGGGTCGTCACACAAACTGACAAGCCATAATGTTGGCGCATAAGGACCGTCTCAATCAGCATGCCATCTGGCAATTCAAAGAGGTATTTGATGGTCCCGTCTTTTGATTCCTGCACGATCCGCTGCTTGAGCGGATTGACAACAAAGTGCTCTTCCAACTTCTCAATCAAGGACTTGGGCAGATTGGTCATCTCCGCAAAAGTCTGCACACGAGAACGGTAAAGCCATTCCCAAATCTGGGTAGCCCGAAACTTCTTCTCTCCATTTTCTAAAATCCAAGCAACCAAATCCGCCTGGCTATAACTGTAAATTGATGGTTTCATAGGTCTCCTACTTCTGGCGGATGACAAAACCACGTTTGGCCTCGTTCATCTCACGATTTTTCTGCTTGCGCTCTCGCTTCTGGTGGCGCTCCTGCTTATTCTGCTTGCCGACAGTCGACTGCTTGTCATTCTTCACCGTAAAGTGGCGCGCTGAACCAGTCTCATCCTGCTTGTTTGACCGCTTGACCTTGTCCTTGCGCAAGCCCTTTGTCTCTTTTGGTTTTTGGACATGCTCCGTCCGCTGTTGGCTGCGGTTGCGATTGCGTGGGCGGCTCCGCTTCCGACGAAGCCTGTCTTCTGGCTCCGCTGGCAATTCAATCGGATTGGCATTGCCTAGGACGAAGTAGGCACAGCCAAAGTTGCAATACTCTGTCAAATAATCGTCCAAACGCCCAATTTTCAACTCAGATTTTACATCCTTGTCATCCCTGTAAAATCCTTTCAAACGCAGCTGTTCATTGCCCCAGTCGCCAACAATATAGTCAAATTTGAGCATGAGTTGAGAAAAACGTTGACCAAAAATAGTCTGGTCAAAGGCATCTTTGTGGTTCTCTAAAAGATCCAATTCAATATTTTCAGACACAACCTTATCCCCGACACGGGCAAAGCTTGGGCCAGGATACTTATTGTAATTATACATGTCTGGTGAAATCTCTTTTTTCATTTGTCCTCCTATCTAATGCGGATTCTTTCTTTTGTACTTCTCATCCTGTGAATGGCTGCTACCAGCTTTCCTAAGCCAGTTTCCGTTCTACCTTCCATTTCATCTGCGCTTTCTATCGAAAGGCACATTAACCTTATTATTATAACACGATTTGAGGAGAATTGCTCCTGCTTTCCATTTATCAGAGAAATTTCTGACAATTTTTATTTTTAAAAAGAGGCTGGGCACCCCAACCTCTTGGCTTCATACTCCGATGAAAATCATTTGAGACTTGCTTTAAGTCGCAATCTATTCCGTCCCGCTGCCAGTCTCTTTCAGGTAATCAATCGCATCCTGAACTGTCTTGACAGGGACCACTTCGATGTCCACACCTGCTTGCTCGACCGCTTCTTTGGCTTCTTCGTAATTGGTCTTAGCATCTGGATTTTCCTTGAGAATTTCCTCATCGACTGGGTTATTGGGGACAAAAAAGATACTGGCCCCAGCCTTGGCAGCTGAGAGAACCTTTTTATCCGCTCCGCCAATATCTCCCACTTTACCATCCTGTTCAATGGTCCCAGTGCCAGCAATGACACGACCGTCTCGCAGGTCTGGATCTGCCAACTGGGTATAGATGGCTAGGGTGAACATCAGCCCGGCACTAGGACCGCCGATATTGCCCGTTTGAAAATCAATCGGCACTGAGCCTTTGACTTCCGTATGGTCAACCAAGGTAATACCGATACCATTTTTCCCGTTGGACAGCTTGATAATCTTACCGTCAGCTGATTTTTCCTGACCGCCGCTGATGTAACCAACGGTCACATCACTGCCTAGGTCCAGACCGCTGACGTATTCGATTAATTCAGGGGAGGACTCGAAGGTTTTTCCGTTGATACTGACAACCGTGTCTGCAATATTCAGTATTTCCTTGAAGGTGGAATTTTCTGCCAAATCCAGGACATAGACACCGAAGAAATCCAGGGTCACTTCTTTTCCTGCCAAGCTGAGGCCTTGATACTTGGCCATATTCTGAGAAGTTTCCATGTAAAATTGTGCGATACGGAAATATTCTTCGCTGTCCGCACCACCTGTCATCTCCTCCGCTGAGACAACATCGGCATAGCTATCAAACTGAGCCAGAAAGAGTTGTAGCCCCGTAGCCTGTTGAACGGAGACATAGGTAAAATTATAGGAACCATCTGCCTGATCCTCTTCCTGATTGACCGTCAAGACCTGGCGAATGTCTGCCGCACCACCTGGGCTTTCTATATAGTAGGGCAGGGGAACGAAGACCACAAACCAAAAGAGGAGGATGGTCAGGACGACGGAGCTGATGAGGGCTATTTTTTTATTTTTTTTCATATTTCTTGATTTCCTCGCTAACAGTTTTAGGCACATAAAGGCTGATGTCCTGTTGGTAATGGATTAGCTCACGAATCTGACTAGAGGAGATGGGGCGATATTCTGGCTTGGCCATTAGGTAGATGGTTTCCAGATCTGGCGCCAGCTGGCGGTTAAAGTAGTCTAGGTTGGCTTCATACTCCGCGTCTACTCCATTGCGTAGGCCGCGTACCAGATAGCTGGCTCCGAGGCTGCGAGCTACATCTACTACCAGCTGCTCTTCTGCCAGAATGACCTCGATATGCTCTTGGTCCTGAAAGATGGTGCGGATGAGGGCCAGGCGCTCCTCAGCTGTGAAGAGGGCTTGTTTATTGGGGTTGGTAAAAATCCCCACATACAACTTATCAAACAGCCCACTGGCTCGTTCAATCAGGTCCACATGACCGTTGGTAATAGGGTCGAAAGACCCTGTAAATAATCCAATCTTATCTGACATATACTGTTACCTTACTGATTCCGTAGATTTTTTCCTTCCAGATACCCAGCTCTGCTATTTCCTCCGGAAGAGAGACCGCCTTATCCGTCTCACAGACGACCATGATATCTTGGGACAATAGCTGGCGCTGGCAAAGTTCGGTGATGTCTGCCACAATGTCCTCAGCTGCATAGGGAGGGTCCAGAAAGACCAGGTCGAAGGATCCGCTCAAACTGGCCAAAGCCTGCTTAGCCTCCATAGCCATGAGCTGAAACTTGCTATTTTCCTTAGTCATCTTGATGTTTTCGCGGATAATGGCTTGCGCTCTCCGATCCCGCTCGACCAGAACTGCCGACTCCATGCCGCGAGAAACAGCCTCGATAGACAGACCGCCACTGCCTGCATAGAGATCCAAGACCCGCCCCCCGTCAAAATAAGGACCAATCATATTAAACATGGCACCGCGTACCTTGTCCGAGGTGGGTCTGGTTGTCTTTCCTTCTAAGGTTTTTAAGGGCCTGCCGCCATAGTTTCCTGACACAATTCTCATAAGCACTATTATAGCAGAAATTTGGACAGATGACGAGGGGATGAAACTTGGCTATCAACCTAGCTACAAAACGTGTCGTATTTGACTATTTTTTCTCGTTAGGCTATAATGGAAATAGAAAAGGGCAGTTGCTCAAACAACTACCCCATGCAGAACCGTTTAAGACGGTGGCATATTTAATTGTAAAAAATAACCTTAACTCGCCAAAGTTCAGACGGTTATTTTTTATTGCTCAACTTTACGATAATAACAACCAAGCCAATGAGTGATAGTAGGAAACTACCAAACCCAAGCATGAGTTGCATTGTCTCGTAAACCGACAATTTTCGCTCCTTTCTCCTTGGATTTTAGTACCTACATTCATAAGCACCACCACCTTTCAGAAATTAGAGCCACCGTCTTAACTTTTCTGCAAAACTATTATATCATACCTATACGAAATTGTCAGAGTTTGAAAAAAACTTTGGAGAACAAATGTTGGTCTACTAACACTTGCTTTTAACAGAAGTTGGAAAAATAGGGATTTGAAAACTTGGCTATCAATCTGGCTGTAAAACGTGTCTTATTTGACAAACATTAGGAAAAATGCTACTATGGTCTTGCGAATAAGGATTTCATGCCTATACATAGGCAGCGGAAAGCCCTCTACACTCATCACTTTGTAGAGGGCTTTTTTACGTAGTTTGCGACTGACTACGTCCGAGCTAGTGGCACTTAATCGTTGTCTTTCTTATCTAGCCATTTAGAAAACAGTGCAAGCACTACCCCAACCAAGATTGGTGCAACGATATTTATAAGGATTTCATGCCACATAAGGCAACTCACCCCCTTTCGACAGGCGGTGTTTAGTTTGTGCCAAGTGCTATTATATCATACCTATACGAAATTGTCAGATAAAAAAATAAACAAGCCTCTGGAGAACAAATGTTGGTCTACCAAACCTTGCTTTTAACAGAAGTTGGAAAAATAGGGATTTGAAAACTTGGCTATCAATCTGGCTGCAAAACGTGTCTTATTTGACTATTTTTTCTAGTTGGGCTATAATAGAAATAGAAAAGGGCAGTTGCTCAAACAACTACCCCATGCAGAACCGTTTAAGACGGTGGCGTGTGTGATTATTGAAAAATAACCGTTAACTAGCCAAAGTTGAGACGGTTATTTTTTATTGTTCAACCTTACGATAATAACAACCAAGCCAATGAGTGAGAGTAGAAAACTACCAAACCCAAGCATAAGTTGCATTGTCTCGTAAACGGACAATTTTCGCTCCTTTCTCTTTGGATTTTAGTACCTACATTCATAAGCACCACCACCTTTCAGAAATTAGAGCCACCGTCTTAACTTTTCTGCAAAACTATTATATCATACCTATACGAAATTGTCAGAGTTTGAAAAAAACTTTGGAGAACAAATGTTGGTCTACTAACACTTGCTTTTAACAGAAGTTGGAAAAATAGGGATTTGAAAACTTGGCTATCAATCTGGCTGTAAAACGTGTCTTATTTGACTATTTTTTCTAGTTGGGCTATAATGAAAATAGAAAAAGGGCAGTTGTTAGCAACAACTACCCCATGCAGAACCGTTTAAGACGGTGGCGTGTAATTAGTTAAAAAATAACCGTTGACCTACCAAAGTTCAGACGGTTATTTTTTATTGTTCAACTTTACGATAAGAACAACCAAGCCAATGAGTGAGAGTAGAAAACCACCAAACCCAAGCATGAGTTGCATTGTCTCGTAAACGGACAACTTTCGCTCCTTTCTCTTTGGATTTTAGTACCTACATTCATAAGCACCACCACCTTTCAGAAATTAGAGCCTCCGTCTTAACTTTTCTGCAAAACTATTATATCATACCTATACGAAATTGTCAGATTAAAAAAATAAAAAAGCCTCTGGAGATTAACTATTCCCTGAGGCTTGTTTATACTCTTCGAAAATCAAAATCAGACGTTGTTGACTTGATTTGATGAGTGAAAGG
>CAMBAD010000074.1 GCA_945864085.1 uncultured Streptococcus sp.
ATTCCAAGCAAAAAGTTGTGCTTGAAGTTGCTTTGGAACTTGGTGATGGCGTTGTGCGGACCATTGCCATGGAATCAACAGATGGACTGACGCGTGGGATGGAAGTTCTCGATACAGGTCGTCCGATTTCAGTTCCAGTTGGTAAAGAAACTTTGGGTCGTGTCTTCAACGTGTTGGGAGATACCATTGACCTTGCTGAGCCTTTTCCAGCGGACTTTGAACGGGAGCCGATTCATAAAAAAGCACCAGCTTTTGATGAACTGTCTACTTCAAGCGAAATTTTGGAAACAGGTATCAAGGTTATCGACCTTTTGGCCCCTTACCTGAAAGGTGGTAAGGTTGGTCTGTTCGGTGGTGCAGGGGTTGGTAAAACCGTTCTTATCCAAGAATTGATTCATAACATTGCCCAAGAACACGGTGGTATTTCAGTCTTTACTGGTGTGGGTGAGCGTACCCGTGAGGGGAATGACTTGTACTGGGAAATGAAAGAATCAGGCGTTATCGAGAAAACAGCCATGGTGTTCGGTCAGATGAATGAGCCACCAGGTGCTCGTATGCGGGTTGCTCTGACTGGTTTGACCATTGCGGAATACTTCCGTGATGTTGAAGGTCAGGACGTTCTGCTCTTCATCGATAACATTTTCCGTTTCACGCAGGCAGGGTCAGAAGTATCAGCCCTTTTGGGTCGGATGCCTTCTGCCGTTGGTTACCAGCCAACCCTTGCGACAGAAATGGGACAGTTGCAGGAACGGATTACATCAACTAAGAAGGGGTCTGTTACCTCTATCCAGGCTATCTATGTGCCTGCGGATGACTATACCGATCCAGCGCCAGCGACAGCCTTTGCCCACTTGGATTCAACGACCAACTTGGAACGTAAGTTGACCCAGCTTGGTATCTATCCTGCGGTGGATCCATTGGCTTCCTCATCGCGTGCCCTTGCTCCACAAATCGTTGGCGAGGAGCATTATGCAGTAGCTATGGAAGTGAAACGCGTCCTTCAACGTTACCAAGAATTGCAGGATATTATTGCCATTCTGGGTATGGATGAATTGTCAGATGAAGAAAAGACCCTGGTTGGTCGTGCTCGTCGGATTCAATTCTTCCTGTCACAAAACTTTAACGTTGCGGAGCAATTTACGGGTATGCCAGGTTCTTATGTGCCAGTAGCAGAAACTGTGAAAGGCTTCAAGGAAATCTTGGATGGGAAACATGACCATCTGCCAGAAGATGCCTTCCGAAATGTTGGTTCGATTGAAGATGTAGTAGCAAAAGCAGCTAAAATGAGATTTTAGAGGTGAATTATGGCTCAAATGACTGTTCAAATCGTAACGCCAGATGGAATTAAATACGATCATCATGCGGCCTTTGTCTTGGTCAAAACCACGGAAGGTGAGATGGGGATTTATCCAGGGCACCTAGAATTGATTGCTGTTTTGGAAATCGATGAAATTAAGGTGCGCCGAGTTGATGATGAAAATCATGTGGACTGGATAGCAGTTAATGGTGGAATCATTGAAATCAACAAGGATATGATTACGGTTGTCTCTGATTCGGCAGAGCGCGAGCGGGACATTGACATCAGTCGTGCAGAACGCGCCAAATTGCGTGCAGAACGTGAATTGGAAGAGGCTCAGAATGCTCATAATGCCGATCTGGAGAAACGGGCAACGGTTGCCCTCCAACGCGCAATCAATCGTATTCGCGTCGGGAAACATTAAGACCTATGGGATTGGACCTTGTTCCGTCCCATTTTTTAATTTCATGGTATAATGGAAACATGATAGTATCAATTCTACGATTATTCAGTCATATTCTTTTCATTTATCTGAGCCACCAGCTCTTGCTTTCAACGGTTGATTGGACGAGATGGTTGAAAATAACAGGGCAGAATCAGCAAAAGATTAGGATGTTGCTCTTATTTATAGCTATTGCCCTTGGTTACCTTATTTCCAGTTTCTTCTTAGAATTATTGGAAATTGGGCGCTCATTTGGCAATGTTGGATAATCGTTAGGTTAGAGGATTTTTTTATGGACACAATTATTGTTACAGGCAGTCAGCTTGGTCTTAAAGGTCAGGTCGAAATTGAAGGGGCAAAGAATGCTGTTTTACCGCTGTTAGCGGCAACGGTTTTGGCCAGTCGTGGTCAGACACGTTTGACGCAGGTACCGATTTTATCGGATGTATTTACGATGAATAATGTAGTCCGTGGTTTGGGCGTACGCGTCAAATTTGATGAAGAGCATAAGTGGATTGATATTGACGCGACCGGCAAGCTCAGCAGTGAAACTCCCTACAAATATGTCAGCCAGATGCGGGCTTCAATCGTGATACTCGGCCCGATTTTGGCCCGTAATGGTTATGCCAAGGTTTCTATGCCAGGTGGCTGTACCATCGGTAGCCGCCCGATTGATTTGCATTTGAAGGGCCTACAGGCCCTGGGAGCGAAAATCAAGCAGCGGGCTGGTTACATTGAAGCTAGTGCTGAAAAGCTATGCGGAACCCATATCTATCTTGATTTTCCAAGTGTGGGTGCCACACAGAACTTGATGATGGCGGCGACTCTGGCTGAAGGGACGACCGTTTTGGAAAATGCTGCGCGGGAACCTGAAATCGTTGACTTGGCTATTTTCCTTAATAAAATGGGAGCCAAGGTAAAAGGTGCTGGCACAGAGACCATCACGATTACTGGCGTAGAAGAATTGACTGGTGCAGAACATCAGGTCGTGCAAGACCGAATTGAAGCGGGAACCTTTATGGTGGCTGCTGCCATGACTGGCGGTGATGTCCTGGTCAAAGACGCGATTTGGGAGCACAATCGTCCCCTGATTTCCAAAATGCAGGAAATGGGAGTTGAAGTACTAGAAGAGGACGAGGGGATTCGAGTGCGTTCACAGGTGGACAAACTCAAACCTGTGACAGTAAAAACCCTTCCGCATCCAGGCTTCCCGACCGATATGCAGGCCCAATTTACCGCTCTGATGGCAGTTGCCAAGGGCGAATCAACTATGATTGAAACGGTATTTGAAAATCGCTTCCAGCACTTGGAAGAAATGCGCCGGATGGATGTGCATTCGGAGATTTTGCGTGATACAGCCATTATTACAGGTGGTCAGCCTTTACAAGGTGCAGAAGTGATGTCTACGGACCTTCGAGCAAGCGCTGCCCTGATTTTAGCTGGATTGGTTGCCGAAGGACAAACCATTGTTGGGAAATTGATCCACTTGGATCGTGGTTATTATCGTTTTCATGAAAAGTTGGCAAGCTTAGGGGCTCAGATTAAGCGTGTAAATGGAGAAATGGAGAATGAATAAGGATAATCTTACCTATGTAGGCAAGCAGTTATTAATTGTGGTCGTGATAATGTTCGTAGCTGTCCTTGTTTTGGCAGCAGGTTTAATGGTCGGCTACGGTGTCATCGGCGATGGTGACAATGCTTTTGCCATTCTCTCGCCAGAAAAATGGCAGGAATTAATGGGAAAATTTACAGGAAAGTAGGGCAACCTACTTTTTTTGAAGGTGGAAAATGAATCGGAAAATGAAAAAGAAAACCATGAGCTTCCTTAGTTTTCTCGTAACGCTTTTAGTTATTGGCGGAGGCTATTTACTAGGGGATACTGAGGGAACTCCTGTTGCAACTGATGTCTATTCTGTCAATCAATCAGAAACCAGTCAGGCAAGACCTAGTCAAGAATTAGCCAGTTCAGTATTGACGGAAACTGTTAAGGGACAGCTTGGAACGACCATCAAATGGAACGGTGCAGGGGCCTTTATAATCAATGGTAACAAGACGGACCTAAATGCCTCTGTATCTAGCATGCCTTATGCGGATACTAAGACTAAGGTTGTTCAAGGAGAGATGGTTCCGACAGTAGCCAATGCCCTTCTGACAAAATCAACTCGGCAGTACAAGGATAGGGAGGCCACAGGGAATGGTAGCACCTCTTGGACACCTGCTGGTTGGCATCAGGTTCAGGATTTGCCTGGCGAGTACAACCATGCTATTGACCGCGGTCATCTATTAGGCTATGCCTTGATTGGAGGGTTGTCTGGTTTTGATGCCTCAACCAGCAATCCCAAGAATATCGCAGTTCAAACAGCTTGGTCCAACCAAGCAAGCTCTCAAACCTCAACAGGTCAGAATTATTTTGAGGGGCAACTTCGCCGAGCCTTAGACAAGAATAAGCGGATCCGCTATCGTGTGACCCTCATCTACGCGGATGAGGATGATTTGGTAGCGGTTGGTCGGCAACTGGAGGCCAAATCTTCGGATGGCAGTCTGGAGTTCAACGTCTTTGTACCCAATGTGCAGAGCGGTTTGACTATTAATTACCACAGTGGTGAAATTACAGTCAATGAATAAAGAAATCAGTTGCGAAACTGCACATATTTTGTTAAACTAGAACTAATTGAATAGAAGTCTGTGAGATTAGTACACCTATGGAAACTGCCCAGGGAGTTGAGCCGTGACTGCAAGCTCAATCAGTGAAAGTTGGTCGAATTCACTCACGCAAGGACTTAGAACCTATATTCACAGTTCAGCACTTCACTTGTGAATACAGGTTCATGAACTAAGGTCTGCCTAGCAGATGAAAACGGATGGTACCGCGTGACAACGCTCCGATACGAGTGGTGTCATGCGTTTTTTTATTGGAGGAATTATGTCAAATATTGAGAAACAGTTGGCTGAATTAAGCCAAACCACACTTGAAAAGCTAAAAGAAATCCAGCACCAGAGCGAAAAAGAATTGCAAGACTTGCGTGTTGCAGTTTTGGGTAAAAAGGGATCCTTGACAGACTTGTTGAAAGGTTTGAAAGATCTTTCTAACGATATGAAACCAATCGTTGGTAAACAGGTCAATGAAGTGCGTGATGTGCTGACAGCTGCCTTTGAAGAAACGGCTCAGAAGGTTGCAGCAGCCAAAATTCAAAACCAGCTGGCTTCAGAAACTGTTGATGTAACCTTACCAGGTCGCCAGGTTAAGGTCGGAAAACGCCATGTCTTGACTCAAACTTCCGAAGAAATCGAAGATATTTTCTTGGGCATGGGCTTCCAAATCGTTGACGGATTTGAAGTGGAAAAAGATTACTACAACTTTGAGCGGATGAATTTACCAAAAGATCACCCAGCTCGTGATATGCAGGACACTTTCTACATCACCGAAGAAATCCTTATGCGGACCCATACGTCGCCTGTTCAGGCACGGACCATGGACCAGCATGATTTCTCAAAAGGTGCCTTGAAGATGATTTCACCAGGGCGTGTTTTCCGTCGTGATACGGACGATGCGACCCACAGCCACCAGTTCCACCAGATTGAAGGTTTAGTTGTCGGTGAAAATGTGTCTATGGGTGACCTCAAGGGAACTTTGGAAATGATTATCAAGAAGATGTTCGGTGAAGAACGTCAAATTCGTCTGCGTCCATCTTACTTCCCATTCACTGAGCCTTCTGTTGAGGTGGATGTTTCCTGTTTCAAATGCGGTGGTGACGGCTGTAACGTATGTAAGAAAACAGGCTGGATTGAAATCCTCGGTGCAGGTATGGTCCACCCACAAGTATTGGAAATGAGTGGCATTGATTCAACCAAGTACTCTGGCTTTGCCTTTGGTCTTGGTCAGGAACGCATTGCCATGCTCCGTTACGGTATCAACGATATTCGTGGTTTCTACCAAGGCGATGTACGATTCTCGGAGCAATTTTAATCCGATACTCATAAATGGTGCTAAAGCACCTATTTATGAGACGACAGTCGCTATGGCGAACTGTCTAATCGTCTCACTAGGCTCAAGGTTGAAAAAATATCGTTTTCAACCTTGAGCCGTCGTAACTCCGCTGGAGTAGGTGAAGGGGAATCGCTATTCTGCGACTTCCCTAGCTACCTTACTAGGATTTCAAGCAAAAAATATCGTTTTGCTTGAAATCCGTCGTAATCCGATAAAATTAGTTGATTGTTGTTTGAGAGAAACGGCAGCCGCTATAGCGTTCTTCCTACTCACCTCACTAGGTTTCTGGTTGAAAAAGTATCGTTTTCAACCTTAGAGCGTCGTAACCACGGACGAGTAAGTGAAGGGAAATCGCTATTCTGCGACTTTCCTAGCCCAGTTAGAAAAGAAAGACAAGAGATGCAGATTGCCCCAATACAATTAGAAGAAGTTTCTATTCTACAAGACCTTGCTAAGCAGACTTTTGCCGAAACCTTTGCTCATGATAATGACCTGAAGGAACTGGAGGCATTTTTCGACGAAGCGTACTCTTTGGAGGTCTTGACACGGGAGTTATCGGATCCCAACTGCCAGCACTATTTTTTAAGAATTGATCATCAGATAGCTGGTTATCTTAAGCTCAATCAGGGCCCTGCCCAGACAGAGCAGGAGTTGGAAAACGGCTTTGAAATCCAGCGTATCTATCTCTTGCAAGCTTTTCAGGGCCGCGGTCTTGGGAAGGTCTTGTTTGAGTTTGCTTTGGAAAAAGCAGAGCAGTCAAGCTGTGATTGGGTCTGGCTGGGAGTTTGGGAACATAATTACAAGGCTCAGAAATTCTACGCAAAATATGGATTTGAAAAATTTGGCCAGCATGAATTTGCGGTCGGTGATAAGATAGATGTGGATTGGCTACTAAAACGGCCTTTGCACCAGAAAGGATAATATGTTAGTAAGTTACAAATGGTTAAAAGAACTCGTTGACTTTGATGCGACAAGCCATGACTTGTCTGAAAAAATGTCAACAACAGGGATTGAGGTAGAAGGGGTTGAGCAAAAAAGTGCTGCCCTTTCTAAGTTGGTTGTCGGGCAGGTTGTGTCTGCAGAGCCAATTCCAGATACCCACCTCAACATCTGTCAGGTCAATGTCGGTGAGGAAGTCACGCAAATCGTTTGCGGTGCTCCAAATGTCAAGCCAGGCATTAAGGTGATCGTCGCTCTGCCAGGAGCTCGTATCGCTGGAAACTACAAGATTAAGA
>CAMBAD010000075.1 GCA_945864085.1 uncultured Streptococcus sp.
AAAGGTTCCCCAAACCTTTGGAGCTAGTCTGATTTTGATTTTCATTGAGTATTAGTAGACTAATTGCTTTTCACCTTGCCATTCCAGCCATTCAGACCATAGCTGAGGATGTAGATTTCTGTAAAGCCCTGTTTTTTTAAATGAAGGGCCGCAGGGGTGACCAGTTGACCACGGTCATTTTCGTAGATGAGGACTGGCTTATCCTTGCGCAGAGCTGCTGTGCTTTGTTTCAGTTGTTGGTAGGGAATATTGCGGGCGCCCAAGATGTGCTTTCTACGAAATTCATTTGGGTCACGCAGGTCGACAAGCTGACCACCATGGATTTTTTCGGCAAAGGCCGCATTGTCAATAACTGTCGCCGCACGACGCAATCTCCAGTAGTTAAAGCCCATCCAGCCGCCCAAGACAGCGACAAAGGCCAATAAGGTCCATAAGGTTTCCATTAGTATTTCTCCTTGCTTTGCTGATATTCTAATTCTAAACGATGTTCTCTTCGTAAGACCAAGTCTGCTTCCATGTACTCCAGCCTGTCGAGGACACCTGCCTGATAGACCCGATTCAGTTCAATTTGCATCATCTCAATATCATAGAGGCGATTACCCATGTAGACAATGATTCCGAATCGTTTTAGCAGCTGCTGCACATCGTAAAGTCGTTTCATAGAAAAATTTTAGCAAAATCTCACACAATTTTCAAGTGAAAAATGGAAACGCATACTTTCTCCGACTTCAAGCAAAGCATTTGCCTCTTTATTTTATTTGACTTATACTATAGTTAGTAAATCAAAAGACTCTAGTGGAGGGAAAGATGAAAAAAATCGTATTTGTCTGTTTGGGAAACATCTGCCGCAGTCCCATGGCTGAATTTGTGATGAAAGACCTGACCAAGGGATTCCATATTGAAAGTCGGGCGACATCCAGCTGGGAAAAGGGCAATCCTATCTACCCTGGCACTCAGGGGATTTTCAAGAAACATGGAATCCCTTACGACACCACTAAATGCTCTATGCAAATATCACAGGCAGACTTTGAGCAGTTCGATGTGATTATCGGTATGGATATCAACAATGTCCGTGATTTGATGAAAATGGCTCCTGCAACTGCTCGCCATAAAATTTTTCAGTTTGCTGAGACCTCCGTTCCCGACCCTTGGTACACAGGAGATTTCGATGAGACCTATGATTTGGTCCTAGCAGGCTGCAAGGCCTGGCTGCAGCGACTAGACCAATGAAATTTCCATGTTATATCTTTGTAATCTGTATCAAAAGATGGTAAACTGAATCTGATTGGTTTACTGTCTTCTTTTTTGTCAAGGATAGAAGAACCTCCTGCAGTCTCTTGCTACCTCCGCCCCATGAAGAGCAAACTGAGAGCCGGCTTTGACAGCTATCGGTTGGATGGGGCAGAAGACCTCAGTAACATTGTATAAAATAAGGAACAAACCGACTGACTATCTACTATTGTATTGAAAGTGATGATTATGAAAAAGCTATCTCTCCCCTTCTCAGTTAAGAAACCGCTGAAAGACTACCTCACCCGACAAAATTTTGAATGGCTGACCCTTATTTTCCTCATTTCCTGTGCCATTTCCGTCTTTACTGATCGGATGGGGAGCCAGCAAACACTGACACTGGATCAGGGAAAAATCCAGTACGAGGGACAGGTGGTGGCTTCCAAAATGAATGGCTATGGGACCTTAACGTTTGAAAACGGCGACTCCTATGAGGGGCAATTCTTAAATGGTATGTTCCATGGAGAAGGGACCTATACATCCGCAACTGGCTGGGTTTATAGTGGCCAATTCAAAAATGGCTATGCAGATGGCAAAGGGAAGCTGACCACAGAAGGACAGGCTACCTACGAAGGAACGTTTAAACAGGGGATTTATCAACATGCGAATTAAGTGGCTATCCATTATCCGAGTGATTGGACTGTGTTTTGTCCTGCTCTATCACTATTTTATCAAGCAGTTTCCAGGTGGATTTGTCGGGGTTGACCTCTTCTTCACCCTGTCTGGCTACCTGACCACTGCCCTCTTGATTGATGAATTTGCCCAGCATAAGCAAATTCGGCTACTCGATTTCTTCCGTCGGCGTCTCTATCGTATTGTACCGCCTTTGGTGCTGACCATCCTACTGGTTTTGCCTCTGGCCTTGCTGGTGCGAAATGACTTTATCGCCAGTATCGGTGACCAGGTGGCTGCTGCTCTGGGCTTTATGACCAACTTCTTTGAAATCTTATCGGGCGGCAGTTACGAAAATCAATTCTCTCCTCATCTTTTTGTCCATACCTGGACCTTGGCCATAGAGGTACAATTCTATATCCTCTGGGCTGGCATGATTTGGTTGATGGCGCGCGGGGCACGGTCAATCGGGCAATTACGTGGAACTATTTTCCTCACATCCAGTGCCTTATTCCTTTTGGGTTTTCTGGCCATGTCCATATCTAGCTTCTTTGTCAGCAACCTGTCTGCCATCTATTATTCAACCTTTACCCATATTTTCCCTTTCTTTTTAGGAAGTCTCCTTGCGACCATTGCTGGCATTCAGCATACGACGCCAGCCTTTGAGCGTATGATAAGGAAATGGTCTGCTCTGAAGGCCATACTGGTCTTTGCTGGTGGAGTTGCGACAGAATTACTCCTGCTCTTCTTCCTCCAATTCAGCTCCCTGTGGACTTACTCAGTCGGTTTTCTCTTGTCCAGTCTCTCGACTGTGGCCATGATAATAGCAGCTCGGATACTGCATGAAAAAAGCACAAAGGTGAAAGAGCCTGCATTTCTCCTCCATATTGCGAATATTTCCTATGCTGTCTACCTCTTTCACTGGCCTTTGCTGATTATTTTCTCTCAGCTTCTTAATCAGGTCATAGCCATTCTACTGTCACTGGTCTTTTCTATCATCTTGGCCACCATTTCCTTCTATGTCCTCGAACCCTATATTGCTGGAAGAGTTGGAAAACTATTTGGTCTATCGATTGATCTGGCCCCTTACCGCAAGCAGTTGCTTATTGGCTTCTCAAGTCTGGCCTTGCTGGCATTGGGAATCAGTTTCTTTGCTCCAAAACTAGGAAATTTTGATAAAGAAAACCTGATCAGTTCCCTCTATCAGGCTCAGACTCAACTAGCAACAACCCGTGCAGGAGTTGAAAATGCCCAGGCCACCAGCTATGAAATCCAAGAAGGTGTCATCATTTTAGGCGATTCCGTCACTGTTCGCGCTAGTTCTGCCCTCCAAGCTGCCTTACCAGAAGCCCAGATTGATGGGACAGTCAGCCGACACCTGACAGAAATCCTTGGCCTGGTTAACCTCTATAAGCAGAATAATTCCCTCAAACAAACGGTAGTCATCGCCCTGGGAACCAACCCTAGTGCAAATTATCAGGAACTACTCGATGAGTTAGTAACCAACTTCCCTAAGGGACACAGGCTCATTTTTGTAACTCCTTATGACGGGAATTTTTCTCCGAGCGACTCTATTGCCTACCAAACTGGTCAATATGAAAAAGAGTTGGCGAACCAGCATGACTACATCAGCATTGCTGACTGGTATCAAGTGGCGACCGATAACCCTCAAATTTGGGTCGGAACAGATCTGGTCCATTTCAGCCTAGAAGCTGATGGGGCGCAAGTCTTCGCCAATACCATCAAAGCTGCTGTTGAAGCTGCTGCCACCAGCCCTATTAAAAACTAAGAATCTATATTCACAAGTAAAATGCCTTTATGTGAGAGATTTTTTCTAATCAAGGCAGGTTTTTGAGGGAATACGAACATTGAATAGCTTCAAAATTAGACTTAGATAGCAATGCTGAACTGTGAATGCAGGTTCTAATACTCACCGAAATTCAAAAGGCTCCAAACCGATGTCCTTACTGACAGGGTTTGGAGCCTTTTTAGTAGATTTTTGAGCAAGCCAAGGCACTGTACCTTATTTCTGCTTGCTTTGGAAACGCCATTCAAAGCGCTTCTGGTCATAAAATGGGTACAGGATTTGCAAGAGGGTCAAGGCCAATAACCAGCCGCCAATAATATCCGTCGGATAATGGACGCCGATATAGATACGCGAAAGAGCGACCAAGCCTGCTAAAACAATCAAGCCTGCCTGTAAAGCCATTTTCGCTAGCCCCGCCTTCATGCGTTGCTGAATGATAGAAACAATAACTCCTGCAATCAACATAGTAATAGCAGTGTGCCAACTAGGGAAGGAATAGCCGATGGTATCAATGAGCCATTCGATACTAGGACGCGGGCGTTGGTAGACATATTTCAGGGCTGTAGATGCCACCCCCATAGCCGCAAAACTAGCAAGTAGGAAATAGGCTTCCATCTTCCATTTCTTATAGTAATAAAAGATAGCTGCCAAGACAAGGGTAATCGCCAGAATAATGACTGTATTGCCCAAAACAGTGATGACTGACCAGAACTGGGTTGCTCCACTGGGTAGATTTCCACGGATAGCGGATTGGATAGCAGAGTCAAAGCCAGTCAAGGTAGCTGGGTAAAATTTTACCACATAGCCCAGGATAACAAAGGCTAGGGCAAAAAAGGACGCATTTCGTAAATAAATCTGTTTGTTTTTCATGTAGTCAGTATAGCAAGGAAAGATTAAACTTTCTTTAAAATTGGTCGCGCAGCCTTAAAGCAGACATAAAATACGAGCGAAAGTAAGATTCCCTGCAAAAGATTAAAAGGAAGGACCATCAGCAACAAATAGTTGCTTAATCCCAAAATTTCCTTAATATCAAAATTTGCAAAAGCCGCGTAAACAGGAATAGCATATACATAGTTCAAGATGAGCATGACCAGGGTTGAACCGATAGTCGCTACGGCTGCTGTTTTGAAGTAATTTTTAACAGTTTGGTTTTCTTTCCAGAAATAAGCCACTGCCAAAATAAAGACAGACATGGCTGCGATATTCATCGGCAAACCAATGATTGTCGATGGCCCCTGATTGTTCAAAATCAGTTTGAGCAAGGCCCGCACCATGAGGATGGCAAAGCTAGACTTGAGATCTAGGATAAAGAGACCAAATAAAATCGGTACGAGCGAAAAATCCACTTCCAAGAAACTAGCTGTTGGAATGAGGGGAAATTTCAAGTACATGAGCAGAAATGATACTGCTGAGAGAATGGCGATAATCGTCATTTTGCGTGTGTTTGTCATAAAGGTTCCTCCAATTTTTAAAATTGAAGAAGGCCAGAAGAGCAGGCCAAAAGCCCTACTGCTTCGTCTTCTCCCATCCAGACTATACTGTCGGTTGTGGAATCGCACCACATCAGCTTGCGCTCGCAGACTGTATGTATTTTTCTTTCTATTTTAGCGTCTTTTGTTTACTTTTAGTACTCGGCAACGAGCTACAGGCAGTACTGGAGTACCGCAAAGTGAGTTAACACAGTAATAAACGATAAACAAAATGACAATATGGCTTCGTTCAGTCAGCTAGACTCACCTCAGTATCGTCTGCGCCTTCTTGCCTAGCCCTAAAATGAAACAAAAACACTTTTTTAGAAAGCTGCCTATGATTTTACTCTCAGTCTAGGCGACAAGGCGAAGGCATAACTGGAGTTAGGCAAGCCTGGTCAACATGAATGAGAGCAAAAGAAAGACAACAATCAAAAAAATCACTGCCGGTCGGGAATTACACCCTGCCCTGAAGACTATTTAATCATAACAAAAAAACCTTGTAGACGCAAGGTTTTGAGTAAACATTCGCATTATTTCAGCTTGTCCATATCGTATTGATGGACCAGTTCCAGACCAGCAAAGGATTGCTGACGGAGGGCTTCGTAAACAATCATGCAGACTGCATTGGATACGTTCAAACTGCGGACATGTTGGTCATTCATGGGAATACGGATTGCTTTTTCAGCATGCTGGCGCATAAACTCTTCCGGCAAGCCCTTGTCTTCACGACCAAAGAGAAAATAATGCACCTTCTCATCATAGGCTTGGTCAGAATAGGTCCGATCAGCAAACTTGGATACCAAATGGATCTGACCATGCTGGCTGGCATAGTCCATAAACGCCTCCAGATTTTCATAAAAGCGCACATCTAACTTATCCCAATAATCCAGCCCTGCCCGCTTCATTTTGCGGTCATCAATAGGAAATCCCATGGGCTTGATAATATGGAGAGGGCTGTTGGTCGCAGCACAGGTACGGGCAATATTGCCTGTATTTTGAGGAATCTGCGGCTCAAAGAGAACGATGTGGTTCCGTGCAGTCTCTTCTTGGTAGGATAGATTTTCAATATTCATAAGTTCTCCTTGAAACAGGCTTTTGACAAAAAAAGAGCCACACTGCCCGGAGTCAAGCTCAGCAAACAGCATGGTGAATGACGAGTCATTCACTTAACTCACAACAGGTTTGAGTTAAATCAATGATTTCGTGTAACTATTGTAGCTTAAAGAAGGCTGAAAATCAAGACTTTTGTCTTATTTTTTCAAATTTTCACAAAAATTGAAAAAGATAGGAAGCCTTAGTGGTCTATAAGCAGAAGTCGCTGTAGAGGCGCCTTAGTGCAATGAACATTCGTTCACTAAGGACTTCATAGATTACCTGAAAATCAAACATAGCAGCATTCAACCTTAACCACTGTATTCACAAGTAAAGTGATGTTAGGTAAGAGAGCATTTTCGCTAATCAAGGCCGTTTTTCGAGGGAACACTGCGGTATTTTGAAAAAGTGAACGATGAGAGCGTAAAAACTAGCCTTAGATGGAAGTCTAAACTGTGAATACGGGTTCTTATCTCTAGTTGAAGAATATATCATTTACTCCTATTCTATTGTTATAGTCATTTGAATTATCTTTGATATAGTCTTTTAGTTTACTTTTAGTACTAGGCAACGAGC
>CAMBAD010000076.1 GCA_945864085.1 uncultured Streptococcus sp.
TTCTACAACTTGAAAAAATAAATTAGTACAGTGTACTAATTTATCCCCGAGCTAGCATAGCGAGGGTTATAGTAAGAACAAGTTCGGATATTTCCGGACTTGTTTTTCATAGATTATAGGCTTATTTGTGATATTCAGGATGATAGGGTGATTATTTTAGCACTTGAATTTGGACACCCCAAAGATATTTACTAATTGTTAAATATATCAATAATGAGGAACTACATTTGAAATTAAACAAAAATGGCAACATAGGTCATTTGCAACAGATTTTATCGATGGATAAGTGGCTATTTTTTGATATTGGCTCCACCTTAGTGGACGAAAGTGAAGCCCTGAATGATTTTATTGACCGATGTGTAGAAAAATTAAGTAAAGAAGGAGTGCTTATTTCAAAAAAGGATTATCAAGATGGACTTCTTACTGTTGCTAAGCAAGGTGGAGATCCTATTCGTGAAACATGGGCCTATTTTTCACCAAATCAGTCAGAGAGGCCCCGATGGTCACATGATAAAGAGAAATTATTTCCTTCTGTTAAATCTGTTTTGAAAACCCTAGGAAAGAAGTATCGATTAGGGATTATCGCCAATCAAGGAAAGGATTTGCGCTATCGATTGGAGCAATTTGGTATTTTAGAACATTTTGAAGTCATTGTTGGCTCTGCGGATTTTGATTTGTATAAGCCCGATGTCAAAATCTTTTTATATGCTTTAGAGGAATCGGGGGCTTCTCCTGATCAATCTATATACATTGGTGATCGTGTAGATAATGATATTATTCCAGCTAAGAAGTTGGGAATGAAAACAATTCGAGTAAAGCAAGGTTTGGGGCAATATTGTCCAGAAGATTCAATGTATCCAAGTGACTGGCAAGTATTGAATGTCCAAGAACTTCTAGAAATAGTATAAAATGCTATGAGCCCAGCGAGTGTTTGGGCTTTTTCTATACTCAAAAAGGCTCAAAACCATATTCTTAAAAACAGTGGTTTTAAGCCTTTTCTAATGTAAGTAGCCAATATATTTTTGCTGGAAGCCGACTTTTATCTCGTTTCTAAAATAACCCTTTGAATTTTTTGAAAAAGCCGTTTGCGGTTTTAGAGTTCTTGAGGAGTTTTTTGGCGTGAATGAGGTAGGTGCCGAATTCGTCTTTGTGCTTTTCAAGATAATTTTTGGCGCCGTCAAAATCTTTCTTGGTGAGAAAATGTTTCAGTTGGTTGAAGTGTTCTAGGGGCTTCATTCTTTTCTCCTGTCTTAGTTAAATGTCACACAAACAGCTTCTGGTACATAGAAATCATGTGATAGTTCGGTCAAGCGACCGCTTTCGGTATCTCTGGCAAATACTGTTGCATTATCAGAATCTTGGTGAACAACAATCAGGTGTTTTTCATCTGGACTGAGGGTGAAGTCGCGCGGAGTCTTGCCATTTGTTGGGATGATTTCGAGCAATTCTAAGCTGGCGTCGCCGAGCGTTTTATAGACCGCGATGGAGTCGTTTCCACGGTTAGAACCGTAGACAAATTTTCCATCTTTCGTGATACGGATAGCAGCTGTGCCATTGAAACCAGTATGGTCTTCTGGAAGGGTAGAGATGGTCTGCATGAGTTCAAATTGTCCACAGCCGTCATAGATGAGTACTTCGATGGTGGAGTTGAGTTCGCAGATGAGGTAGGCAATCTTGGCAGTTGGATGGAAGACGATGTGGCGCGGGCCAGCACCTGGTGCTGAGGAGTAAGATGCTAGTTGGGTTAACTTGCCTTCGTCTGAGAGTGAGTAGGTGACAACTTGGTCTGTACCCAAATCACAGCTGACAAGAAATTTGTCTGGGGTCAAATCGGAGAAGTGAACATGGGCAGAGGCTTGGTTTTCGTGTGGGCCAGAGCCTTCGTGCTGGGCCACATCGGCCAATTCTAGCGAGCCATCTTCCAGTCGTTTGTAGACCAGTAACTGTCCTTTATGGAAATTGGATCCGTAGACCAGGTCTCTGGCTTCGTCAACAGCAACGTAGCAGAGAGGGGCGCCTTCGGAGACAACATGGTTGAGCGGAGTAAAGTCAGCCTTGAAGGCTGCAATGCCCCCCAGCCCATCTTCTGCGCCGACAGAGTACAGCTTGCCGCTCTTGTCAAAGGCGAGATAGGTGGGATTTGGTTCTTCTGCGACTAATTCTAGGTGCGTGATTTGACCTGTTTCGGTGTCAAATGCTGCTGAGTATATCCCCTTAGATTCACGTTTTGTGTAGGTTCCGAAAAAAAGCTTCATGGCTCTCTCCTTTGCGGTAATATTTTACAAATTATACCATATTTTTGCTATAAAGTCTGTGAAAAAAATGGTTCATTTTTCTCAAAACGGTGTTTACATGGTACAATAGAGAAAAGATAAGGAGCGAGAAACATGGACAATAAGTCTCAAAAATTTAATCTGACGTGGTTTTTCCGCTGGTTTTTAAATAATCAGGCGGTCACTTTTTTGCTGGTGACTTTGTTGGTTTTTTTAACCATATTTATCTTCAGCAAAATTAGTTTTATTCTCAAGCCTGTGGGAAATTTCTTTGAAATCATTCTCCTTCCCATGCTTTTGACGGGTTTGCTGTACTATCTTTTAAATCCGATTGTTGATTGGCTGGAGAAGTATAAAATTTCGCGTACGGTGGGGATTACGATTCTGTTTGTATTGATTTCCTTGTTGTTGATTTGGGGCTTGGCAGTCGCGATTCCAAGTATTCAGCAGCAGGTGGTTTCGTTTGCGCAGAATCTTCCAAGCAATATTCAGAAGATTGAAGGTCAGGTGACCAGTCTTTTGCAGGATGAGCGCTTTGCGCAGTTTAGACCGACTGTTCTTGAGCTGTTAAATAAGGTCAATGATCAGATTGTTGCCTATGCACAGAAATTTTCTTCTAGTGCGGTTAACTGGGCCAGCAATATTATCTCGACTGCTTCGCAGATTATTGTGGCTATTTTGATTATGCCCTTTATCTTATTCTATCTTTTGCGCGATGGGCAGCGTTTAAATCGGCATATCACGCAGTATTTACCGACCAAGTGGCGTCTGCCTGTCGGGACTATCTTGACGGATGTGAACCAGCAGCTGTCTAATTATGTGCGTGGTCAAGTGACGGTGGCTATTATTGTTGCCTTTATGTTTTCTGTTATGTTCACCATTATCGGGCTGAGTTACCCAGTTACTTTAGGGGTGATGGCTGGTTTTCTTAATTTGATTCCTTATTTGGGTTCGTTTTTGGCGATGATTCCAGCGGTGATTTTGGGGCTAATTGCGGGGCCGGTTATGCTGATTAAGGTCTTGGTGGTCTTCATGGTTGAGCAGACTATAGAAGGGCGTTTTGTGACCCCTCTCATTATTGGTAGCTCGCTCAGTATTCACCCGATTACGATTCTGTTTGTTCTTCTGACTGCGGGGCAGATGTATGGAGTGCTGGGGGTACTCTTGGGGATTCCAGTTTATGCCTCTATAAAAGTTCTCTTGAAGGCAATTTTTGAGTGGTACAAGCAGCATAGCTCCTTGTATGAGGATGAGACGGTTGAGGTTGTGAATGAACAATAGTGAAAAAATGTTGGCGTGTCTGGATCAGCAGGATTTGGACAGGGCCAATAAGTATTTCAAGCGGGCCTTGGTGGAAGATGATCTCGAGACACTTCTGTCTCTAGCTGCTTATTTAGAAGGGATTGGATTTTTCCCGCAGGCTGGTCAAATCTATGCCCAGGTCAAAGAGGATTGTCCAGAGGTGGTCATCAATCTGGCTCAAATCGCCTTTGAAGATGGTTTGGTGGAGGAGGCTTTTGCTTACTTAGAAGAGATTTCAGAGGACAGTCCTCTTTATGTTGAGGCCTTACTGGTCAAGGCAGATTTGTATCAGGCAGAAGGGTTGGCGGATGTGGCGCGTGAGAAGTTGCTAGAGGCTAGTTACTTGTCTGATGAGCCAATTATTCTCTTTGGTTTGGCTGAATTGGATATGGAATTGGAGTATTTCAAGGAGGCTATTTCTTACTACGCTCAACTGGATAATCGTGAACTCTATGAATTGACAGGGATTTCAACCTATCAGCGGATTGGGCTTGCCTATGCTAGTCTGGGCAAGTTTGAAGCGGCTGTTGAATTTCTGGAGAAGGCTGTCGAACTGGAATATGATGACCAGACGGTTTTTGAATTAGCTGCTCTGCTATTTGAAAGGGAAGAATACCAGAAGGCCAATCTGTACTTCAAGCAGTTGGATGCGATTAACCCTGATTTTGAGGGTTATGAGTACGCCTATGGCCAGTCTCTCCATGCTGAGCATCGTTTGGAAGAGGCGTTGGCCATGACGGAGAAGGGGTTGGCTAAGAATGATTTTGATGCCAATCTTTTGCTTCAGGCTTCGCAATATGCCTATGAATTGCACGATGAGGAGGCTGCAGAAGCTTATCTGCTCAAGGCAAAAGAAGTGGCAGATGATAGCAATGAGCTGGCCTTGCGTCTGTCTAATCTCTATTTGGAACAGGAGCGATTTGAAGAGGTTGTGGCCTTGCTTGATGAAGAGGTGGACAATGTTTTGGCCCGTTGGAATGTGGCTAAGGCCTACCAAGCCTTGGAAAGGGATGAGCTGGCCTTGGAACTCTATGATGAATTGGCTGGGGATTTGGGAGACAATCCAGAGTTTTTGGCTGATTATGTCGAGTTTCTCCGCCAACTTGGGCGTTTGGACCAGGCAAGAAGGCAGGCTAGTCGCTATGTTCAGTTGGTTCCAGACGATCTGGCTATGCAAGAATTTTTAAATGAAGAGTAGGATATGCAGGTAAATCGATTATTTCAATACAATACGCTAGGGGCCTTGATGGCTGGCTTATACGGTGGTTCTTTGACGGTTGGTGAATTGCTGGAGCATGGAGACTTGGGCTTGGGAACCCTGGATTCCATTGACGGTGAGTTAATCGTGTTAGACGGAAAGGCTTATCAGGCCAAGGGAGCAGGAGAGAAGCCAGAGGTGGTAGAGGTTCCTGCTGATATGAAGGTGCCCTATGCGGCTGTCATTTTTCATGAGGCAGAGGTTATTTTCAAGCAGCGCTTTGAGATGACCCATGATGAATTGCACCAGCGGATTGAGTCTTACTATGATGGAGAAAATCTCTTTCGTTCCATCAAAATCAAGGGTAATTTTTCACGCATGCATGTGCGTATGATTCCAAAATCGGCTTCGGATGTACGGTTTGCGGAGGTGGCTAGTCGCCAGCCAGAATATACTGCCGAGAATATTTCAGGTACTATTGTCGGTATTTGGACGCCGGAGATTTTTCATGGAGTCAGTGTGGCTGGCTATCATTTGCATTTTATCTCGGATGATCTGACCTTTGGTGGTCATGTTATGGACTATGTTATTTCGGAAGGAATGGTCGAAGTTGGGCCAGTAGATCAGCTGGACCAGCGTTTTCCAGTCCAGGACCGCCAGTATCTTTTTGCTAAATTTAATGCTAAAGAAGTGCGGGAAGATATTGATAAGGCGGAGTGAACTATTTTATTTCTGGGTGCGAAATCGAACTTAAAAGGAGAAGTTTTCTATTTGGAAACCTCTCCTTATTTTTATGTGTGTGGTGGGAGAATGTTAAATAGTACTATTTAACAAAAAATAGCGATATGATGGTGTTGTGCTAAAAGAGCTTTAAACTATTTAAATTTTTATTCCTTGCCCTGAATATCACCATTTGACATCTGTAGCAGAATTGGTCGAAAAACTACTTGAGAAGCATTCTACGGCCTTTTAAAATGCCGCGTACGTTACATAAGGTTGGGCCTCGTCTATGGGGCGGTTACCATTGAAAACCAGATAAGGATACATATAAAAACAGGAAGAGATCGGTTATTCGATTTCTTCCTGTTTTTTGTATCTGCTCCATACCAAAGTCAAGCTGTTTTGAATGGTCAGCCTCTCTTTTTCTCTACAATGGTCTGGCCATTTCTCTGGTACTGTGAGATCCAG
>CAMBAD010000077.1 GCA_945864085.1 uncultured Streptococcus sp.
AAATCGAAAGGCAATCATTAATATTCCGCTCACCGTGTTCCTGAAAGCCATGGCCATTTCACGGTCTTCCGCTGCTACCACCCGAAGACTGACTGGCATATAGAGACCGTTTTCGTATTGACCAGCCAGGTCAGACAAGAAGTTGATAACGCAGACGACTGCTACAATCCATAAAGCTGGCGTAAATCCTATCAATAAACCAACCACCACGTACAGTCCTACACGAACCAGCAAAGTTGCCAGAATGGTGTCCAATTTATTTTTAGTCCTATCTGCCCAAATTCCCATAAAGAGACCAGCCAAAATCGGCAAGGTTTCAGAAGCGGTAATCATGGCCAAGGCAAACTTGGTGTCTGGCAAAAGCAAGATATAGTTCATCAGAGCCAGATAGTAAAGGACATCCCCAAAATTAGAAATCAAGTCCGCCACAAAGCTAGAAAGAAACAATTTATTAGTGACTAATTTTTTCATGAACAATCTCCTTAATAGTAGCGAGAGATTTCTCTCTAGGCACTAGCTACAATCTTTTCAGTATTTTTCCCTGTAAGAATCGTATAGCCCAACAATCCCACAGAAAACAAGAGGAAGATGAGAGAAATGCTTGTCGCAGAAAGAAGAGTCACCATAAGAGCAACCAGGGCTTGTCCAGCTACCATTCCAATCTGGCAGAAGGAATCAATACCACCACCAACAGTTGCCAACTTATCCTCTGGCAATTCGTTCAACACCAAGGCATTCATTTTGGGATTAAAGATGCCCAAGGTCATAGCTGTTACAAAGATAACTGCTAATACCACGTAGATATTGTGGAGGAAGAAACCTGAAAATAGCAAGACAGGCATGAGGGTAGAAAACTTGAGGAGATTGATCAAGCTGACATTTTTGAAAAGAGCCATCCCCACACTTGAGCCAAGAATACTACCAACTGAAAAGAGAATGGAAATAAGAGCAATCGTAGTTCCAGCATTAACAATGACAAAACCTGAAAACTCCTTCATATTAAGAATCACCAAGGGCGAAAGAGCGGTAAAAATCGCATTCAAGCTAGCGATGGTAACAATAGAAGCCTTGAGCACAGGGATATTTTGAACAGCTTGATAGGATTCTTTGATACTCTGGCGAATTCCCTTGACAATACCTGCCTCTGTTTCCGTTTGCTCAGTCTGCTGAATCGGATTTTCCTTCAAAAGCTTGGCAAGGGCTGGACGGAGGGTTGCCATAATCGCAAGACTGGTCAAGAAGGTTCCTGCGTTAAAGAAGGCAAGATTCTGGTAAGACATGAAGCCGATTAGGATAGCGCCGCTGGCTTGGAAAGCAATTTGCAAGAGACTTTTGACCGTCATCTTAAAGGCCATGGCCGTTTCACGGTCTTCTGCCGCTACCACCCGAAGACTGACTGGCATATAGAGACCATTTTCGTACTGACCAGCCAAGTCAGACAGAAAGTTGATGACGCAGACTACTGCCACAATCCAAAGCGATGGTGCAAATCCCATCAATAAACCAACTGCTACATACAGTCCTACACGAACGACCAGAGTTGCTAGAATGGTATCCAATTTATTTTTAGTCCTATCTGCCCAAATTCCCATAAAGAGACCAGCCAAAATCGGCAAGGTTTCAGAAGCGGTAATCATGGCCAAGGCAAACTTGGTGTCTGGCAAAAGCAAGACATAGTTCATCAGAGCCAGATAGTAAAGGACATCCCCAAAATTGGAAATCAAGTCCGCCACAAAGCTAGAAAGAAACAATTTATTAGTGACTATTTTTTTCATCATAAACTCCTTTAATTAAAATTAAGTATTTGTTTAATATTATTTTACACTTTATTTCAAAAAAGTCAACAATTTATTTAATAAAAATTAAATATCTATTAAACATTTGTCTGATTCTATCTTTCTGGCTTTTTCTTGACAAGATTACCTTAGTTTGTTATAGTATTGTTCGGGCACCTCTAAAAGAGGTCGATAAATAAAAAGCTCCCTAATTATAGGGAGCTATTTTTATTTTTTCCTAGATAAAGTACTATTTTGGAGGATTTGACAATATGAAACAGATTGCATTTGATTCAAATAAATATTTGAACCTACAACGCGACCACATTTTGGAGCGGATTGCCCAGTTTGAAGGCAAGCTGTACATGGAATTTGGCGGAAAAATGCTGGAGGACTTCCATGCTGCTCGTGTCCTTCCTGGCTATGAGCCTGATAATAAGATTAAACTCCTTCAAGAATTGAAAGAGCAAGTTGAGATTGTCATCGCCATCAACGCCAGCAATATTGAGCATTCTAAGGCACGTGGCGATTTGGGCATTTCCTACGACCAAGAAGTCTTCCGCTTGATTGATACCTTCAATGATATTGACATCTATGTCGGTTCTGTTGTTATTACCCAATACCGCAATCAACCAGCCGCCGACGCCTTCCGCAAACAGCTGGAAAAACATGGAATCAAGTCCTACCTCCACTACCCAATCAAGGGTTATCCCTCTGATATTGACCACATCATCTCACCAGAAGGCATGGGCAAAAACGACTACATCGAAACCAGTCGCAATCTGGTTGTCGTAACCGCACCTGGCCCAGGTTCTGGTAAGCTCGCCACCTGTATCTCCCAGCTCTACCACGATCAGCTCCACGGAGTAACATCTGGATATGCCAAGTTTGAAACCTTCCCCGTCTGGAATTTGCCACTCCACCATCCTGTCAACCTGGCCTACGAAGCAGCAACTGCTGACCTTGACGACCTGAATATGATTGACCCCTTCCACCTCCAAACCTATGGAAAAACAGCTGTCAACTATAATCGTGACATTGAGGTCTTCCCAGTCCTTAACCGTACCTTCGAACGCATTTTGAGTAAATCACCGTATGCTTCCCCAACAGATATGGGCGTTAACATGGTTGGCTACTCGATTGTTGATGAACAAGCTGCCATCGAAGCTTCCAAGCAAGAAATCATTCGCCGCTACTATCAGACCTTGGTTGATTTCAAGGCAGAGCGTGTTAGCGAACAGGCTGTCAAGAAGATCGAACTCCTCATGAATGAAGTTGGCGTGACACCAGCTGACCGTAAAGTAGTTATCGCTGCGCGCGAAAAAGCAGAGCATACTTCAGGTCCTGCCCTTGCGATTCAGCTACCAACCGGGGAAATTGTTACAGGTAAAACATCTGACCTTCTCAAACCAACCGCAACAGTTCTCCTAAATGCTATTAAAACATTGGCAAACATCGAAGACCCTGTTAACCTGATTGAACCAAACTATATCCGCCCGATTCAAGATTTGAAGGCCAATCACCTCGATAAATACAATACCCGTCTCGATGCCAGTGAAATCCTTAACGCTCTAGCGATCACAGCCCAAGACAGCCCCTTGGCAGCAGCAGCTATGAAAGAACTAGGTCACTTAAACGGAAGCGAAGCCCATTCGACCGTTATCCTATCTGACGAAGACAAGAGCGTCCTCCGCAAATTAGGTATCAACCTCACCTTTGACCCAATCTACCAACATAATAAATTTTATCAGGCTAAATAACAGCACAATCAAGCAACAGCATGCTCTTCAAAAATCAGCATCTCCCCTTGTTGAGCTGATATAATGAACACCTTCAGCCTGTTACCTGAACAATAAAAAATAACCAAGTTCACTGCAATTATCTGAATTTTTATTTTCAATGAATATAAAAATTTCCATAAACAGTAAAAGGCTTAAAACCAGCAAAATAGCGGTTTTAAGCCTTTTCTGATGTCATTAGTTCGCCAGTTGATGGACTTTAATAAGACTGTTGGCCTATCGAAACCTGTATTCACAGTTCAGCACCTCCAACTAAGGCTAGTTTTTCAGCTCCTCATCGTTCGTTTTTTAAAATACAGTCAGTATTCCCTCAAAAACTGCCTTGATGAGCGAAAAACTTTTTTCTTCTATCAAGCACTTTACTTGCGATGAACACAGGTTCTTAGAATTTATTGGACATCAAAAACAACAGATTTTACCTTGGTCATGGCTTCAATACTGTATTTGATTCCCTGTACACCTGCTCCTGAACCCTTGACACCCAAGAATGGGAAGTTGTCTGGACCACGCTGGGTTTTGGCATTGATATGAACCGTCCCCACTTCCAATTTTGAAGCAAAATCAAAGGCCAGGGGATAATTGCTAGTAAAAATAGAAGACTGAAGGCCATATTCAGACTGATTACACAAAGTCAAGGCCTCGTCAAGTGAACTTACACGAATAATTGGCAGGACTGGACCAAATGGTTCTTCCCAGGCAATCTCCATTTCTGGTGTTACATAATCAAGCAGAGTTGGCCAGATGAGATTCTTCTCCCGCTTGTAGGGAGTTAATTCCACCGCTCCTTTTTCCTGTGCGTCACGGACCAAACCTTCTATAAAGAGGGCTGATTGTTCATCAATAACAGGGGTAATATCCTTATTTTCAAACGGATCACCTACCGTCAATTTTTCGACTTCTGCCTGAAGTTTAACGGCTAACTCATCCGCAACTTCATCCATAACCAGAACACGTTTAATAGCAGTACAACGTTGACCTGAATAGCTGTAGGCACCACTGACGATTTCCTTGGCTGTATGGTCCAAATCAGCATCTGCCAATACCACAGCTGCATCCTTACCACCCAATTCCAGCATAATAGGACGAATCCCTGCCATCTTACCAACCTTCTGTCCAATCGGAGTTGACCCAGTGAAGTTAATAAAGTTTACTTCTGGATGTTCAATGATATAATCACCAATCTCTGACCCACGCCCAGTAATGGTATTAAAGACCCCCGCTGGAATACCTGCATCTGCAAAAGCCTGGGCCAAAAGCAACCCTGAAATAGAACCCTGTGTTGGCGGCTTAAACATGACCACATTTCCACCAATGAGAGCTGGAGCAATCTTAGAGGCTGATAGGTTAACGGGATAGTTATAAGGTGCAATGGCCAAAACAATACCGACTGGCTCACGACGGATTAAGGAAATCTTGGACTTCGCAGCTGGCTCATAAGTACCACCTTCCAAGGAAGAACCATAAACACGCAAACCTTCCTCAGCAGCATAACGGATGAGGTGAGCAGAACGATCTACCTCACCAATCGAAGCCTTGATTCCCTTAGAAACCTCCTTGGCCAGAATCTCACCAATTTGCTCCTTACGCTCTTCCAAAATATTAGCTGCCTGGTGCAAGTACTGGGCACGCTCATAGGCAGACAGAGCACGCCATGCAGGCAAAGCCTTTCTTGCTGCTGCCATAGCCTGATCCACTTCGTCCTGCGACATGGCTGGAACAGTCCCTAATTCTTCTTGATTGATAGGGGAGTAGATGGTAATAGTCTTTTCAGAACTAACCCACTCGCCATTGATGTAGTTATTATACTCTTTCATTTCTTCCCTCCTAGCGTATAATGTGAATATTGTAACATAGCCAGCTTACTTTTGCAACAATTTTTAGAAAATTTTCAATATTCTTTCATATTGTCGATGGAAACAAAAAAGAGTAGGTAGTTTATTGGCGGTTGGTCAGCCGATAGCGTTAGGTAATACTCCTCGAAAATCAAACAAGATGGATGTCACTATGAAAATCGCTAATGGAAAAGGAAGTCTTAGCAGAAGGATTTCATCAGATGTAGAGTCGCGTGACCTCAAAAAGAAACGATTCTAGTTACAGATCAATTATCAAACGTAGCTTAAATATAGTCATTTGAATTATCTTTGATACATCGTCACTTTCGACTTGCCGTACT
>CAMBAD010000078.1 GCA_945864085.1 uncultured Streptococcus sp.
AAGGCTTCGACAATCTGCACATCCCCGTTTTTAATGGCTTCGTAGCGGAGGGCAGGCTCCATGGTCTTAACATTAAGGTTGAGACCGTAGAGATGTTTCAGACCCAAATTTCCATCTTCCCGATCATTAAATTCCAAGGAGAAGCCAGCGACTGCTGTGCCCTGAACCTTGGCCAAGTCTGAAATGGTTGTAAGGCCGTTTGCCTTGGCAAAGTCTTCCGTCACCGCGATGGCAAAGGTGTTTTGGAAGTCCATTGGCTGCAGATAAACCAGACCATCCTGCTCCGAGATAGCCTTGCGGGCCGCCTCGTAGACTTGTTCTGGATCGTTGGACAGGTCTGTCGGAGGATTGGTCAAAAGGGTGGTCGTGATGGTGCCTGTGTACTCTGGATAAATATCGATTTAGCCTGACTTGAGGGCTTCATAGAGGAAGCTGGTCTTGCCAAAATTGGGTTTGATTTCGACTGAAATATCTGTCTGGTCCTCTATCAAGAGCTTATACATATTGATAAGAATTTCAGGCTCGGCCCCCAGTTTTCCAGCGATGACAACCTTCTTAGACTGGCCTTGGAAAACCGGAACATAGCTGGCCCCAACTGCAAAAAGGGTGACCAGCAAGGCCAGGAGGATGGTTTTTGGCATTTTATCCTGCAAGAGCTTGATGACATAGCCAAAGAGCACGGCGAGGACAGCCGAGGACACCGCCCCGATTAAAATCAGGGCCGAGTCATTGCGGTCAATGCCCAGCAGGATAAAGGAACCCAGCCCGCCAGCCCCCACCAGGGCGGCCAAAGTGGCTGTTCCGATAATCATGATGGCTGCTGTCCGAATGCCCGACATAAGAATGGGCATGGCCAGGGCCAACTCAAATTTTTTCAGCTTTTCCCACTTGGTCATCCCAAAGGCTGTCGCTGCTTCTTCCAGATAAGGGTCAATCTCTGCCAGTCCTGTCAAGGTTCCCTGCAAAATAGGAAAGACCGCATAGATGACCAGGGCCACCACAGCTGGCAGGGTACCGATACCCATAAAGGGAATGAAAAGTCCCAAGAGTGCCAACGAAGGAATAGTCTGAAAGATTCCCGTGATTTGCAGGCTCCACTCGGTCAAGCGCTTTTTATTGGACAAGAGCAGACCCAGAGGAACCGCGATGGCAATAGCGATAATCAAAGAAAGCAGGGAAATCCGTAGGTGCTCAAAGAGGGCTGTCAGCCACTCTCCCTGTCTTTCTACAAAGGTTTGGATTAGGTTCATTTGGCACCTCCACTAGAAGCCATAAATTCGGTGACAAAGTCATCTGCTGGATGATAGCGAAGCTCATCGGGGCTGCCAATCTGCAGAACCTGCCCCTCTTTCATGAGGCAAATTCGGTCGGCCAACTTGACCGCCTCATCCATATCATGGGTCACAAAGACGGTTGTCATACCAAATTCTCTATGCAGGTTCTTAATCAGGTCCTGGAGCTGGCTTCTGCTGATGGGGTCCAAGGCTGAAAAGGGCTCATCCATGAGCAAGACCTTGGGATTGGCAATAATGGCCCGCAAAATTCCAATCCGCTGCCGTTCTCCGCCAGAAAGGTCCTTGGGTAGACGGTGCAGGTACTGGTCTGGCTCCAAGCCCACCTTGGTCAAGAGTTCGCGCGTCTTGGTCAGGGTTTCCGCCTTGTCCAAGCCCTTCATCTCAGGAATAAGGGAGATGTTCTCTTCCACAGTCATATTGGGGAAAAGAGCAATCTGCTGGAGGACATAGCCTGTTTCCAAGCGCAGTTCCCGAAGATTGTAGTCCTTGAGCCGCTTACCCTGAAAGAGAATATCGCCATCTGTTTGCTCCAAGAGGCGGTTAATCAACTTCAAGGTTGTTGTTTTTCCACAGCCGCTGGGACCAATGAGGACAAAGAACTCCCCTTCTTGAATGGTAAAGGTCAAATTGCGTAGGATTGGTCCATTAACAGAGCAATCTAGGGTCACATGTTGGTAGTCAATCATAAGTTTTTTCTCCTTTCTGAAAATAGAGCGGCTATTGACTGGCTGTACTTGTCAAAAATCTGTAAAAATACCAGCTGTTCCTCTGCTGTCAAACTCCCCATAGCCTGCATTTCCATCTCTTCCAAAGGGTCCAAAATGGTCGCAGCATATTGTTTTCCTTCCTCTGTCAATTTCAAGAGTTTGTGGCGTTTGTCTTTTGGATTTTCTTGGCAGGTCAGATACCCCTTCGCCACCCAATTTCTAATGGTTGCATTGACCACTTGTTTAGTAGAATAGGTCTTCTCACTAATCAATTTTTGGGTAATACCTTGGGGATTATAATAAATCCATAAAAGAATATAGAGCCCCTTTCCTTGCAATCCATGCTGCCGAGCATACTGTTCATAAACAGCTACCTGTTGGTCAAAAATCCGCGTAAATCGTTTACTTATCTGATGTAGTTGGGACATTTCAAACCTCCTGATGATTGAGCACAATCACTTTGCCGAAACTTTCCTTGCTATCCAAATAGCGATGCGCTGCCTGAATCTCGTCAATCGTGTAGACCTTCTCAGGACCAACGGGCACTCAGTGGTTTTTAATAAAATCAAAGAGTTCTTGCAATTTTTCCTGATTAACATTGCCAGAAGCAAAGGTTGTCAAGTAGACATTCTGCCGCAACTGCTCAATCGGATCAAATTCTTCCAGGTACCATTTGCCGCCTAGCTGGCCTGTTGAGCAGATAATGCCGCCCTCCTCTAAATATTTCAGGGAGTTGTTGATTGTCGCAGGACCGACTAATTCAAGAATTTTGGTGAAGGTTTGCTGGGTCTCTAATCGACCCTTCTGGTCTAGGATAACATCCGTGAAGCCTGCAGCCAAGAGTTGTTCCCTTTTGTCCAGATTGCGGACAGAGGCAACCAGATATATTTCTGGCCATCTGGCTCGGACTAATTTGGCAAAAGCCTGACCAACACCGCTGGTTCCGCCCCTGACCAACACCTTATCGCTGGCTTCAATCTTCAGATTTTTCATCGAGCCATAGGCGGTATAGTAGGTCTCTGGCACGCTGGCCAATTCTTTCCAATCCAAGTCTGTCTCTATGATATAGAGATTTTCATTGGGCAAAAGGGCGTATTCTGCATAACCGCCATCGTAAGCTCTGCCCATTTCTCCCATAATCGAGACCACCTTTTGACCGACTGGCAAAGACTTGGGATCGCTGCTTTCTTCGATAAGGCCAACCATCTCAATGCCTAAAATTCGGGGAAAGGTCACGCTGGGGGACAGGCCCTGTCTGGTAAAAATTTCTGAACGATTGATGCCAAAGCCCATGACTTTGACCAAGGACCAACCTGGTTTTATCTGCGGTATCTCCCTTTCAACAACTTCCAAAACCTCTGGACCACCTACTTTTGATACAAGAACTGCCTTCATCACGAACTCCTTTAGTCAAACATTTTTACTATTTATACCTAGTATACCCTCATTTGTTTTTCCTGTCAAGAAAATAGTACAATATTTTTACTATTTTTATGATAGAAACAGAGCGAGAGTTATGTATGTTCAAACTAAAATAAATTGCCTTTCGTTGTTTTTAATTTTCACGATTCGTAACAAGGCTGGAGAAAATTGGGGACAAAAAAACCAGCCTAGGCTAACTAAGCTAGTTTTTATATTGTCTTAGACATTGTGATAAGCGTTCCAGCCCTGTTTTTAAGATGGATTGTTCACAGGCATAGCCCAGACGAACATAGCCCTCCTGCTCGAAACGATTTCCTGGAACCAACAAGACCCCGTATTCTTCCAATAGCTGCAAGCAAAACTCCTCGATGGGCAAAGGCACATCAAGTTTGACAAAGGAAGTCGAGACATGGGCTGGACGAATGTAGGAAGCAAGAGGTTCCTGGGCAACCCATTGATCTAAAATAGCCAGATTCTCATGAATAATCCTTTCATTTCGTGCAAGAATCGCTGCCCTGTGTTCCAGAGCCAGCTGAGCCACCTTATCGTCAAAAACTCCTGCACAAATCATGGTATAATCCCGATAATCTCTTAGAATATCTGCGATGTCAAGGGGGGCAGCCACCCAGCCAACCCGAATCCCTGGAAGCGAAAAGGTCTTAGAAAGGCTATTGACAGCAATTCCCTTCTCATAAAGATCGATAATCGAAGGAACCTGCTCTTGTGCGAAGGAGTGATACACCTCATCCGAAAGAATATAGGCCCCAACCTCCCTAGCAATCGCAACCAATTCATTGAGGTAGTCTTCCTTCATAACCGCACCTGTCGGATTATTTGCATTGTTGATACAAATCATCTTAGTGGTCGGCCGAATCAGCTGGCGTAAGTCCTCCAAATCAGGCAACCAATCAAGTTCCTCTTTAATTTGCCAAAAATCAACCTCTGCTCCGAGCGACTTGGGAATATCATAAAGCTGCTGGTAGGTTGGATACAGAGAAATCACATGATCTCCAGGCTCAATCAAGCCAAAAAGGACCAGCATATTGGCACCTGTAGCCCCATTGGTCTGAAGAATCTGCTCTTCTGAAACAGCATGATACAAGCTGCTGACAGCTTTTTTAAAACCCGGAGACCCTTCAATCCAACCGTAATTCAATTTGGTCTCGGATAGACTCTGGTAAAAGGAAGCGGGCTGGGTCCCTGTCAGTTGGAACAATTCATTCAGGCTTAGGGATTCGATCGATACCCCCGCAATATCATAAAGAGCTTTTTTTTCATGTAAATTGAGCCACTCCTCAACTCCAAATCTTGGTAATATCATCCGTCACCTCATTTATAATCTCTTGCGGCACTTGGGCACAGCGACACTCGTGACTGGCTCACGCTGCTTTCAGCAAGGAAATCCACTTCTATAGAAAGAAAACCGAAGAACCCTCGCCATACAGGGGCTGAATGCCTATAACAGCCTGAGACAGACCGTTTTCGTTCAACTTTTTTCTCATTCCCAAATTCAGTTGCCACCTGTCCCTTTGATTTTCAAGGGGTGGAATTTCCCAAATGCTGCCCTCGCCGTATGTCCATTGTAACATGATTTATGAAAATAATGCTCTCGGAAAATTAAAAACAGCCCATTCTTGCACTATGGATACTAGCCTTGTAGCAAACGCCTGTGTCAATGGCCGATTTTCAAATATAAAAAACAAGAACGAGGAGAGCCAGAGTCGCAACTTCTGGCTTCTCCTCATTCTTTGAGGGTGTTTGCTAAGAATCTTAGTTCCGACGAC
>CAMBAD010000079.1 GCA_945864085.1 uncultured Streptococcus sp.
AGAGCTTCCAACTCTGTCAAGCGGGCTTCAAAGACCTTGAAGGCATCGTTGAGATAGTCTTCCTTAGTCATATCCACACCAGCTTTTGCAATGACATTGAGTGGATAATCCGAGCTACCAGCCTTGAGGTAGTTGAGGTAGTTTTCCTTGTCCTCTGGGCTACCATTGACAATCTTGTCTGCCAAAGCAGACGCTGCCGCAAAGCCAGTTGAATATTGGTAAACATAGAAATTGTAATAGAAATGTGGAATACGGGCCCATTCATACTGAATCAGTGGATTTTCTTCCGCAGACAAGCCGTAATACTTCTCGTTAAGCTCGCCGTAAACCTGGTTGAGGAAGTCCGCTGTCAAGACCTGACCTTCTTGATCTGCTTTGTAAATAGCCTGCTCAAACTCTGCAAACTGGGTTTGACGGAAGACAGTTCCACGGAAGCCGTCTAGGTAGTGGTTGAGAATAGCAAAGCGGGTCTTGTCGTCCTCCACTTCTGCCAAGAGTTTCTCTGTCAAGAGATTTTCGTTGGTAGTTGATGCAATCTCCGCCAAGAAAATCGAATAGTGACCATAGACATAGGGCTGATTCTGACGGGTCAACATAGAATGAAGTGAGTGACCTGTTTCATGAATCAGGGTGTACATATTGTCCAGGTTGTCCTGCCAGTTGAGAAGCATGAAGGCGTTGGTGTCGTAAGCACCTCCCGAATAAGCTCCTGAACGCTTGCCTTCGTTGACCTGGACATCAATCCAGCGGTTTTCAAAGGCTTCTTTGACAATGGCCGCATACTCATCACCGAAGATATCCAAGGTATCGGCACAGGTAGCCAAAGCCTCTTCATAGGTGACTTTTGTATCTGTGCTCGAAAGCAGTGTGTACATATCGTACATCTTGAGATCATCGATACCCAAGAGTTTCTTACGCAAATTGATGTAGCGGTGCAAGAGCGGGAGGTGCTTGTTGACTGCTGACACTAATGTATCGTAAACGGACTCTGGAATGAAATTGGCAGAAAGGGCTGCGTGGCGGGCTGAGTCGTACTTCCGCAAACGAGCTTTCAGGTTATTGACCTTAACGTTAGACTGAAGGGTCTTAGCGTAGGTATGCTGGAACTGCTCGTAGGTTTCGTAGAGGGCCTCGTAAGCCTCTTGACGCACCTCACGGTTTTTGGACTCCATGAAGGAGATGTAGTTGCCGTGAGAGAGGGGCACCAACTTGCCGTCCTCATCTGCGATTTCTGGGAAACGCAGGCTGGCATTGTCCAAGACCGCAAAGGTTTCAGATGGTGCTTCGAAAATCTCACTGGTCGCCGCAAGGACTTCTTCCACTTCCTGTGACAGGACATGGTCCTTGGCTGCTAAGAGTTTTTCAAACTGGTGGCTGTACTGGACAAGAGCAGGCTCTTCTGCCTTGAAGGCTTCTAGTTGCTCCTCAGTAATAGCCATAAATTCTGGCTCATAGAAGGCAAAGGCTTGTGAAAAGGCTGAATAAAGAGTCATAGCCTTGGCTTGAAATTCCTGGTACTTGCCTTCTCGAGTGTCTTGGTCGTTCTTCATAGACGCATAGACATAGAGCTTTTCAATGCGACGCATGATGCCAAGCTGGGTCTCGCTGATTTCCAAAAGGCTCTTAGCCGAGTCCAACAAGTGACCTGCAAAGGCCTTTGTTTTTTCTGTTTCAGCTTGGAGTTGAGCCAACTCGGCTTCCCAAGCCTCATCTGTTGGGAAAATGGTGGTTAAATCCCACTGGTATTTTTCTTCAATTTCATGACGTTGTTTAGACATATATTAAATCCTCCGTAACTCTTATTCTAACATAAAAGAGCCCCTCTTTCCAACGGAAAGTGAGGGCTTTCATGTCACTCAGTAACTACATTTATTTCTTTCACTGGCTGCCCCATTTTCACAGCTGAATTGGCGCTTTCAAATCTTACTGCACATGTTGTCAAACAAATCAGTATAAAAAGAGATAGACCTATTGGTATCACTCGTCTGGTTTTCATATTCACACCTCCTGTTTTTTACATTATATCGTTATTCCAATTTTTTGTCTGTAGATTATAGGCGGATACAAGACTTGTTTTTTCTTGTCCTCACCCTTTTCGTAAAACTGGTCAAAAGCCTGGTAGATAGGGGACAGGTCTCTGTCTATTTGGGCAAAGCCAATAGCAGAGCGGGGCAGGCGATAGTGGGGATACCAGTCTAATGCCGTTTGGGTCAGTAGATTTTCTCCGCGACCATAGGCCTCCGCCTGCAAGTTCATCCACTTGGGTGCGCGGTAATAGAGCTGCTGAGCTATATAATGTGAAATCCTTTGGTCAGTTTGGCGAATCATACTGGTCAGGGGCTGTTTGGCAAAGGGCAGACGCAGAATGGCCACAAGATTTCCCTGACCAAAGGGAAAATTTTTAGTTAAACAATGCACCTTGCCTCGCAAGTCCTCATGAATAAGATAGCGAAGTCGCAACTCTTTCTTCCTATCGTCCAATTCCCAGAGATGAAAGCCCATATTCATACTAAAATACAGAAATTGTTTGTGGAGCTTGGTCAAGCGTTCTCCTAGCCAGAGGTTCTTGCCCAAGAGCCACAGAACAGCCAGCCCAGCCTGCTGATAAGCCGTGGTCCGCTCCTGCAAACGTGAAATGGACAGGCTAGAACACTGGACTTCCAAGGCAAGTTGCTGATTGACTAAAATGTCTGCCATCTGCTTGGTCGCGGGGAGATAGGCTTCCAAAACGACCTGTTCTTGACCATTTAGCCATTTGTACAGACTGGCTTTGAGGTTCAGGTGCTGGGCGGACTCATTCTCGGACCAGAAATCGCAATCCCGCAGGGTTTGGTGGGCAAAGTGCGAACGCAGAATTTTTCCAGACCGATAGCGGACCTTGCCCGCACAGGCTGGGCAGTAATACTCTCCCTTTTTCACCTCTGGTTTTTCCAAAAGATTGACGGTTTGTCCTTTTTGATTGACGGCTACTAACATACACTCTCCTTTCCTGTTAATTCGGAATTTGTGGTAGAATAGTGGAAAGGAGATGTCAAATGACCAAAAAAATTGCCAAATGGGAAAAGGATGGTTTTGTCCTGCAATCTTTTGAGGAAGGTTTTGCGGAGAAATACTATGAGGACTGTTTTACCAAGCCTTCCGCTGAAATTGATCGCCTGACGGGAAGTTCGGGAACTTATAAAAAAGAAGAGGTTGTCAGCTACTACAATCGGATTGTCACTGACCCTGACCGCTTTGACTTTATATTGATTGCACCTGACGGGACCTTTATCGGCGAGTCGGTTATCAATGAATTGGACAGGGAAAATGGCTCTGCCAACTTCCGTATCGTCATCTTTGATGAGAGTTACTTTGGCCTGGGATTGGGTTCTTGGGCTACGGAGATGACAAGAGACTTCGCCTTTGAACAGATTGGTCTGCACCGACTAGAACTGGAAGTTTTCTCCTTCAACCCACGCGCCAAACGTGCCTATGAAAAAGCAGGCTTTCGTTTAGAAGGCATCAAGCGCGACAGCCAAAAGGCCGAAGACGGCTACGCCGATACCCTTGTCATGGCTATACTAGAAGATGAATGGAAAGCACTCAAAAAACCAGCTGATTAGGCTGGTTTTTGTTGTTCTATTACCCAATCTGACTGCCATTTGGCACAGATGGATCAACGGTTAACAATGTCAATTTGCCCTCATGTTCTGCGGAGAGAATCATGCCTTGGCTGAGCAAGCCCATCATCTTGCGCGGTTTGAGGTTGGCGACGATTTGGACTTTTTTACCGACTAGCTCCTGCTCATTTGGATAGAATTGGGCGATACCAGAGAGGATTTGGCGATCCTGTCCATCACCAGCATCCAGACGGAACTGGAGCAACTTGTCAGAGCCCTCCACCTTTTTGACTTCCTTGACTTCCGCCACGCGGATTTCCACGGCATCAAAGGCCTCAAACTTGATGGCTGCCTTTTCATTTTTGAGCTCGACATCAGCAGGGTTCCACTCTTTTTCTTCCTCTTGGGAAAGGGCAGAGCCGCCACCCATTTGAGCCTGGATATAAGCAATCTCCTCCTCCATATCCAGACGAGGGAAGATAGGCGTTCCTTTGGCAACGACGGTCAATCCTGCTGGCAAGCCAGCAAAGTCCAAGCCTTCCAGAGTGGACACCTTGTCCATGCCCAGCTGCTCCATGATGGCATCTGAAGTGGTCATCATAAATGGCTGGATGAGGTGAGCCACCACACGAAGACCTGCTGCCAAATGGGCCATAACCGCTGCCAACTTGTCACGGTCAGCTTCTTCCTTGGCCAAAATCCACGGTGCTGTTTCGTCGATGTACTTGTTGGTACGGGAAATGATATTCCAGACCGCTTCTAAGGCCCGAGGGTAATCCACTGCATCCATCTGCTTCTTGTACTCAGAAATATTTTCAGCTGCTACTGCTGCTAAGTCTGCATCAAAATCAGTTGCCTGAGCAAATGTTGGAACCTGGCCGCCAAAATACTTGTTAATCATGGCAACGGTGCGGTTGAGAAGGTTTCCGAGGTCATTAGCCAGCTCATAGTTGATACGGCCCACATAATCCTCAGGTGTAAAGGTTCCGTCAGATCCCACTGGCAGACTACGCATGAGGTAATAACGGAGCGGATCAAGACCAAAGCGCTCCACCAGCATTTCTGGATAGACCACATTGCCCTTGGACTTGGACATCTTGCCATCTTTCATGAC
>CAMBAD010000080.1 GCA_945864085.1 uncultured Streptococcus sp.
GAGAACCACCGTTGATGATGTTCATCATTGGAGTTGGCAATACTTTAGTGTTGAAGCCGCCAAGGTAAGTGTAAAGTGGCACTTCAAGGTAGTCAGCAGCTGCACGAGCAACAGCGATAGACACACCAAGGATTGCGTTCGCACCCAATTTACCTTTGTTTGGAGTACCGTCAAGAGCGATCATTGCACGGTCAATAGCTTGTTGATCACGAACGTCGTAACCGATAATTGCGTCAGCAATCACGTTGTTCACGTTGTCAACAGCTTTTTGTGTACCAAGACCAAGGTAACGAGACTTATCACCATCGCGAAGTTCAACTGCTTCGTGTTCACCAGTAGATGCTCCTGAAGGAACCATACCACGACCGAAAGCACCTGATTCAGTATAAACTTCAACCTCAAGTGTTGGGTTACCGCGTGAGTCAAGGACTTCGCGAGCGTAAACATCAGTAATAATTGACATTATATTACTCTCCTTTGAGTTTTAATTAGTTACATTGCTATCATACCCTAAAATACAATATTTTTCAAGAAAAAGTAGGTATTTTACTGAAAGAAATAATGTAAAGGGCTTGTAAGCGCCTTCCTTTTCAAAGTGTCTCCTGTGTGTTATACTAAATGTATGAATGATTTACACGCAACCATCTTACAAAAAGCCTCTGGCGAAAACCGCCTAAACCCTGATGAACAGCGCCAATACATGGGAACCTTTCGCGAGCGCGTTGTTCTGGTTCTTTCTTTTGAACAAGCAGTGTCCAGTCAGTTGGTGGAGCAATTTGAAGCACTTGCAAAACAACTAATTATGGATTATCAGCCCCTCTTTCTAAAACTATCACCCAAGCTGTCAGATAGCTTGCAGATCCACTATATGAAAATAGGACAACAGCTGGGAATTACTGTTTCAATCATCGATGAAAAAATCGCAGACAGCCCTTATGCCATGGTTTTCCATACAGATCGGGCTTTAAACAAGGAAAGCATTCAATTGGAAGAATGCTTCCCTCACTTCGTGACGCAAGCACCAAAAAAGGAAGAAACCAAGCCTTCCTTCTGGAAAAAATTATTCGGGTAAGCAGCGCTTGCCCTTTTTTGCAGCAAAAACACCACCTTATACTACTATAGTCGAATGAATTAGCTTTCAGACAAGGAACTGAGGCGCAGGCTGTACTAGAGTACGGCAAGTCGAAAGTGACGATGTATCAAAGATAATTCAAATGACTATAAGTGAGCAGATAGACGGCTACTGACTAGATTCCCTAAGAGCAAGGCTGCTACCAAGTTGCAAAACCCTCGCCACCTGCTCTGCTGTGCGTGCCAGATTTTCTTCCGCCTTAGCCAGCGTGTCTTCCAGACTGGCTACTTGAGAAATGATAGGAAAAGCGGCGCAGATATTTTCAAAAGGAAGAGGAGGGAGGTCATCCTTCAGGCTTCCGCATATAGCGATGACGGGTACATTCGGCTGTGTTCTGCGAGCCACACCGATAGGAGTCTTGCCGGCCAGACTCTGAGCATCCAGCCGCCCTTCACCTACAATGACCAAGTCAGCATGAGATACTCGCTCATCAAAGTTGACCTGATCCAAGACAAAATCTATGCCTGCAACGATTGCTCCGCCTGCAAAAGCAAGCAGACCTGCAGCCATGCCGCCTCCTGCCCCAGCGCCATCCTGCTCGAGAATGGCTGGCGCAACGAGTAGGTAAAATGACTTCATCTCCATATCCACTCGTTCAAACTCAGACGGGGATAATCCTTTTTGAGCTGAAAATACATAGGTCGCTCCCTTTTTTCCACATAAAGGATTGCTTACATCGGTCACAATCTGGATGGTAACTTGCTTGAGTTCAGGGGCAACTGCTTCATCTGAAAGACTTGCAATCCTGCCCAAATTTTGTCCGATAGCCTCTAGCTGCCTGCCTTCTTCGTCAAAGAAACGGTAGCCTAGAGCTGCTGCCATTCCTATCCCGCCATCATGACTGGCTGAGCCCCCAACGCCGATAATCATTTGACGGACACCTGTTTGGGCTAAATGGAGAATCATCTCTCCAACTCCTGTCGTTTGAATTAGCAAGGGATTTCGCTGGCTATCAGGAACCATTGCCAGACCGACAATTTCAGCCATTTCGAAGAGAGCAAGTTCTCCCTTGCGGGCAAAAGAAGCCTGTACAGGCAAGCCTAAGGGCCCAGTCACACTCCACTTGTCCATTTGAAGACCCAGCGCATCGGCTAAGATAGCAAGCGTTCCTTCTCCACCATCCCCAAGTGGCAACTCGTCAAAACTAGCTTCTGGAAAAACTTTTTCAAACCCTGTCCTTATGGCCCGTGCAACTGCTGGGGCAGATAGGGATTCTTTAAATGAATCCGGCGCAATCACAATATGCATGATAGGACCTCCTAACTACTCATTTCACTCTTATTATAGCGCTTTTTCCCCTTTATTTACAAGTCTTCTGACACATGCTATACTGTTAAAAAGGAGGCTTGTATGTATCAGACACTTATTTTTGACTTGGATGGAACCCTGACTGACTCAGGACCCGGCATTATCAATTCGGTTGCCTACGCCCTTGAAAAAATGGGCGTAGAAGAACCAGATCTAACCAACTTGAAACGTTTTATCGGCCCACCGCTCTACGAATCCTTTGCTCGTTTCTACAACTTTTCACCAGAGCAAGTTCAGGAGGCGGTCGGCTATTTTCGGGAATACTTTAAGGAGCGTGGCATGTTTGAAAACCAGCCATATCCCGGTATTTCTGAGGTGCTTTCTGGGCTGAAGAAACAGGGGAAGGAACTGCTGATTGCCGAGGCTGGGAAAAAAGTCCAGCCTCTTTTCTTAGAGTTCGTGATAACATCTTGACGCAGTGGTTGATTGGCAGATTTGTTCGTGTTCAACACTCCAAATCTGACCTAATCAACTGTGCGGGGGTGGGAAGACGAACTCTTCTTCGATTTGTCGAGTTCTTTCCCACTCCCATTTGCCAAACAGATTTTAAACCATTTTCACTTGGATGGCTACTTTTCAATCATAGCAGGCGCTAGTTTGGACAGCTCACGAATCAGTAAGAATCAAGTCTTAGCTCATGCCCTCACTCAGCGACCAAACCTAGCCAAGCCAGCTGTGATGATTGGCGATCGCGAACATGATATAAAAGGTGCCCAGGCCCACCATCTGGACAGCATCGGTGTTCTTTATGGTTACGGTCAACTAGAAGAATTGACTGCTGCGGGAGCTACGCACATTATCCAAAGCGTGGAGCAATTAGGGCAATTTTTCTCTATCTGATAGCCTGCCAAATCAGCACAAGACCGCACAAAAGGCTCGAATTTGAGCCTTTTAATAATCTGTGATTTCTTTTCTGTCAGCAGTTTTGCTGATTTTTCCTTGTCTTTCAAGCAAGACTTCTTCCACGTCCAACGGAGATACTCCTGTTTCAACTAAGAGAACCGCCAAATGGTAGAGCAAGTCTGCAACTTCTTGGGAAATTTCTCGTTGATCCGCGTTCTTCGCGGCGAGGACAACTTCTGTTGCCTCCTCCCCCACTTTTTTCAAAATTTTATCTAGCCCCTTGTCGTAGAGATAATTGGTATAGGAGCCTTCCTTGGGGCTATTTTTACGATTGAGTGCTTCTTTGTAAAGTGTTTCTAACATCATTAAATTCTCCAATTCTTCATGTTTTCATTTCTTTTTTCAATACGCCCTAAGTAAACAAAATTCATAATATCAAAAAATTCGATATATTCTGGTGCTGTCACGTTTTCAGGTTTTTCTTTAACAAAGACTATTTTTGCCTCTTCAAAATTTGAGTAAGCTCTACCTAAATCATCTATTCTACTTCCAACTACTTCTATTTTTTTTATGCAGGAAGTATACATAGATGTTTTCATTTGAGAAATCATCATTGGAGCCATGTCACCAAATTTTTCTTTAATTCCTGCCTCGGCAGATTGACTCATGTTGCTAAGTTGATTTAACAAAATTTTATTTTCATTCACCCAGTCCAATGAGGCTTTTTTTCCATAAGTCTTCAATATGGTTAAGTTTAATTTGTCAATTAGAGCAATATTATTTTTATTACTCTCTAAGCTAAACAATTCGTTTAAAACTTTCAATCTGATAAAAGGAGGTAGAATAGAGAAATAATAGAGTATGCTCTCATTTTGCCCAAATCCATATTTTTCAAAATATTGTATAAATAAATATGCAATCAAATTATAAAGATTATCTAAAATACTATCATATTCTTCCTCTGATACTTCTTTAAAATTATTTGTATGATTGCCCTCATTTAATTTTTTTGTCAATCTTTTCAATGAATTATTAAAAAAAGTAATGTGATTACTAGTTGAATCTTTTAAAAAATTTTTCACATGTTTATCACCGAGTGTCATGTATTCTTGAGGGTCGAGCCCGATAATCTTTTTTACAATTAATTCTGTATATTGTCGAATAAAAGGAAGCCTAAACCTAGTCTTTCTTTTTAAATAAAATGCCTCTTCTAATAAATCTGAGACAAAATCACTATAATTATCACTCATAATCTTCCCTATCTAATCTTCATAAAAAATGTCCTCAAAAAAGCAGCTGTACGCTCCCGTATGGCAGGCAGCTCCTGTCT
>CAMBAD010000081.1 GCA_945864085.1 uncultured Streptococcus sp.
TTGTCGTACTCACGAATGCCTTCTTCAGCATTGATGACCATGAGAATGACATCCGAGCGTTCAATGGCGCGCATGGCACGCATGACAGAGTATTTCTCGGTGTTTTCATAGACCTTACCAGACTTCCGCATCCCTGCGGTGTCAATCATGGTAAATTCCTGCCCTTCTGGATCTGTAAAGTGCGTATCGATAGCGTCACGGGTCGTTCCCGCAACAGGCGAGGCGATGACGCGTTCTTCACCCAAAATGGCGTTGATGAGGCTTGATTTTCCAACGTTTGGACGACCAATTAAGCTAAACTTGATAATGTCTGGATTTTCCTCCGCTTCCACCGCTGGAAGATTATCCACAATGGCGTCCAAGACATCCCCTGTTCCGATACCGTGGACAGAAGATACTGGATAAGGATCACCGAGTCCAAGTGAGTAGAAATCGTAGATGTCGTTGCGCATTTCAGGGTTGTCGACCTTGTTGACCACCAAAATGACTGGCTTGTTGGTCTTGTAAAGAATGCGAGATACATACTCATCTGCGTCGGTCACGCCTTCTTTTCCTGATACGACAAAGACGATGACATCCGCCTCATCCATGGCAATCTCAGCCTGGTGCTTGATTTGGTCCATGAAGGGGGCGTCCACATCATCGATACCACCCGTATCAATCAGGGAAAACTTACGGTTGAGCCACTCTGCAGTAGCATAGATACGGTCACGGGTCACACCTTCCACATCTTCGACAATGGAAATCCGCTCCCCTGCAATCCGGTTAAATAAAGTTGATTTTCCAACGTTGGGACGTCCAACGATGGCGATGGTTGGTAGAGCCATGGCTCCTCCTCTTCTAATATAGTCGTTCTAGTTTATCTTTTATTATGTCGACGCATGAGGAAACTTCGTTTCCCTATTTCCAACTTCAAATAATGTCATCATTAGAGAACTCGCTTTGTCGTACTTTGCGTAAATGGCTTGCTATCACAAGTCTCATTTCCAGCTTTGTGCGGTCTGCAACTCGCTACTTGTTACTAAAAGACTATAACTTACAATAGTTTATTTTTTTCTAATATAGCTCTGGTTTCAGGCTGTTCTGCCTGTCCGAACTGGGCAATCATGCGTTCTGACCAGGTTTCTGTCTGGCGGGCACCTGCGTAGTCTGTCTGAACTTGGTCGTAGGCTTCGATTATCTCCACGCCTTGCTCCACATATTCTTCTTGGAAGACAATGGCTTCCGCTGCCAAACGTGGTTTGACAGGGTGGTGTTGGGCTGGCCGACCTAATGCAATACAGAAAATCGGATAGGTATAGTCTGGCAAGCTGAACAGCTCTGCTATTGCCAAGGCCTTATGGCGAATCATACCGATAAAGACGCCACCGTAGCCAAGGCTTTCTGCTGCCAAAAGGGCATTTTGCCCTGCCAGGGAAGCGTCCACTGAGGAAATCAGGAGGTTCTCTGTCCCCTTGGCCTCAAAGTCCCTCCCATGAAGCTGAGCCGCCTTGCTGGCACGGTTGTGGTCGCCCACAAAGAGCAAAATGGCCTGGGCCTGCAAGATAGCTGGCTGGGGCACCAAGTCGTAAAGAGCCTGCTTTTTGCCCTCTGACTGCACCACGATAATGGAATAGGACTGGAAATTTTTCCAGCTGGAGGCTGCCCGCCCTGCTGTGATGATGGCGTCCAAGTGCTCCGCTTCAATGGGCTCCTCCGTAAAACGACGGACGGAAGTATGGTTCAGCATCAAGTCAATGGTTTCGTTCATCGGCGGTTTTTTCCTTTCAAATGCAAATCACGTGCTAAATAGCGAATGCGCTCCATGACCCGCTTGGCCTGCCAGGTTTCATCACCAGACTTGCCAGACGCAAAATGCCGCTCCAAATCATCGAAGGAGAAATTGGAGGTAAAGAAGGTTGGCAGATTTTCTTGCATGCGATATTGGAGAATAACCTGCAGAACATCGTCACGAACCCAGGGGCTATGTTGCTCTGCTCCAATATCGTCCAACACCAAGACCTGCGCCATCTTAATCTCATCAATCCGCTCCTTAACAGAGCCATCCTTGATGGCATTTTTTATATCCACAACAAAGGTTGGATAGTGGAGCATGGTCGTTGACTGGAGATGGGTCTTGGACAAGAGATTGGCTAAGTAGGCCATCAGGTAGCTTTTGCCGATACCAAAGTTTCCATAAATATAGAGAGCTTTCGGTTTCTCTTCAAAGCGCTTGACAAAATCCGCAATGGCCAGCATGACCTCAACACGGTTTTCATCCTTCCTATCAATATCTGCCACTGTTACGTTCTTCAAACTGGCTGGCATATTGATGAGCTGGATACGGTTCTTGATGGCTTCCAAACGACGGTATTCTACCAACTCCTCCGTCTCAAGATAGGAAACATCCGCATAGCCTTCATTCATTACCAAAACAGGTTGGTAGCCCTTGGCAATGTAGGCCTCATCCTGCTTGATAAAGAGGTCCCGCTGGCTGATATATTCTAAAAACTTGGAAATGGATAGGGTAATTTCCTGCTGGGTCAGGCCTTCTTTTTTTATGAAGGCAGCGACTTCAGTATCACTCACAATTTCCTGATAGAGTTGCTGATAGGATTTTGGACTTGGGTTCGCTGCCTGTGGCAACTTGTCTTGAACTGATTTCATCAGCTACCTCCTTTACTTTCCATTTCTTCTAATTCGCGGTAGAGGGCAGCCAGCCTAGCCTGGCCTTCTTGGGTCTCTTCCTGTCGCACTTCCTCCTTGCTCCACTCTGGCACATTGGTTTGCGGAGGCTTATTGGCCTTGACAGCTGGATTGGACCTGAGTTCTCGCAAATAAAGGACTGCTGCTTCCGCGGTGCTAATGCCTTTATAGGAAAAATCATTGCCCAGTTTCAGGGCATATTTTTCATTCAGATTGGCTGAATCCACCTTGTTAAAAGTGTAGAGTACCAGGACGTTGATTACCTCATCCAGCAGACCCAGATTAGCCAGGTCTGTCAAGCATTTCCGCTCTGCCATTGTCAGCACTGCCCTGCGGCGCTCCTTGATAAAGGAAAGAAAAGCTAGGCTGGACATGGCTTTTGCTTCTCGGACGATAGCGGTTTCCTGGCCTGTTAGGCTTGGTTTTGCTTGGGGCAATGACTGGCGTGACTGCTGCAGTCGTTTGGTCGAGATGGTCTGGCCTATGGCTGTTGCCTTAGCCTGCCGATAGGTTTCCAACCAAGTCCATCCTGCCTGCTCTGCTATGTGACTAAGGGCAATAATATCATCTGACTCATCTTGAAACAGCAGCTTGTCCTTAGCCATCAAGGCTTTGAAGGCAGACCAGTCAAAATCTGTCTTTTCTTCAAAAACAAGTGGCAGCTGGCCTTCTAGTGTAAAGACCTCTGAGAAGGATTTGGATATTGTCTCTGCCTGTTTTGGCCTGCTTGAAACGAGATTGTCAACTGCTGCCTCGCCAATCTTTTTGGCTAACAAGTGCCTATAGAGCGGTTTTGCTAGAAAGGCTTGAACTGTCAGAGGGGCTTGCAAATCAAGACCCATCCCCCATTCAAACTGGTACTGGACCAAAAGCCCTGTGGCAGCTAAAATGTCCAAGGCTTGCTCCAGGCGTTTCATCCCCATGTCCATGTGATTGAGAATACTGGTCCATTTGTAGCGACCTTGACCCTGGTCAGCAAAACTGTAGAGATAGTAATAAAGTCCGAGGGCATCCAGACCAATAATGGGTTGATAGCACCGACTGAGACTGACTAGGTCGGGCAAAAAGGCTTGGCTGCTGGTATAGGAAAATACATCATTTGGCTTCATGGTCATTCCCTGTCTTTACCCTGCTTCCTTTAGAAATCATCTGTTTAAGCAGATTTTCCAGTTCTCCCACGTCCTTAAACGAACGGTAGACTGAGGCGAAGCGCACATAGGTAATCTCATCTAACTCCACCAATTCTTCCATGACCAGATTCCCAATCACATCGCTCTCCACTTCGCCATCACTCTGTGCGCGAACTTTTTGTTCGATCCGATTGACCACTTCATCAATGGCATTTGTTGATACAGGCCGTTTTTGTGCAGAACGAATGATTCCATTAAAAATCTTTTCACGGGAAAACTGTTCCCTAGTTCCATCTTTTTTAACAACAACCAATGTCTTTTCTTCAATCCGTTCGTAGGTAGTAAAGCGCTGACCGCACTGATCACAGGAACGACGACGACGAATCGTATTCCCATCTTCCGCCTGACGACTGTCAACAACACTGGACTTCAAACTATGGCATTTTGGACAACGCATACTCACTCTCCTACATATTTATTATAAGTAAATTTACACCTGACCAGCTCCAATGCTCTGCAAGCAATAAGGAGAACAGAGCGAGCAGGCATTACTCCGCTCAGGCTAATTAACAGACTGGAAATCTCTGAACGATTCGCCTATGCTCCCCTATCTCTACAGGACAGGTCAATTTTTCAAACTATGAAACATTATCACTTCAGTATAGCATAAATGAAGCAAAAATAAAAGGAAGGGTGATTATTGAAGGTAAATTGTAACCGCCCTATAACAAGGTATATTAAAAAACGTTCCAAAGTCTGCTTGACT
>CAMBAD010000082.1 GCA_945864085.1 uncultured Streptococcus sp.
TTTCTGGATAGACCACATTGCCCTTGGACTTGGACATCTTGCCATCTTTCATGACGAACCAACCGTGAGCGACCAAGCGGTCTGGCAGCTTCATATCCAACATCATGAGCATGATTGGCCAGTAGATGGAGTGGAAACGCAGAATGTCCTTGCCCACCATGTGGAAGACTGTCCCATTCCAGAATTTGTCATAATTGGCATGGTCTTCTTGACCGTAGCCAAGGGCCGTCGCATAGTTGAGCAGGGCGTCAATCCAAACATAAACAACATGTCTTGGATCAGATGGCACTGGCACTCCCCAGGTAAAGGAAGTCCGTGAAACAGCCAAATCCTCCAAGCCTGGCTCGATGAAGTTTCTCATGATTTCATTCATACGGCCGTCAGGCTGGATAAAGTCAGGATGCGCCTTGAAAAACTCGACCAACTTGTCCTGGTACTTGCTGAGGCGAAGGAAGTAAGATTCTTCTGAAACCCAAGCTACTTCATGGCCAGATGGAGCGATACCGCCTGTTACCTTGCCGTTTTCATCTCGGAAGACCTCTTCTAATTGGCTCTCGGTGAAAAATTCCTCGTCCGATACGGAGTACCAACCAGAATACTCTCCCAAGTAAATATCGTCCTGCGCCAGCAATTTTTCAAAAACATCCGCCACTACTTTTTCGTGGTAATCATCTGTCGTGCGGATGAATTTATCATAGGAAATGTCCAGCAGCTGCCAGAGTTCCTTAACACCAACTGCCATGCCGTCAACGTAGGCTTGTGGTGTCAGACCAGCCTCTTTTGCCTTCTCCTCAATCTTTTGACCGTGCTCATCAAGACCTGTCAGATAGTAGACATCGTGGCCCATGAGGCGCTTGTAGCGAGCCAAGACATCGCAGGCAATGGTTGTATAGGCCGACCCGATATGGAGCTTGCCAGATGGGTAATAAATCGGCGTTGTAATGTAAAAAGGTTGTTTGTTTGTCATTCTTTTTCCTTTCCGCGCTAATGGAACGCGTTTTTGATAACAGCTTATTATACCAAAAAAACATGCTGGGCGCATGTTTTTTGGTATTCAGTCCTCATTGAAAGTTTTAAGTATCATGACAAGCCTCTAAACAATTCAACTAGAATCCGACTGCTGTCAATTCCCTTGCTTGAAAGAAAGGCTTTCATCGCTTCCACATCATCGGACTGGCCCGCCAGGAGATAAGTGGCTTTTGGGCCATAGTAATCAATAGCTTGCGCTAACTGTTCTTTACTTTGGGAAAAGCTGGCGCTGGTCTGGTAAGTCAGCAGTTCATGATTAGCAGCCAGCTCTGCCAGTTCCCCATCAAAAGCCATCACCCCTTTATCTAGGTGACTGAGAACAATCTCTCGCTTACCAGCCCATTCTGTGATAATGGGGCGTATGGCTGCGATGCCAACATCAGAGGCAAAGCAAACCAGCGGACTAGCATCCTCATTCACTTTCAACGTTGAGGTCAGCCAGCTCATCTGGATTTTCGCGCCCTTATGCAGAGAAGTCAGGGCTTTCTTGTATGTACTGCCGCTATTGTGAGTGAGAAGCAGAATTTCATTCTCAACAGGCGTTGAGGCGATGGTCAGCCAGCGGCTCTCTTTGCTATCAGGCAAAACAAACTTGGCATAGGAACCTGGCTCCCAGACCAGATGTTCAGGTTTTGTCAGGTGAATGAGAAAAAGGTCGTCAGTCAGATTTTCAATAAATTTAACCGATACGGTTTTGCTTCGGTCAAGATAGGCATAGACTCCCCAACAAGTAAGAAACCCCACTGCAAGAATGGATAGGATAAGGATGAGCATAAGTTTCTCCTTTCAATAGCTTAGCGCCACAACTTGAGGCTCAGCCAGACTGCCAATCCAAGGACTGGCACAAAGCCAATCAACTTGATAATCAGGTCCGTATCAGGCAGGCTGTAAATGTAGAGCATGGTCGCTGCAGCCGCCAGCCAAATTCCGACAATCTGTACGATAGCTGGTAATCCAGTCATCATACAGAGTCCCATGGCCAATAAAAGCAAACCGCCAGTTGCGAAAGACATGAAGTCAGGGCTCAGCAGATGAACAGACTGTAAAGTCATGCCCCAAATCACCACTAAAATTCCTGTAACTGCAAGCGCCATTCCGGCAATCGTAAATCCACTCATGTGATTTCCTTTCTGTGTGTTCATGATGTTCCTCCTTTTTTGTCGGTGAATGAATATTTTCTTACATTCATTCATTTGTCCTTAAAAAATAAAGAATGAAGCTTCTTTATTTAAAAATACCTTTGACAAAGTTGGTCGCTAGGGTCTCAATGGTCTGGCTAATGGCCGGAAAATCCGTTTCCGTGATGTGCATATCCATGTAATAGAATAGTTGGTAAACCTGCAGAATTTCCTGGATTTTTTCTTGGGAAAAGCCTTGGTCCAGCATGCGCTCTGTAAAATGTTGAATCAAAAACTGATGAAATGTGTTTTCCTCCTTGCCGTTTTCGGAATCATAGTAGTTGCGCAGGTAGTCCGAGATGGCTGGATTGTACCATTCTGACAGGATTTTATTGGGGGAAATCAGCCTCCTAGACCAGGCAAAGAGCTGCGTCACTAGGTCAACGGCTTCCCCCTGCCAATCGATTTCCTCCATCATCTTCTGGCGAATCCGCTTGTTCTCCTCTATGTAAACATCCAGAAAAATGGCTTCCTTGGAATCATAGTAGTTATAAAAAGAACCGACGGCTACCTTGGCCTGCCGAGCAATCTCAGAAATCCCAGTTGCCTTGTAGCCCTTTTGACCAAAAATATCCAAGGCTGCAGATTTGAGTGCTGCTTTCTTATCTTCTGTCATTGGATTCTCCTTTCTTTTTTGAATAATGAATGAATATTTTATTTTGTTCATTCATATTGTAACTCTTTTGATTTACTCTGTCAAGTATTTTCTCAAAATTGGACTCCTCCCCTTCCGTTTGTCCTTAGTTTGCGAGTTTATGGTATACTAGCATGTAATGATTTGAAAGAAAGAGGTGACTTATGTTTACAAAGAAAAATATCCTGATTCATCTGTTTTTTCTGATGATTTCTGCTGGTCTGTACTTCTACAATTTGAGAGAACCTGATTTGATGTGGAATATGTTTTTGGCCTTGGTGGCCTTGGATTTCGCCATTCTATCAAAGGCAAACAAGGGCTGGCCCATCAAGATTCTATCCGCTCTCCTTTGGCTCTTCTTCTACCCCAACACCTTTTACATGGTGACAGACATTGTTCACATGCACTTTACCAGCACCGTTCTCTGGGAGCGCGAAAGTATGATTCTCTTTATGCTGTATGTGCCAAGTATTTTCTTTGGCGTCATGGCGGGTGTGGAGAGTCTGCGTCAGATTTTCGCCAGTTTTGAGATCAAATCCTACTGGATCAGGCTATTCTTGATTGCTGGCCTGTCCTTCATCTCCAGTTTTGCCATCCACATCGGTCGCTACGCGAGGCTCAATTCTTGGGATATTTTCACCAGACCCATGGTCGTCATCCAAGAAATGCTGGCTGTCATCTCCTGGGCAGCCCTGCCCTTTATCCTAGGTTTTACCTTTATCCAGATGATGGTTTTGGTCTTTGCGGAGGATGAATGAAAATAAGGAAACAGTTTGCGGCTGTTTCCTTTTTTTCTTATTCTATATGGAGCTGTTCAAGCACATCTTCTAAGTCAGCAATCAAGTCTTGATGAAAGTCTAAATAATAGGTTTTCTGGTCAGAATCTGGTAGTTTTTCAATGTCAGCTATAATGTCTCGATAGCGCTGAAGAATTTTCTTACCAGCCTCTTTATCTATTTCATCAATTTGCCCATAATCTGCCGCAACTTCATCCAAATCCTCGTATTTTGTCAGCATGGTTTCTGTCCACTCACGCTTGTCTTTGTTGAGTGTGACGATTTTATCCGTTAGCCATTCCTCATAGCGAGCTTCTTCAGTTATTATATCCCTTTGAAGCGGCTGGCTAGAATTGACTTGTACTACTTCTCTGCTTGGACTGAGGTAATTTCGATAGAACCACATGACAAATAGAACAGCGATAAGGATATTGATAGGGAAGACAAAGCTGATCGTAAACAGCAAAGTCAGCCATAAAATCAGCTTTACATTCCTTACTTCTTTTTTAGCTCTGCTATTTCTCACCTCCCAATCATCCAGTATAGACTGGGCTTGAGCAGTATATTCTTCAACCAACTTCGCTAGTCGTAGCTTTTTCTCTGGGTCGTCTTCCAGCTCCATAGCCAAATAGGCTTGATTCATGCGGGCTCTGGCTGCTTCATAAGCTTGGACCGTCCCCAAATACTCCGCACTGCTATTCATCTGATGAAGGATACGATTTGTTTCCCCTTTAATAAAAGTCCGATCGCTTGATGTTAATTTATGGTAAGGCATACTCCTGTCCCCTTTACATATACACTATCCAATCAAATTTTACTATAGGTCACGCTATTTTACAATGCTTCAAAAACATTATTTCCGTCTACCAAGTCATAACCACCCGTGAAAACGGGTGGCTTGTACACCGGCTATAAGCCGTTTC
>CAMBAD010000083.1 GCA_945864085.1 uncultured Streptococcus sp.
GAGTCAAGCAGACTTTGGAACGTTTTTTAATATACCTTGTTATAGGGCGGTTACGAATGACAGAACTTATTTCTAGTGAATGAATTTATATTATGGGTTCGCACTTCATAATGTGAGCACAAAACCCAGCTAGACAAACGCTAGCTGGGCTTTTTTCTGTTAAGTTTTTAATACCAATCCGACAATTCAAAGGTATAGGTTTGTTCATCATAAGCATACAGGTAGCTCTGCACATCGCCCAAGGCATAAAAAACAGCATTATTTTCTGTCGTTACTAGGGCAACCATCTGTTGCAGGGCTTCCGCAGTGGCAAACTGTAAAGAAATTTTAGTATTTCCTTGTGCCATTTGATCGGTGATATACTGCAAAACTGCTGCCTCATCATAGCCTGCAAAATAGGCTCCTTTTTGAGCATAGTAGTTTAATGAATTATCAGCACACACAGGATAGGCCAGTTCTCTTGGTTGATAGTAATAGTCACTTCCCCAGTAAGCGAGCAAGTCCTTGTCAACTACTCGGCTTCTTCCCAGCATTTCATCTGTTACACACAGGTAATCGTAGGAAACATCTGCAGTAGCTTCTCCGCCCACGGCTTGGTCAAACACAGGATCTCCCCAGGTTGTATCTACACCGTAGTATTGTCCATTAATCTTAACCAAATTCCAAGCGTGTCCAAATTCGCCTCCTTGGCCATCTTTGGCCACTCCAGTAACATAAATGCAGTCAATTCCCGCTTTTTTACACAAATACTGGAAGGTTCGGCTATAGCCTGCACACACTGATTTTTGGTCCAATAATACACTGGTGATTCCCTGGCTTCTCCAAGTAATATTGTCATTGTTTAGAGCTTCAACATCATACTCTGTTTGCTGTATAATCACCTCATAAAAATATTTAACCTTTTCATACTCCGAACCAGTCGGTGCCTGGGCTAAGATACTATTCGCCCGTTCTTCCAAGGCATTTCTAACAGAAGATAAATCACCTGGATAGGTTGGCTCTTTTAAATCCAGGACATCAATCCCATTTGCCATGGCTTCTTCCTCTGTCAGCCAATAAAATTCTGGATAATCATGGGCGACAGAAAAATAAACTCGCGTATAAATTTCCTCACTGACAGAGTCAATTTCAATACTATACTGGCGTTTTTGTAGCCCGTTGACAAATTGCAGATAGACACGACGCTCCATTTCGGTATCCAACTGTTGGTAATAAAACAGTTTTTCTGCCTCCGACTCTATCGCTTTGAGTTCTTTCTCAAAGGCTTCTTTTTCCTTCTGACTTTGGCTTGAAGCCACTTGCAGGTATTCATCCAAGGAATCATTGCTGGTCTCTTTTGCACAGCCTACTAAAAAAGTAACGGCGCACAGGACAGCTAGTAAATACATAAACAATCTTTTCATCATATCTCCTTTTAAAACCTGAAACTAAAACAGTATCTATTTACACAAGTCCCTCAAGCAGGCCGCGCATGAATTCTTCCGACTTAAATTCGCCAATATCATCCATCTTTTCACCAAATCCAATCAATTTTACTGGAATATCCAGTTCTTGACGGATGGCTAGGACGACCCCACCCTTTGCTGTACCATCTAGCTTGGTCAAAACTAAGCCTGTCAACGGTGTAATTTTTGAAAATTCCTTGGCCTGACTGAGTGCATTTTGACCAGTTGAGGCGTCCAGGGCCAATAAGGTTTCATGTGGAGCAGCTGGTAAGCTGCGTTTGATAATACGACCAATCTTTTCCAGCTCTGCCATAAGGTTATCCTTATTTTGTAAGCGACCTGCGGTGTCAATCATGAGAATGTCCACACCTTCTGCAAGGGCGCGTTCTACACCGTCAAAGACCACGCTGGCTGGATCAGATTTCTCTGGACCTGTCACAACTGGCACATCCACACGGCGCCCCCACTCAACCAGCTGGGCAACTGCACCTGCACGGAAGGTGTCGGCAGCAACCAGCATGACGTTTTTGCCTGCTTGTTTGTACTTGTAGGCTAATTTACCAATGGAAGTGGTTTTCCCAACCCCGTTGACACCGACAAAAAGCATAACCGTCAAGTCATCTTGGAAATTGATTTGTTCACTGAACTGACCATCTTTTTCGTAAATATCAACCAACTTTTCAATGATCAGGCGACGAAGTTCATCTGTCTTCTTGGCATTTTGCAATTTTGCTTCGTACCGCAAATCCTCCGTCAAGGTTGAAGCCACCTGTACGCCAACATCTGATAAAATCAGCATTTCTTCTAATTCTTCAAAAAAGTCTTCATCAACCGAGCGGAAATTGGCAAAGAATTCATTGAGGCGAGCCCCGAAGCCTGTACGGGTCTTTTTCAGTGTGCGTTGGTACTTGTCCTGCTCGCTTTCCTGAGAAAGCGGAACCACTTCTTCAACAGGTGCTTCCTTAGCCTTGGTTTGAATTGCTGGGTCGAAACCTTTTTCCTGGGCCTCTTTGACACGAGCCGCCGCTGCTTCTTTAGCTGCATAATACTGGGCCATCATGTCCAAAGTCCGCTGTTTTTGTTCCTCTTGCTCAGCTGTCAATGCTGACTCGGCTGCTTCTTCAAGAGGGACAGGCTCTTGCTCTGGCTCAACCTGATCAGTTTCTTTTGATTGCGTGACTTCAAGTTCTTCTACTTGTTTTTCTTCCTGAGCTTCTTGTCCAAATAATCGTTCAAATAATCCCATATTAGCCCTCGCTTACTACATAGTTTTTAATTACCCAAGCAATGCCGTCTTCGTCGTTGGTCTTGGGCAGGACCAGCTTGGCAGCCGACTTGATTTCGTCTGTCGCATTTGCCATAGCCACACCCAGACCAGCCCATTCAATCATAGAAAGGTCATTGCCTTCATCGCCACAGGCCATCACCTCTGATCGGTCAATCCCAAGGTGTTTAATCAATTTTGCCAGTCCGTTTGCCTTGTGGACACCCTTAGGACTCCATTCCAGCAAAATATCCCGCGACTTGAAAATTTCAAAACGCTCATACAGTTCCGCAGGAATTTTCGGAATCTGTCCATCCAGAAAATCCGCAGCAACCGCCGATACTGCCTTGTTATAGACAAAATCTTCCGGCATTTCTTCGTCGCTGGTTATGATTTTATTGAGCAATGGGTTGCAGGTCAGATAAAGGGATTCATGAGCTGACGGTAGGGAGTAGACATCGCCACCATAAAGAACATCTAGCGGCAAATCCAATTTATTTGTCACTTGGCGGATGGCACGCACATCTTCAATGCTAAAGCCGATTTTATCCAAGATTCGGCCTGTATTTTCCTGTACTAACCCACCATTAAAGGTGATGGAGTACTGATTTTCTCCTAACAGATCCAGCTCTTCCAAAAAAGTACCGATAGCCTGAAGTGGACGCCCAGTCGTTAGAACAACATAAGCTCCCTGTTGACGTGCTGCTCGCAGGGCATTTTTATTGGCTTCTGTAATGCGTTTGTCCGATGTCAGAAGTGTTCCGTCCAAATCCAGCGCAATCAATTTAATTGCCATTTACTTCCTCCTCTAAATAGCCCAAAACTGCCTCGTCGTTGCAATGCCCGATAACTTGATCTGCAAGCGTCTTAACTTCCTCTCTCGCATTTGCTGTTGCAACAGCGCGGCCTGCAAAGGCCATCATATCCAAATCATTTTGATTGTCACCAAAAGCCACTACATCCTGTCCTGTTAGTCCAAGATGGATGCAAAGCTGGTTCAGTCCGACCGACTTATTTGACCCAGGAGGGATAATGTCAATGTTATCAAATCCTGTTGTCATGGCTGTCACACCGTCAAATGTGTCATTTATCCATTGTCTAGCATCGTCCATCTCCTCAGGGGAAAATTTAGCATTGACTTTGATAATTTCTTCTTGGACCTCTTCAAAAGAGTCTACCAAATGAAAGTGAGAATAATAGTTGCTCATTGCTTCCAAGAATTGAGGCTCTGCATTTTTTAATAAATAAAAATTTTCGAGACCAGATAGTACCATGGTCCTGCTGCTTCCGTAAGGCCCTGCATCAATGCCAGCAATAATTGGGAGATAAACCTCTGGAGCAATCGGAGCGTCCACAAAGATGGTCTGTCCCTGGTACTCCACGATGGAACCATTTTCCGCAACAAAGCCAACCTCGTCTACAAAATCCTCAAAGACAAGCTTGAGACTTTGCATGGAGCGTCCACTTGCAGCGACAAATAGATACCCTCGTTCCTTAAACTGGTCCAGCACACGACGAAAACGTTCCTTGTCAAAGCCATGGTCTTCACGCAAAAACGTACCATCCATATCACTGGCATAAAGCTTCTTAATCATAATTTCTCCACATCTTTCAGTTTAACTGAGACAATCTTCGACACACCCGATTCCTGCATGGTCACCCCATACATGGCATCCGCCGCCGCCATGGTCCCCTTACGGTGGGTCACGACGATAAA
>CAMBAD010000084.1 GCA_945864085.1 uncultured Streptococcus sp.
GTTTCAAGGTAACAGGCTGAAAGGCTCCACTGGAGCCTTTCACTCATCAAATCAAATCAAGTCAACAACGTCTGATTTTGATTTTCGAAGAGTATCAGTTCGTCACGCTCCGTAAGGGGCATGAGCATGAGTATAAGTATTTGCTTGAATAGGCTTGGGTCAATACTCCGTGAAAATCAAAGATAGCAAAATTATAGTCATTTGAATTATCTTTGATACATCGTCACTTTCGACTTGCCGTACTCTAGTACAGCCTGCGCCTCAGTTCCTTGTCTGAAAGCTAATTCATTCGACTATAGAAGACGGATTTTCAGTCAAGACATATATATACTTGTTGAAGCTATTCTATAATTCCTCGACCATATTTTTCATGCAAAGCCAACCATCAAGGTTCAAATTTGTAACAGGGGCCATTTTTAATCTAGAACCCCAATGATTGCAGGTATTTTCTTCATGTCTATGACCTGAAAATGCAGGCTTCCCCTTGTGCTTTTTCCTTATCTGTTCTATACTTATAGTCAATGAAAATAAGGAGAGAGTGGACCAATCTTCTCCAGATTGAGAAAGTGACTGAGTTAGAAAGAGGAGAGAATGACGCACAAAAAAACATTTGCATTTGATTATTTGGAGGGTGCCCACCCTGCCATCCTAGAAAAATTTGTCGAGACCAATATGGAGCAGACCGCAGGCTATGGTCTGGACCCCTACAGCGCTCTTGCCAAGGAAAAAATTCGTCAAGCCTGTCAGGCACCCGACGCAGGGGTTGAATTTTTGGTTGGGGGAACCCAGACCAATGCGATTGTCATCAATGCCCTTTTGAGAAGTTACCAGGGAGTGATTGCCGCAGATAGCGGGCATATTGCCACTCATGAAGCTGGAGCGATTGAATTTGGGGGCAACAAGGTGCTGACCCTGACGGCCACTATGGGGAAAATTTCGGCTGAACAAGTGGAAGAGTATTTGATAGAATTTTATAAGGATGAAGCCCGCCAACACATGGTGCAGCCAGGCATGGTCTATATTTCACAGCCAACGGAGATGGGAACCTTGTACAGCTTGGCAGAATTGGAAAATCTGGCAGCTGTTTGCCAGCGCTATAAGCTGCCGCTTTTCTTGGACGGGGCACGTCTAGCCTATGCTCTGGCCAGCCAGCAAAATGACATTCGCCTGACGGACCTTGCCCGTCTCTGCGATGTATTTTATATAGGCGGAACCAAGTGTGGCGCCTTCTTTGGGGAGGCAGTGGTGCTACCAAATCCAGAGCTAATCCCACATTTCTTCACCGTCATCAAGCAGAAGGGCGCCTTGTTGGCCAAGGGGCGGTTGCTAGGTATACAGTTCGATGCGCTCTTTACAGATGGACTTTATGAGCGCATTGGCAAAGAGGCTGTTGAGGCGGCCATGGCTATTCAGGCAGGCTTGAAATCCAATGGCTATGACTTGCTTTTTGAAGCCTCGGCCAATCAGGTCTTTGCAGTCGTGAACCAAGAACAATTAGACCGAATGGCAGAAAAAATTGATTTTGCTATATGGGAGCCTTATGGCCCAGACAAACTGGTCATTCGGCTGACGACCAGTTGGGCAACTCGCGCAGAAGATGTTGCCTGGTTTGTCGACTGGCTAGGCTCCGCTGCTGCTTCGGCAGACTGATCTTGGTAGCCTGCAAGAGCGCTCCCACATGGTATAATAAGGGGAGAAATAGAGGACATTATGACAGTTATCAGACAAATTGAACAAATTAAAAAAGACAAGCTGGGCCTCATCACGGTATTGTGTGGTGAAGATGTGGGCCAGTACCAATTCGCCAAGGACCTGCTGCTGCGTCAGCTTGGTTTTGAAGCTGCGGATTTGACCTATGCCTATTTTGATATGGCAGAGGCGGATTATAGTCAGGTGGATTTGGACTTGGTTTCCCTACCATTTTTCGCCGATGAAAAAGTAGTCATCTTGGATTATTTTGCAGATTTGACTACAGATAAGAAGCGGTATTTGACTGACGATGAACTGAAGCAGTTTGAGCTTTATTTGGACAATCCTGTCGAGACTACCCGTTTGGTTATTTTTGCGCCAGGAAAGTTGGACAGCAAGCGTCGTCTGGTCAAGCTTCTCAAACGAGATGGTCTGATTTTGGAGGCTGCTCCCTTGAAAGAAGCCGACATAAAGGCCCATTTTCAAAGGGAAGTGCAGCGATTAGGACTGCAAATAGACGGGGCAGCCTACCAGTATCTCTTGGTCAAATCAAACTACGATTTCGCAGAAATAAGTAAAAACCTAGCCTTCCTCCAGTCCTATAAGGGAAATGCAGCAATCAGTCAAACGGACATCGATCAGGCCATTCCCAAGACCTTGCAAGATAATATTTTTGACCTGACTCAGCTGGTTCTACAATCGAAAATGGACGAGGCCCGTAACCTAGTGCGGGATCTGCGTTTGCAGGGAGAGGAGGAAATCAAGCTCATCGCAATCATGCTGACCCAGTTTCGGACCTATTTACAGGTTCAGCTCCTCCAGTCCCAAGGTCGCGGAGAGCAGCAGATTGTGGCAGAATTGTCGGACATCACAGGGCGCAAGGTCAATCCCTTTCAAGTGAAATATGCCCTGCGTGACTCACGCCATTTATCGATTGGTTTTTTGAAAAAAGTGATAAAACTCCTGATTGAGACGGATTTTCAGATTAAGACAGGTCAGTTTGATAAGGACTATCTCTTTGACATTACCCTTTTGAAAATTGCTACGCTGGGCTAGGAATAAAAAACTGCATTTACAAGTAAAGTGCTGCTATGTAAGAGAGCATTTTTCGCTCATCAATCCGTTTTTTGAGAAAATGCTGACTGTATTTTGAAAAAAATGAACGATAGATAGAAGTGCTGAACTGTGAATAGAGGTGCTCAGTCAGACAAATAAATTGAAAAGGCTCTCAGAATGGGGTAAAATGGAAACATCAAAAGATAGAGGAGAAATCTAATGGCAATTATTTTACCAGACCTACCTTATGCATACGATGCGCTTGAGCCGCATATCGACGCAGAAACCATGACCCTACACCACGACAAGCACCATGCAACCTACGTGGCAAATGCCAATGCAGCACTTGAAAAGCACCCTGAAATCGGGGAAGACTTGGAAAGCCTTCTTGCAGATGTAGAGGCGATTCCAGCGGATATTCGCCAAGCCTTGATTAACAATGGCGGCGGTCACCTTAATCACGCTCTTTTCTGGGAACTCTTGTCGCCAGAGAAGACAGAAGTTTCGGCAGAACTAGCAGCAGATATTGATGCGACCTTCGGTTCGTTTGACGCTTTCAAAGAAGCCTTCACAACAGCTGCCACAACACGTTTTGGTTCAGGCTGGGCCTTCCTTGTTGTCAATAAAGAAGGCAAATTGGAAGTGATTTCCACCGCTAACCAAGATACGCCGATCATGCAGGGCCTCAAACCAATCTTGGCGCTGGATGTTTGGGAACACGCTTATTACCTCAACTACCGCAATGTCCGTCCAAACTACATCAAAGCCTTCTTTGAAGTGATTAACTGGGATAAGGTGGACCAACTTTACAAGGCAGCGCGTGGCAACTAATCACACGAGTAACTGACTGTAAAGTTTTTATAGAAATGGAGCTGGGCTTGCTTGAGCCCAGCCATTTTTATTTTACGCGTCCGTCCAACCACGTTCCTACTCTATGAAAATCAAAAGCAGATGGAGAGCCGCCATTTGAAGGTAGCAGACTGACATCTTCACCTCCTGCCAAGCCTGTTTAACATTCTCCTTCCCCAAAAATCTCCAAACTTCCCCCAAAAATCAGCCGATTAAGAAGCGATTTTCTCTCAAAAATTCCCCGTCACACAAAAAAACGTATTTCCAGGAGAGGAAATGCTTTTTTTTTTTAGCAAATATGATATACTGTAGCTAGAATCGGACAAAGTGGGCCTATCTATCGATGTGTAAGTCATTTTCCCATCGATTGATAGTGCAGTCTCTCAGCTTGTTGGTGCGATTAGCTCGATAGTCAGAGTAGTGGCTATGGAAAGTCGAAAGCAACAGCTAAACTGAAGGATGTGACTTGTTTCAAAGGGCTTAGTAAACAAACCACCCCCTTTC
>CAMBAD010000085.1 GCA_945864085.1 uncultured Streptococcus sp.
TTTTATTTGACTGTCGTTAACAGGTAGTCGCCGCTGTTGAGCTGACTTTCTTGTGTGACTAAAATGTCTTCATAATCAGCAGTATTTGTGACGATAATTGGAGTGATAATCGGAAGGCCGGCTGCCTTGATACCGTGAACATCAAATTCTAATAATTTTTGCCCAGCTTCAACCTTGTCACCGACTTCTACAAAGGACTCAAAACCTTTTCCAGCGAGAGATACTGTATCCATGCCGATATGAATCAAGATTTCCGCACCGCCTTCGGTACGAAGGCCGATGGCATGTTTGGTTGGGAAGACTAGGGTTACAGTTGCCTTAGCAGGCGAAACCACTAGACCATCCAGAGGATCAATCGCGACTCCCTTGCCCATAGCACCTGAAGCAAAGACTGCATCTGGAACATTTTCCAATTTAACAACCTTACCGATGATTGGACTCGCAAGAATTTCTTGCTTGATTTCTTTTAGTTCTGGAACAGACTCCTTAGGAGTCTCCACTACTTTTTTTCAGTTGGCCCTCCATAGAGGTAGGGCACTGGAAGCATCATTTGGATAACGAAGGAAGCAACAAGGGCAACTGCTGTACCAATCAGAGCAACCATCAAATCACCTGTTCCACCTTCTGGATTAACAAACCCTGGGAAGAGGAAGACACCCATCGCACCAAATGCGTAAGTAGTCATATTCATAGCCTGCACATAAGCACCAACTACCGCTGACACTGCACAAGAGATATAGAATGGGGTTTTCATCGGCAAGGTCACACCGTAGATAGCCGGCTCTGTTACACCAAAGATAGAAGAAATGAAGGCTGGCATGGCAACAGATTTCACTTTTTCTTCTTTTGTTTTCAAGATAATCGCGCCAAGCACACCAGTTTGAGTGAAGCATGGAAGAAGCGCTGCTGCAAGAATGACAGATGAACCATTTTGTGAAAATTCCAAGATAGCCATTGGTACCAAGGCCCAGTGCAGGCCGAACATAACCATAACTTGCCACAACAGACCAAGCAAAAGACCATAGACAAGAGGACTGAAATTCATTACTGCGGTAAAGCCTGCTGTTAACAAATCTGAAATATAGTTAGCAACAGGGCCTACTACCAAGAAGGTCAATGGTACGGTGATAATCAATGTAACAAATGGAACAACGAAGACCTTAACCACATCTGGCGTGATCTTCTTCATGAATTTTTCAATGTGAGAAGCAACCCATACAGCTAAAATAACTGGAATAACGGTTGAGAGGTAGCTGCCTGCGGTTGGTAACACAAATGGAATACCAAAAACATTATTCAGACCTGCTTCTGTCAAGGTGGCTAAGGTAGTTGGTAGGGTTGGATAGACCAAAGCCATGGCAATAGCCATACCAGTAAATTCATTCATCTTGAACTTACGCGCTGCATTAAAACCAAGAACGATTGGTAAGAATTGGAAGAAACCATCTCCTGCAGCTTCTAAAATGGCGTACAGAGCTGAGTTAGTGTTGTTCCAACCCAAGGTTGCTGCCAAGATTGCAACCACACCCTTGATGATACCGGCAGCTGCCAAAACACCGAGTGAAGGCTGGAAGACACCCGCCACTAAGTCGACAAAGCGGTCAAAGAGGTTGCCTTTTGGTCCATCCCCTTCGTCAATGTCCAAACTGCCGTCACCTGCGATACCTGCAACCTTTTGGACTGCGGCATAGACATCTGGAACGTGGTTTCCGATAACCACCTGATATTGACCTCCAGCTTGAACGACGGTTACCACACCATCACGCGCCTTCAGGTAGTCTGTATCCGCCTTGCTTTCATCCTTGAGACCAAAACGAAGACGGGTCACGCAGTGCTTGAGGCTGCTGATGTTCTCTTTGCCTCCGACATGAGCTACGATATCCGCAGCTAAATCTGTATAATCCTTTGCCATTTTCCGGCTCCTTTCTTTTCTGGAAAAACAGAAAAACCTAAACATATACCAAACACTGCCTTCTGACCCACATCAAAAAGAGTATCTTGTATATATTTAGGTTTTGCCTGCTAACCAGTAACAATCCTTTTATTGAAATTATGATAACACACTGCATTTGTTTTTGCAAGCGTTTTCTAAAACTTTTTTAAAAAATTTTTTCAATGCCCTTTCAGACGCTGAATGTGAATGGTTAAGTAGACCTGTTCGTCCTTGCTCATTTCAAAGTCATAGGCTTCTCGAATATAGGTCTTAATCTTTTTGGTACAAGCAAAGGCCTGAGGATAGTTTTGCTGTACTTGTTCAAAGAGGAAGGCGTCGTTGGTGCCCTGGACCAAACCGTTGACCACGCGCTGGGCAAAATATTGGACATGGGTGACAAAGCGATGGTAGCTGGTATCATTCATAGCCAAAGTGCAGGCGTACGATGTCCAAGATCTGAGTCACAATCCTGCCAATAGTATAGGATTCTTTCCCCAGAGCGCCATTTTTTTGGGCATTGACAAAGTGCAGGGCAAGCGAAGATGCTTCTGCCTTATCCAAGGTCTGCCCCAATTTCTCCTGAACCAAGGCCAGAGCTTCCAGTCCTAGCTGGTATTCTTTGGGGTAAAACTTGCGGATTTCCCAAGCCAGCGGGTTTTCTAGAGCAAGACCTTGTTTGGTTCGTTCAAGGGCAAAGTGCAAATGGTCTGCCAAGGCCACATACAATGACAACTCAAAAGTCGTCTCGAGAGCTTCTTCTGCCTTATGGATCAAGAGGTTGACCAAACCCAATTCCTCTTGCGGCAGGGTACCAAAAATTTCCCGAATATCGGTCATCTGAAGGTCATTTTGCAGGACAAAGGTCTTTTCAATCTGGTCGGGATTCAGAAGGTCGCCAGACCGCTTTTGAAAGCCCAGTCCTCTCCCCATGACGATCAATTCCTTGCCATTTTCATCGCTGGCCTGCACAACATTATTGTTATAGACTCTTTCAATTTTCAGCATTTTTTTCTCCGTCATTTTTCATAAAAAATAACCTAAACACATAGCAACAGCACGCCAAAAAGCCTCTACTATTCCTATCTGCTTAGGTTTTGCCTGCCAACCAGTAACAATCCTCTGAAGACTATCATATCAAAATCCCCGCTGGTTTGCAAGCGGTTTTATAAAAGACAAACTGCTCTACTTGGCAAGGAAAAAAGTAGATAACCACTACTGTCATCTACTTTTTGGAGAAAAATGAATTGGAAAATTATTCTGTGACGGGTACTATTGCCCTGCTTTTGAATACACTAGGGTTCTACCTAGGGGCACTTCCCTTATCAGGCAAGCAGGCCTAATTTTTGGAAGGCCTTGTAGAGTCCATCATGCTCCACATCGTCCGTCACCATATCAGCCATAGCTAGAATCTCTGCTCCGCCATTGCCCATAGACACCCCAATCTCACAGTATTCCAGCATGGGAATATCAATCTTAGCGTCTCCAAAGGCGATGGTATCTTCTTTTTTAGCGCCTAGGTGCTCCAGCAGGACATCGATGGCGTGGGCCTTGTCAATGTCCTTGACCCCTAAATCGCCAAAGAGGGCTGTTTCTCCCCGTCCGCCCCAGGTGTTGGCAACCAGCTGGGGGAAGGCTTCCTTGGAGTCCAAGTGATCCTGGTAGGAATCGAGGACAAAACTGATTTTATTGAGGTCGTCGCGGTACAGCTCGCCGCCAAAGACCATGCCGTGCATGACATCTTCTGCCTCTTGTGTGGCCACTTCTTCTGCCGACTTGCCCTTGTTCATGGCATAAATGCGGAGGGGTTCTCTGGAGCGCTCTCGGAAGTTTTCACTGGCAAAAAGTCCGTTGTTGCTCTCTAAGTAAAATTCCAGGCCTCGCTCATGAAGCCAGTCTACAACGGCCTTGGCATCCTCCTTGGAAATGAGCTGGTGCATGATGACCTGACCCTGGTGTT
>CAMBAD010000086.1 GCA_945864085.1 uncultured Streptococcus sp.
ATAATTATTTATTATCAATAGTATAACACAAATCCCCCACATATAAAAGAGGGTGAAGGAAAACTCAGGTTTAGGCGGAAATAGGGAGAGAGTTGCATTATAAAAGGCATAAAATCACCGTTTTCAGTAAGATGATTTTATACCTTTTTCTATTTGTGAAATTCTTGCTCAGACTTGCTCGTTTCATTATATTTTTACAGTTGTTACTGTAAAGCCTAGATCCTCAATGAAGCGCAACACATCTTCTGTTTTCACGAAGATGGTTTTGCTATTGATATTGGGGTGGAAGGTGAGGATTGGCTGGGATAAGATTTCCTGATCAAAGTAGACTTGAATATCCTTGTCCATATTATTGAGCAGACCGAAGATGGAAACAGTGCCTGCTGGTAACTGCATTTTCTCCATGAGGCTGTCACTCGAGGCCATGCGAATGCGATTTGCCCCGACCAAGTCCCTAAATAAGTCCATGTCTAGTTGCTTTTGATCATCCATAATCAGCAAATAGTAGGCTGTCTTTTTCTTATTGGTTAGAAACATGGATTTGGTACGGACACCTTCCAATCCCTCAATATAACGATCTGCTTCTTCAGTGGTTAGGGCAGGCGGATGTTCAACAATATCATAGCTGATAGCTAGCTGATTTAACCTTTCAAAAACCTTTTTGTCCATCAAACTATTCCTCCTTCTAGCCATATTTTATACCTTTTACAAGCCTAATTCAACGGATATGCGGATAAAAAATGGGAGTGGAAAACCACTCCCAACCTGCTACTGCTCTACGTACATCAAAACTAGCAGAATTGTAAAATATATCTTAACTACGCTATACAGTACTCTATAACTTCTTCCGCTCTATTTTTCTGTGAGAATGGTAATCTACATCCAAGTCAGTAACAAAGTGCTATTTTTGATTTTATCTGGGTATCAGACAGTCGGAATTGCCACTAATCAAACAACTGATAGTAATCGTCTAAGGTCATCTGAGATTTTTGCTCCTTGGACAGGTCCTGAATAATCTTGCCATCTTTCATGACAATCAGGCGATTGCCATAGTTGAGCGCGTCTTCCATCTGGTGAGTGACCATGAGGGCGGTCAACTGCTGGTCCGCAATCAAGCTTTCGGTCAAGGCCATCAAGGACTGACTGGTCTTGGGATCAAGAGCGGCTGTGTGCTCATCCAAGAGCAATAGTTCTGGTTCCTTTATCGTAGCCATCAAAAGGCTCAAGGCTTGGCGCTGACCGCCAGATAAGAGCCCCGCTGGTGTTCCAATATGCTTTTCCAGTCCATTGCCAATCCGAGAGAGGATGGCTTCAAATTCCTTTAGGTAGGCTGGTAAGCGGCGAGGGGTCAGACCACGCGACTGGCCACGGTAGTTGGCAATGAGCAGATTCTCAGCAACGGTCATCCGTGGAGCTGTCCCCATTTTTGGATCTTGGAAAACACGCGCCAAATATTTGGCACGCTTTTCAGCTGGCCACTGAGTGACATCCTCACCCAAGATGGATACGGTGCCGCTTGTTAGGGGCAGAGTGCCTGCAATTACGTTAAAAAGAGTAGACTTCCCAGCACCATTTCCGCCGAGAATGGTAATAAAATCCTGTTCATAGATGGTCAAACTAACATCGTCTAGGATAAGGCGTTCCTGTTCCAGGCCATTATTCACCACAACACGCGCATTTTTTAATTCAACGATTGCTTTCATTTGGTCAGACTGGCTCCTTTCAGAATTTTATTTTTCAATTCAGGTATCATGAGGCAGACTGCTAAGATAAGGGCTGAAAAGATACGGAGATAGCTTGTGTTAATGCCCAAGGAAATCACACCTAAAATCAAGAACTGGTAGAATACTGCACCCAAGACAATCGTGATGAGACGCTCTGCCATTGTCAAATTATCAAACAAAACCTCTCCGATAATCAAACTAGCCATCCCAACCACAATCACACCGATTCCCCGTGATACATCGGCGTAGCCTTCTTGCTGAGCAATCAAGGCCCCTGCCAGAGCGATAATTCCGTTTGAGAGGACTAGGCCCAGCAACTCCATCCGACTGGTGTGAATCCCAAAGCTGCGGGCCATATCCTTGTTATCCCCTGTGGCAATAAAGGCCTGACCCAGACGGGTGTAGAGGAAAAAGAGCATGGCTGCAATGACAATGATGACAGCCAGCAGGCCGAGAAGGAGTTGGTTTATCTGGTCAGAAAAGGGAAGCAGTTCCTGAATGGTGGTCGTATTGAGCAAGCCAAGATTGGCCCGACCCATGATAAAAAGCATGATGGAATGGCAGGAAGACATGACCAGAATACCTGCCAATAAAGTGGGGATTTTCCCCTTGGTATAGAGAAGCCCTGTCGCCAACCCTGCCAAGCAGCCTGCCAGTACCGCTGCTCCTGTTGCCAACAGAGGATGGACGCCTTGGGTCAGGAGGGTTACAGCCACTGCTCCGCCCAAGGGGAAGGAGCCTTCTGTCGTCATATCTGGAAAGTTTAAAATTCGGAAGGTCATAAAGATACCTAGGCCGAGAACAGCCCACAAGAGAGCTTGCGAAATGGTAGATAAAATCATAAGTTCCTCAAAAAATTATTGAATCACGCGACTAGCTTTTTCGATAATGTCGGCTGGGATGGTGATTCCCAGCTGGTCAGCTACCTTCTGGTTGACCACAACGGTACCTTGGTTAAAGACTTCTACTGGAGTGTCGGCTGGTTTAGCACCGTCCAATACCTTGGCAGCCATTTTGCCTGTTGCAACACCGAGGTCGTATTGGCTAAGGGTTACTGAGGCAATACCGCCTCCTTCCACCATATCCTCTACAGAGGTGTAGATAGGGGTCTTGGACTTATTGGCAACGGAGACAACTGTTGAAAAAGCAGAAGCAATGGTATTATCTACTGGCGTAAAGAAGGCATCAACTTTACCAGCAGCCACCTCAACTGTTGAGGCGATTTCGTTTGAAGAAGGAATAGCGTACTCAATGACGGTATAGCCTGCTGCCTCTGCTGCTGCCTTAAATTCGGCAACTTGTGCTTTTGAGTTGTCTTCATTGGAGGAGAAGAGGGCGCCGATCGTTTTTGCTTCTGGTGTGATTTGCTTGATTAGTTCAATGGTGTCGGCAACAGGGGTTTGGTCAGATACACCTGTGATATTGCCGCCAGGATTGTTCAAGTCTGTCACCAAGTTGGCACCGACTGGGTCTGTGACTGCTCCCATGATAATCGGTAGGTCGCTGGTTGCGTTGGCTAGGCCTTGGGCGGCTGGTGTCGCGATACCAATCAAGAGTTGGTTGCCGTTGTCTACCAATTTCTTACTCATGGTCTGAACCTGTGACTGGTCACCTTCTGCATTCATAAAATCAATTTCTAGGTTGACATCCTTGTCATAGCCGCCTTCTTTCAGACCAGCTTCGATACCCTTGTAAATTTCATCCAAGGAAGCGTGGGTCACATATTGGAGAACTCCGATTTTAACGGTTTGAGATTCCGTCCCAGTCTCTGTTGTGGTTTCTTGTTTATTCTGATTTGAAATCACTACAGCCACAATAATCGCAAAAAATGCAATCAACACACCCATCAATTTTTTATTTTTCATTTTTTTCCTCTTTCATACTATAAATTAACTGCAAAATTCCGTCAATATTCTATGGAATGCTATGCCATCGTTTCATCTTGATTACCTCGTTATCTTAGTCACGGTCACAGTAAATTACTTTTAGATAAGGAACGGCGGACCAGATATAAGTCATCTTAGGCAAGCCAGACGCCATACACATAGAAAAGCAATCTACAAAGACAATGGAAAAAGCCCCCGCAGGAAAAACCTGCGAGGGCGTCAATGACACGGTGCCACCTCACTTATGGGAATTGTCTAGAAT
>CAMBAD010000087.1 GCA_945864085.1 uncultured Streptococcus sp.
AGCTGGTGGTTTTATTGTTTTTCTCGTAGAGAAAAACTGGCTCGAAGCCATAACAAAAAAGGCTGGGTATTAAGTCCAACCTCGTTTATTAGAGTTCGCGATAACACTTTGACGCAGTGGTTGATTGCTCCAACAATCTGGGAGATAGTTGGAGGTTGGAAATGAAACAAACGAAGTTTGTGTCAAAACAGTCCAGTGGAGTGGATTAAAACAGTCAGGGAAGTGACTGTTTTAACCCGAGCTAAAAAATATAAAAGCGAGGCTTGTTCGGGGGAGTGAAACAGTTTGGGGAACTCTTTCAGCTGGGCACCTTGAAATTAGAAAGTGACCATAGTGTATCCAAACTTAGATACTAGGAAGCAAGGTAAAAAAGGTTGGAAATAAAGACTTGTTGACGAACTCTTTTTCACTTGTAGATATCTTTCCTACTCCCATAATCGTTCTATTTTCTGGAAATCAAAATCAGACTAGGCGACACAGGGGGGCAAATAGAACTGACATTCACCAAATCAAGTCAGCAACATCTGATTTTGATTCTCGAAAAGTGGTAAAAAGGCTTTTTGCTGTCTCTCTTACTCCCCATCCTGTAAATGGGGAGTAAGAGGGGCTGACTGCCGAGTTCTTTCGCCCTACCTCCGACCTGAAAAACTTTCCAGACCTTGCAAAATCCAGCCTTCTATCCTGTTAAAACAGGTTAATCCCTCGAGCAGCCTCTGCCCGTTCCTTGTTTGTTAAGGTCTGCAATTCCTCCCAGACAGGCTTTTCTTGGGTTGTGAAAGAGAGTTTGGTCTCTGGAAGGCAGGCAAGACGAATCATGTTGACCAAGCCTGACAAACTAGCCCCCAAGGCCAGACCTTCTTTGTTTATCACTTCTTTTTTGGTTTCTCCAATAGCTGCCTGTAATTCATCTACAAGCCCTTTTCCAACTGTTCCTTCTTTCCCAGCAACGATAGAAGATAATTGGTCCAAGAGACCGATCACACGCTCCTTATCCATAGGAACCTCCTTTATTTGTTTTTTATATTATTATATCATATAAACAAAGAGAAATTAAGCTGTTGGATAGACCAATTCAAATTCTTCACAGACCACTAGCATTTCCTCCGAGAAAGAAAGACCAGCTTCTTTTAACCAAATGGTAAAGAGTTCCTCATGAACCTGACGCCAGTGAGCCAGACTTTTCATTTTTATGACGGACAAATCTCCTTCCTGACGGTACTCCCCTTCCTTATAGGCGTGGTCTGCTGTTACTTGGGAAAAAGGCGTCACATAGACCTTGGTGGTCTGGATGATGCAGACTGCCTGCCCTTTTCCATCAAGAATGATGTCATAGCCACCGGCAGTCGGGAGTTCTTCTCCCTCAACTGCATAGAGGGCATGGGCAGAGCTGGTAGAGGTTTTAATCCCTCTTGCTACCAAGTCGGCCAGACGATCAGCTTCTGCTCCAAAAGCCCAAGCTTCTGGTTCTGAACCAGCTTGGGGATTGTGGGCAAGATAATCCTGCCACAATTGCGTTGGGGTCATGATGCCTCCTTTCTAGACTGCCAATCCGTCTGAGTCAGCAAACTCACTCGCTCTGTATGGACTGTATCTATCAGTGGAAAATACTCTTCTTCAAGCGTGTATTGATAAACAAAGCCCAGCTTTTCTTGGACCCGTTGGGACTTGCTATTTTCTAGAAAAGCACGGCACCAAATCTGCTCTAAGCCCAGTTGGCTAAAGCCGTAGTCCAACAGCGCTTGACAGGCCTCTGGTACCAGACCCTGACCCCAAAATCCATGACCAATCCAATAGCCCAATTCTGCTTCTGAATCAGGCAAGTCAAGACCGCTTTGCTTTCCAATCATAAGGCCAATACTGCCTATCACCTGTCCTGTTTCTTTGAGGACAAGGGCATAGGTTTCTGGTTGGCTGAGGACCGTCTTGATAATCTCCCTACTCTCTTCCAAGCTCTGATGAACTGGCCATCCTGCTGCGGGACCAACTTCTGGATGACTGGCCTCAGCAAATAAATCTACTGCGTCTGCCTCACTCCAAGGGCGGAGCAAAAGACGATTGGTTTCAAGAATCATACGTTTACCTTTCTATGTTATCAAGTGCGACCCACCAACTCTTTTGCATCCTGCTTGGAAATTTGTCTGCCATACTGGCAAATGGGACAAAGCAGATAGTAAGTCGAACTCAGGGTAAAAATCGACATGAAAAAGAGCGTAAATTTTTTATCGACTACATGTACATGCCAAGGTGATTGATTATGGCAATTCGCACAGAGTACTTCAACATCTGTGGCACCTAAATCTTCTGACTTATTCTTTGTTCCAAAAATAATAACCATAAACTCTTTTTCCTAACTCTCTATTTTGTCTATTCTATTTCAAACTCCAGCCGCCGTCAATGGTGATAATTTGGCCTTGCATGGAAGCGAGCTTTCCGCTAGCCAGCATAAAGGTCAGCTCTGCTATTTCGTCAGGCTGGGTCCAGCGTCCGATAGGTGTCTGGTCTGCCACCCAATCGGCTAATCCCCCTGGCTCAAAATCTTTCTGGGTCATGCCTGTCTGGACAGCACCGGGGGCAATACCAAATACCTGTACCTTATCCTTGGCATAGTCCAAGGCCAACTGCTTGGTAAAGCCTGAAAGGGCGTGCTTGGAGGCGGTGTAAGCCGAGCCTCCGCCGCCTGCAAGGCTAGAAGCAATGGAGCACATATTGATAATAATACCTGACTGCCTGTCCACCATTTGCTGCAGATAAGGGCGGGTTAGTCTTGTCACCGCAAAAAAATTGACCGCGAAGACCTGAGCTAATTCTTCCTCCTCAATATCTAGGTGGGGGCGGTAATCGTCTAGAATGCCTGCGGTGTTACAGAGGACATCAACTGTCTGGCACCATGAAAAGACTGGGGATAAATTACCAGTTAGGTCTAGTTGTAAGAAGTGGAAATCCCCTGCCAGATTAGGCTTGCTGTTCTGGTCAATCCCGTACACGCGCCAGCCTTTTTCCAAAAAAATCCGCGCTTGTGCAAGACCAATGCCACTGGAAACGCCGGTGATAAGAGCTGTTTTAGTCATGAACTTCCACCCAGTCGGTCGCAAGGACATCGCAGGGGGTCGGGCTCCACATGGAGAAGCCCTCACCCTCGCCAGAAACGTTGATGAGGAAATAAGGCGTCGCTTCTAGTTTTTGACCGTTGACTTCAATGGTGTCAAAGAGCTGAACGTAGTTCTCCGCTCCGCCCCAGCCTGTGCGAACATATTTTTTCTTGGCCTTGAGGCCTGGTAAAATCTCTTCAAATGTCATGGTTTGCTCCTTT
>CAMBAD010000088.1 GCA_945864085.1 uncultured Streptococcus sp.
AAAATCTCTTCAAATGTCATGGTTTGCTCCTTTAATCTTCTATTTTTCAACCATTATACCAAAAAATCAGACCACTCTAAAGCGTAGCCTGATGTTGTTTCTAAACCACCTGCTCCTTTTTTAGAAGGAAATAGGTCCCTGCAAGTGTGGTGGTAAAGGCCATTCCCATAAACACCAATGGCAACCAACCTGTCCAGTCCTGCGGTCCATAACCAAACTGGCTAGCTATCACCTGACTGAAACCACTAAGAACGGTTAACACATAGGCAGGTACAAAAACGTAGACAATCGGTGATTTCGTGCGGTAGTACCAGATTCCTACTGCGATCCCCAACAAAACAAGAAGCGAGGCCCACAGCGGTAGGACAAACCCTTCAAAAAACTGACGGCTAATCCAAAATCGCAGACCGATTAAACCGAAGAACACTATCCCCCAAGTACCCATGACAAGATTAGCCTTAATTTTCGATGGCTCATAGACCAGGTTCTTCAGGATGAAAAAGGCAGAGCTGGGCAGGACGAGGCCGATGAGCAGGTCACAAAGCAAACCGCGCCATTCCAAAGTCATGTTGCCTGTAACTCCGAATTCTCCTAGGAAAAACCAGCCAATATAAATCAAGGCCATGAAACCCGTCAGTCGCAAACCATAATACCAGCGAACGGGCGGCAAATCTGACAAGAGTTCATCTGCCATTTGCTTGCTGTCCTTCCCCAGAAAGTTCTCCGCAGACAGACCATCCTTCTGCGCCTCCAAAACATCTTGATAAATGGATAGCAAGAGTGCAGTTGCCTCCGCCTCCTGCTCATGAAAAGCCGAGGCCAGTATCAAATAGCCATGGAGCTTGCGCATATAGACCTTGTTTTCCTTAGTCAATTTCCCTTGCAAGTTACTAATGGCATTCAAATTTTCCTGCTGTTTGTTCATCCTACTTCTCCTTTCTCACCAATAAAACCGCACTGCCAATCCAAAAGGCCAGGGCTGGAAGAATCACCAAGACCAGATTGAGCCAAACTGGAACGGTCATGACCATATTCACCACACCTCCCAAGATTATGAAGAGATAGCTTGGTAAAAAGACATAGCGAACCAATTTTTCCTTTTGGAAAAATAGCAGAGCAAAACCGATTAAGGTAAGTGGCACTACAAGCCCCCAGCCAGTCAAGACTAGGTCAGGTTCCTTGGGGATTACCCAAAGACGAAGGCAACAAATTACTAGAAAAAGAAGGGGAATGCAGAGAAAACTTGCCCAAACCTTGATTTTGCTGGTCTGGTAAATCAGACCGCGAAGAATAAGGAGGAGGCCTGCTGGCAAGAGCAAACTAAAGGCCATGTCGCAAATTAAGGAGAGCCAGTTGAGGGAAATTGTTCCTGTTGCTGCAAAGTCCATTAACAATTGACTACCGACGTAGATACTGAGCATAAGACCACTCAAATGAGCCACCTCAAAAATGCCAATAGGTGGCAGGTCAGACAAGAGTTCATCTGCCATTTGCTTGCTGTCTTTCCCCAGAAAGTCCTCAGCTGATTGCCCGTCCTCTTGCGCATCAAGAACATCTTGGTAAATGGATAAGAGCTGGGCTGTCACTGCTTCTTCTTTTCTATGAAAAATAGAGGCAATCATCATATAGCCATTGATTCGGCCCATGTACTCCTTATTTTCCTTAGTCAGCTGCTCTTCAATTGCTTCAATCTGTTTGCGGTATTCCATTTGCTTCGTCATCTTACTCTCCTTTCACCTTCTCAACCTTGTCCACCAACTCGCTCCACTGAAACCAAAAATCATCTAGGTATCCCTGCCCTTCCTCCGTCAGATAAAAATACTTCCTGTCTGGCCCATCTGGCGAAGGCTTGTTTTGACTGTAAATCAGGCCATTCTTCTCCAATTTTTGCAGGAGGGGATAGATGGTGCCTCCTACCATATTTTCAAAACCTTGGGCTCGCAGAGCTTGAACCAGTTCATAGCCATAGATTTCTCGCTTAGAAATTAGCTGGAGAACACATCCGTCTAAGACACCTTTTAACATCTGAGTTTCTTTCATACCCTATTCCTTTCTACTAACTTGTAAAACATATTAGTTCTGTAAAATGAAAGTCGTTCGAAACGACTAACTTGTTTTACCAACTACCTTTTCTTTAGTATAACACGCCCTGACTACTTTGTAAAGCAAAATAGTTAATAATCAGTAAAAAATTTGCAAAAAAAAAAAGGAAGCTGTAAAGAACGCGACAAATTCCCCAAACTGGCTCATTTCTCTGGACTGTTTTGACACGAATTATGAGAACTGTCTGCCAGCCTCTCCGCTTAAACCACAAAAAAACTTGGCCACGAAAACCAAGTTTTTATATACAAACTAACTATCGTCAGCTCATATTTCCCACTTCAAAAGTTCACCCAGACCTTTTGAACTCCACAGACTGTTAAAGCCAGTCAACCACAGCGCTGAGATATTGATACGAACTCTGAGAAGTGGCGCTGGACTTGAGCCCAGCCTCAACTCAACAACTTGAAATGAAAAATTGTTGACGAACTCTTTTGATTTTTCTACACCTATCCTATTTTTTGCCCAATTTCTTGGTCTTTTTGAGGGCGGCGGCGACTGCCTTGATGATAGCGTAACGGAAGCCTTCTTTTTCAAGAGCCACCACGCCTGCGATGGTCGAGCCTCCTGGCGAGGTCACTTCCTGTCGGAGCTGGGCTGGGTGCTTGTCGCTGTCCAAGACCATTTGGGCGGTACCTGTTAGGGTCTGAGCTGCTAGGACCTTGGCATCTTGAGCCGTGAGCCCGTTCTGCACACCTGCATCCGTCAAGGCCTCAATCATCTGATAGACAAAAGCTGGTCCGCAGCCTGCGATAGCCGTCGCTGCGTCAATCAGGCTCTCTGGCACCTGCTGGACCTTGCCTGATTTTTC
>CAMBAD010000089.1 GCA_945864085.1 uncultured Streptococcus sp.
TAAAGAAATGGCGGCCTGAAGGATTTTTTGTCAGAGAGTTGGGGAAAGGAAATGGGAACTGGACAATTTACCGCCCAGGGAAAATAGAGGTGGAGATAGACGATAACGGAGAGGTAATCTGCCTAGATGTTACACAACGAGTAAAAGAGTTGTATGGTCGAAAGCGTCTGACGGAGAAATTTGCTAGGGATATTGAATCTGACTTGCAAACAGGGAAATTATCTTTAGATGATTTGTAAATGAAAGGAAGGGAGGTGGCTACTATGCAAGAATGGATTGTAGTTGACCAATTTGGAAACCAGATTGCAGGACCATTTTTTGACAAACAGTCAGCAGAATTTTTTGCGAAAAACATTCCAAATGCAAGTGTGGAACGCAAGAAGTAATCTTTCTCTGTTAGCAGGATGTATTATCCTGCTTTTTTCTTTGCTTATTTCGTGATATAATGGTACAGATAATTTATTGACATGGAGAAATGACATGAGCTTCTACAATCACAAGGAAATCGAGCCCAAATGGCAGGAATTTTGGGCAAAAAATCATACTTTTAAGACAGGAACAGATGCAGACAAGCCAAACTTTTATGCCCTAGATATGTTCCCTTATCCGTCTGGTGCGGGCTTGCACGTTGGTCACCCTGAGGGCTATACTGCGACGGACATTCTCAGCCGTTACAAGCGTGCCCAAGGCTACAACGTCCTTCACCCAATGGGGTGGGATGCCTTTGGTCTGCCAGCGGAGCAATACGCTATGGACACGGGAAATGACCCAGCTGACTTTACAGCGGAAAATATCGCCAACTTCAAGCGTCAGATTAACGCCCTTGGCTTTTCTTACGACTGGGACCGTGAGGTCAATACGACTGATCCTAACTACTACAAGTGGACCCAGTGGATTTTCACTAAGTTGTATGAAAAAGGCCTAGCCTACGAGGCAGAAGTGCCTGTAAACTGGGTAGAAGAATTGGGAACAGCTATCGCCAACGAAGAAGTCCTTCCTGACGGAACGTCTGAACGTGGTGGCTACCCAGTTGTCCGCAAGCCAATGCGTCAATGGATGTTGAAAATCACTGCCTACGCAGAACGCTTGCTCAATGACCTGGAAGAAGTTGATTGGCCAGAATCTATCAAGGATATGCAACGCAACTGGATTGGTAAGTCAACAGGTGCCAATGTGACCTTCAAAATCAAGGACACAGACAAGGACTTCACTGTTTTCACAACTCGTCCAGATACCCTCTTTGGTGCGACCTACGCTGTCCTTGCTCCTGAGCACGACTTGGTAGATAGTATCACATCGCCTGAGCAGGCAGAGGCTGTGGCAGAGTACAAACGTCAAGCCTCTCTCAAATCAGACCTTGCCCGTACAGACCTTGCCAAAGACAAGACAGGTGTTTGGACAGGTGCCTATGCGATCAACCCTGTGAACAACAAGGAAATTCCAATCTGGATTGCTGATTATGTCCTTGCAAGCTATGGAACAGGTGCTATCATGGCTGTTCCTGCCCACGATGAGCGTGACTGGGACTTTGCCAAGCAGTTTGGTTTGGACATCGTTCCAGTTCTGGAAGGTGGCAATGTAGAAGAAGCACCTTATACAGAAGACGGTGCCCACATTAACTCTGATTTCCTAGACGGTCTGAATAAGGAAGAAGCTATTGCCAAAATGGTAGCTTGGTTGGAAGAAAATGGTCTTGGTCAGGAGAAAATTTCTTACCGCCTCCGTGACTGGCTCTTCAGCCGTCAGCGTTATTGGGGTGAGCCAATTCCAATCATCCACTGGGAAGACGGTACTTCCACAGCAGTACCAGAAAATGAGTTACCTCTGGTATTGCCAAAAACCTCAGACATCAAGCCTTCAGGTACAGGGGAGTCACCGCTTGCTAACTTGACAGACTGGTTGGAAGTGGTGCGTGAAGACGGCGTCAAAGGTCGCCGTGAGACCAACACCATGCCACAATGGGCGGGCTCTAGCTGGTACTACCTCCGCTATATCGACCCACACAACGATGAGAAATTGGCAGACGAGGAGCTTCTCAAAGCTTGGTTGCCAGTGGACATCTACATCGGTGGTGCTGAGCACGCGGTCCTTCACCTGCTCTATGCTCGCTTCTGGCACAAGTTCCTCTATGACCTTGGCGTTGTGCCGACCAAAGAGCCATTCCAAAAACTCTTTAACCAGGGCATGATTTTGGGGACTAGCTACCGCGACAGCCGTGGTGCCCTTGTAGCGACAGATAAGGTTGAAAAACGTGATGGTTCCTTCTTCAACATCGAAACTGGTGAGGAGCTAGAGCAGGCACCTGCTAAGATGTCCAAGTCCCTTAAAAACGTGGTCAACCCAGACGATGTGGTTGAGCAGTTCGGTGCGGACACTCTCCGTGTTTACGAGATGTTCATGGGCCCACTTGACGCTTCGATTGCCTGGTCAGAAGAAGGCCTCGAAGGCAGCCGTAAGTTCCTTGACCGTGTCTATCGCCTCTTGACGACCAAGGAGCTTGTGGTGGAAAATAGCGGAGCTTTGGATAAGGTTTACAATGAAACCGTGAAGACGGTGACAGAGCATATTGAAGACCTGAAATTCAACACGGCTATCGCCCAGCTCATGATTTTTGTCAACGCAGCCAACAAAGAAGACAAACTCTATGTCGAATACGCCAAAGGCTTTGTTCAGTTGATCGCCCCATTTGCGCCACACTTGGCAGAAGAACTCTGGCAGGGTCTTGCAAATACAGGCCAGTCAATCAGCTATGTCGCATGGCCAACATATGACGAAAGCAAGCTGGTAGAAAGCGAAGTGGAAATCGTTGTCCAAATCAAGGGCAAAGTAAAGGCTCGCTTGACTGTAGCCAAAGACTTAGCACCAGCTGAACTTGAAAAAGTTGCCC
>CAMBAD010000090.1 GCA_945864085.1 uncultured Streptococcus sp.
ACCGAGCAGGAAAGTTTCCGCTGGAGAAAGCCTATCGATGTCATCGCGGCGACCAATCCCATTTTGATGATCGATGAGCCTCAGTCGGTTGAGGGGAAAAAGACTAAGGAACGCTTGGAGGACTTCAAGCCCTTATTCACCCTCCGCTATTCAGCGACCCACAAGGAAAAGCACGATATGATTTATCGTCTGGATGCCTTAGATGCCTACAATAAAAAGCTGGTCAAGAAGATTGCGGTGAAGACCGTGGAGCAGACTGCTACCACAGGAACCCAAGGCTACCTCTACTTGCAAGAACTCATCCCGCAAAAATCAGGAGCTCCCAAGGCTCGGATTGAGTTTGAAATGCGAACCAAGTCAGGTGCCATCAAGCGTGTGACCAAGCTGGTTGATGAGCCGTTTGCCCTATATGAAGAGTCAGGCAACCTGCCAGCCTATCAAGATGGTTGGACCTTGAGCCATTTTGATGCGCGTGAGGGAGAAAACTCCATTCAAATCGGCGCCAATCGTAAACTCCATGTAGGTGAAGTGATTGGGGAAAGCAACGAAGAGGACATCCGCCGTATCCAGATTCGGGAAACCATTGCCAGTCACCTGCAAAAGGAAGAACGCCTCTATAAACGAGGTATCAAGGTGCTTTCCCTCTTCTTCATTGATGAGGTAGCCAAGTACAAGTGCTATGATGAGCAAAACGAGGCCTATAATGGCACCTATGCTCAGATATTTGAAGAGGAATATGAAGCCCAAGTCAAGACCTTATTGGCTGATCCCAATCTCCATGGGACCAATTTCAGGCACTACCTGAATAACCATCAAGAAGGCAATCCCGTTCACGCTGGATATTTCTCAGTGGATAGGGTGAAGAAGTCTGATAAGGTCAGGTTTGTAGACTACAAGTCGAACAAAGAAAAAAATGCGAACCAGTCCAATGACAAAGATGCCTATGACCTGATTATGAAGGACAAGGAGCGGCTTCTGTCCTTTGAAGAGCCAGTGCGCTTTATCTTCTCCCACTCAGCCCTCAAAGAAGGCTGGGACAATCCCAATGTCTTCCAGATCTGTACCCTGAAAAATACAGGTACGGAGACCGAAAAACGGCAGAAGATTGGTCGAGGCATGCGACTGGCGGTTGACCAAAAAGGGGTTCGTCAGGATGAGGAACTCTTAGGAGCAGATGTTCATAACATTAACAAGCTAACCGTCATCGCCAATGAAAGCTATGAGGATTTTGCCAAGAATTTGCAAAGAGAACTCAAGGAAATCTTGGCAGACCGACCAAGTAAGGTGGAAGTAGAGCTCTTTGTTAATAAGGTTTTGGAAAATGAAGCTGGTCAAAAACTGACGGTTACCAAGGAAATCGCAAAAGAAATTGAGTTCCAGCTGATCAAGCAGGACATGATTGACAGTAAGGGGAATTTGACCTCGAATTATTTTGAACAAACGGCTCAGGGACACAGCTTTCTGTCAGAAGACTTGGCAGGCTACGAAGTGGCTGTTGAGAAGATACTGGATACCATTTATGACGACAGTCGCTACCAGATTGAACGTGAAAATGATACAGAAATCGTCTTTGCCAGAGAAATCAACTCTCGCAACTATAACCGAGAGGAATTTAAACGCCTGTGGGCAAGCATCCACCACAAATCAACTTATCAGGTGGAATTTGATGATGATGAATTGATTGCCAATTCAGTGGCCTCCCTTAATCAACATCTTTTTGTCAAAAAGCCTAGCTACATGATTACAGAAGCAGAGGCAAGGGAGATGAAGGCTGAACAGGGCTTGGATTTTCACATCAATAAGGATGGAAAACGCCAGGCTGAATTGGATAAGTCCAGTATTCAGCTGCGCTATGATTTGCTGGGAGAGATTGCGGCCAAGACTGAGTTGAAACGACAAACGGTTGCTAGTATCTTGAAAAAGATGGCACAACCAAAGTTTGCCATGTTTGCCTATCATCCTGAAGCCTTTATCCAAGAAACCAGCAAGCTTATCAATGAGCAAAAAGCCAGTCAGGTTATCGAACATATCCGTTACAATATCTTGGACGAAACCTTTGATAGTTCTGTCTTTACCGATAATCCTGAAAGTGGAAAATTGTCAGACAAGAGAATCTTAGAGTCAGAAAAAGGGGTCTATCATTATGTAAAAGTGGACTCTGATACTGAGAAAAAGTTCAAGGAAGAATTAGATCAGTTTGAAGATGTCATGGTTTATACAAAATTGCCAAGCAGATTTAAGATTTCAACGCCGCTTGGTGACTACAATCCTGATTGGGCCATTGCCTTTCGTGAAGGAAGGGTCAAACATGTCTACTTCGTAGCTGAAACCAAGGGGTCCATGTCCACTCTGCAACTGAAAGGAGCAGAATTAGCAAAAATCGAGTGCGCCAAGGCCCACTTTAGAGCCCTCAAGGAAAAAGGCTTGATTGCTGATGATCATATGTATGATGTGGTTGATTCCTATGAAAAATTACTAGAAATCGTGAGGGGATAGGATGCTGAGTAATCCTTCTCACCACTGAAGGAGAATATTTTTGGGTGCATTTCTATTTTTTACATTTGCCATTTGTTATCTGGTTGGTGTTATCGCCATAGCTATCGCTTACACATTCTTTCGTAGGAAATAGGAGGTGGTGTTAGATGGACAAACTCGTGATTTGGTTTTTGATTTTGCTCTGGACTCCACCAGTGATCGATTCTTGTTGCTTTGGCAGGTAGATTCATTATTCTCAGTCTCTTATTATGGCTTCGAGCCAGTTTTTCTCGTAGAGAAAAACAATAAAACCACCAGCTATGCTGGTGGCTGCTAAGGCTTTGAGCTTC